>NZ_SPQR01000006.1 GCF_004766055.1 Desulfosporosinus sp. Sb-LF | reverse complement strand
ATCATGGCAGGACAAGCCTATCCGCATCCGCAACTGTTTCAATTGAGTATACCTTCTCCCAAGTTATAAACCACACGGGCAGGGATTCATGCTGGCGATGACGCTTACATGGGCTGGATAAGTGATACTCCCTGATTGCCTAGTAATTGTCAATTCGCGGTCTTCCAGTGGTTGCCGCAAACATTCTAAAACCTCACGAGTAAACTCAGGAAGCTCGTCCAAGAACAGAACTCCGTGATTAGCGAAGCTTAGTTCACCTGGACGTAGCTCCCGTCCCCCGCCGATCATACCAGCATTAGTTATGGTATGATGAGGGTTTCGAAAAGGACGATGTTGAACCAATAATCCATTGCTATTCAGCAACCCACAAACACTGTAAAGCTGGGTAACCTCTATGCTTTCCTGATCGCTTAAGAGAGGAAGTATTCCTGAATATGCCTTTGCTAGGAGCGTCTTACCCGATCCTGGGGGCCCTACCAAAATGACATTATGCCCCCCAGTTGCAGCAATCTCTAAAGCCCTTTTAGCGTGATTTTGCCCATGGACATCGGCCCAGTCCACCTTGATTCCGTTAAATAAGCTCTTTTGAGGAGTCCGTGGCAAAACATCATCTTCGAAACCAATCTTATTTTCGATCCCTTTCACTATTAGACCGAGAGTTAGTGTACTATGCGTTTCTAACTCAGTCACAAGACGAGCTTCAGCTAAATTATCTGGGGGAACGATCAAACTAAATGTTTCTGTAGCGAGCCCGCCTTCCATCCCTGTTGTTAAGTTTTCTTTATTCAGAGTAATGGCCATGGTAAGTACCCCAGGAACTGGACGAAGGGTCCCCTCCAAAGAAAGTTCGCCGGAAAACACATAATGAGCAAGTGATGGTGAGATGCATTGCCCAGTAGCTGCGAGTATCCCTATCGCAATCGGCAGATCGAGGCCTGAACCTTCTTTGCGCAAGTCCGCAGGAGCTAAGTTCACAGTGACTCGCTGAAGGGGGAACTGGTAGCCAGAGTTTCGTATCGCTGAACGCACGCGATCACGGGCCTCTCTCACAGCTGTAGTTGGCAATCCAACAATATCAAAACTCGGCAGACCATTCGCCACGTCGACTTCCACACGAATTAAGTGAGCTTGTAACCCAAGTACGGTCATGCCATAAACGGCTGCGAACATTCAATCTCCTCCCTTTAAATAGAATGTTCGCGTTAATTCTCTACAATCCTTCCATATTAATCAAAATATGGTTCCTGAGGTTGCAAAAACACGATCTGATTTCTCTATATGATTGGTTTAAATCTTCCTTAACCTGTGCCATTGTGTAGGCGTACAGTGAGTGGAATAATCGGAACAGTAACACCTTCAAAGGTGCCTAACGTGGAAGAGTAATCCAAAAAGTCGTCCCTCTTCCCATATCACTTTCAACTTTCACACGCCCTCCATGGGCTTCCACAATTTGTCGTACAATGGCAAGCCCTAAGCCCATTCCCCCATCCTTTCGCGATCGTGCTTTATTCGCTCTAAAAAATCGATCAAAGATATAGGGTAATGCTTCTTTGGGAATTCCTTCTCCTTCATCTTGGACTGCGAATCGCACCTGATTCTGATCTTCCTCCATAAATACCCTAACAATCTTTCCACAAGGTGTGTGCCCCATTGCATTGTCTAAAAGATTAATAAAGACTTGCAAAAGCCGATCTGGATCTGCAGATAATTCCCCTCGACCTTCAGAAACTTCTAGAATCAAACCTAGCTCCTGCGCTCGACCCTGAAAACGTTGCTCTAGATCACTCAGAAAACTCTTCAGGTCAAGAGTAACACGTTGCATAATTTGTCCTCGTTCAAGCCAATTTATGTCTTGTAAATCCTGAACTAAACGCGCCAAACGTTTGGCTTCATCCAAGACCAGGTCAATATGCTCATCCTGCTGATGTTCCGGTATCACACCATCTTGGATTGCCTCCAAATACCCTTGAATAAGATGTAGAGGAGTTCTAAGTTCGTGCGTAACACTGGCTAAAAACTCACGGCGGGCCTTTTCCGCCCGCAAAGAGGCCGTTACGTCTCTAAGAACTGCAACATTCCCACGGATTCCCTCCGTCTCGGCCATCGGTGCCATTACAACTTGCAACACCTGTATTCCAAGGGTTACTGTTGCAAAGTTTTCGCCTTGAGAAATGTTTTGGCTCATCGAATGGAGAAATTCGACAATTTGGGTTCTTCGTTCCGAAAGTTCAATCTCACCTTCTTGCCACAACGCCTTCGCAGAATCATTGGCATAGAGAATCAGGCCTTCAAAACTCAGCATAACCACCGCATCACTGATACTTTCAACGATACCTTGAAGCAAGTTCTTTTCTTGAGAAAGCCATTCCATGTGGTTTTTCAGGCTTTCTCCCATCGAATTTAAAACCTCGGCCAACTCTCCGATTTCATCTTTGCTTGTTATACCTTGAATGGGCAAAAAGTCGCCTTTAGCCATTCTAGTTGCTCCTCGTTGCATCAAGGCAAGTGGCCTCGTTACTTGTCGAGCAAAAATAAGGCTAACCACTGTGGCCAAGAAAACCGCAATCAAGGAGGCATAGAGAATAAGTCGACGAAACGTTGCGATACTTTCTTGAATAGGAACCGGAGAGCTCCCTAGAAGCACAACACCCTGAACGGGTTTAATTCCGACTGGCGTAGCAGCAATAAGCATCGCCTGCCCGCCACCATTAACGGGTAAAGCTTTAATCGAAATAGTTTTACCAGAAAGGACCGTTTCCAAGTACTCATCGGTAAAGAAGTCCGAGGGCCGTAGATTTCGTGACCATCCTCCCAGTACGCCTAAATGCCCGCCTACCCCGACTCCTAAGCCCTGTGATGATATTGAAGTTGTTCCCGAAATTACTAATATATTCCCTTTTGGATCAAGTAAAACTAATTGCGTGCCCGAGGTTAGCTTCAACGTTTCTAGCAGATTTAACCGTTCACTCCAACTATAGACTGTTGCCAATTGCTCTGATATTTCAGTCGCCTCTTTCCGAAGTGAATCCAACTTTTGTTGAAGATAAAAATCCCCGAAAAGCCAGGTGATCGTAAGCCCTAACCCCCCAAGTACGACAAGAATAAGGAGGGTCAAGGCAATCCATAGTTTCATAGAGATTGTCCATGCATGACGCATTTTCACTGAACTAACACCATCTTTACTATTTAAGATTCTTCATCTCGTCAATGAACATGGTCAGGATCAAATTTATAGCCTACACCCCATACAGTGACCAACATTCCCTTAATATCCGGGTCGGCTAATTTCTCTCGCAACTTTTTGACATGGGTGTCGACCGTTCTAGCATCCCCATAAAAGTCATAACCCCAAACTGTTTCCATCAGCTGTTCGCGTGAGAAAACCCTACCTCGATTCCTTGCCAAAAAATAAAGCAAATCAAACTCCAAAGGGGTTAAGCTAATAACCTGATTCCCAATACTTACACGATGTCTTTCTTTATCGATACATAGCAACCCAGCCGTTATCTCAGAGGAAACTTGCTGAAGTTGACCGGTTGATCGACGTAAGAGTGCTTTTACACGTGCTACTAATTCCTTGGTACTAAATGGCTTCACCAGATAATCGTCAGCACCCAGTTCAAGACCTAGTACACGGTCAAATTCCTCTCCCCTCGCAGTTAACATGATAATGGGAATCCCAGAACTTGCACGGATCTCACGGCAAACGCGCCAACCATCGACATCCGGCATCATAAGATCGACTATTAAGAGGGAAAACTGACCTGTGCGGAATTTTTCCAGAGCCACACGACCATCTTCTGCCTCCTCAACATCGAACCCTTCTCGCTCTAAGTATAACCTTACCAAACTTCTTATTTTTTCTTCATCATCAACCACTAAAATTGTATTCAATTAGCATACACTCCTTTGGGATAAGCATCGCCCCGACGACTTTAACAGTAACTTGAAGCCCTTAACTATAACCTATAACTTATAACTTATAACCTATAACTATAACTATAACTATAACTATAGTTTACCATCCAAACGTGAAAATTGTGTGATCAAACTTATATTGTAATGTTAATTCATATAGCCGCTTGAATCCATACAGAATCGGGGTTATCACTAATCCAACGTATAGCAATAACATCAAATCTCAAGCTAGGCCAGTTCGTATACCCCTGTTGCAACACGTAATAGGACGCGATGTCTCGTAAGCGTTTCGCCTTTTGTTGTGTGATACTTTCCTCGCCCCAGCCTCTAAACGAAGATCTTCGTGTGCGTACCTCAATGAAAACTAGTGTTTCTCCATCACGGGCAATAATATCCATCTCCCCTTTTGGACATCGATAATTAAGATTAACGGTGCTCAAGCCGGAATTTATGATCAAGCGAGCTGCAAATTGCTCTCCGGATTTTCCGAGGGACTGTTTATTCTTCAAAATGTTAACCCCCTCTTTCTTAAAACGATATCCCTTTTCAGACTTTATAGACATTTAAAGGTTTGAGATATCCTAGTTCATATAGTTAAAAACATTAGACAGCTTATATCTCGTCTCCTAATTACACTACCCTAATACCATATGATAGACCACTTTCAAGCCTCAAGTATGCTCGTTTAATATATAATATTACAAAAAAGGTTCTCAGTAAAACTGAGAACCTCTTTTAGTATATCGACATTTGTTCTATTCAATATCCCATAGACAACCTGATGAAGGTTATCTGATTAAACTCTGCGCTGCAGCGATTGCCATTTGAGCTAGAGGAGAGGGATAAATCCCGATTGCTAGCGTAATTAACATCGAGAAGACCAGCGTAAACTTCATCGCTCCATGAACCGGAACGTCTGGCAATTTTTCGCCATCTCCGAGGTACATCACCTTAACGACCGAGAGATAATAGTACACGGACACCATACTCATCACAAACCCAATATAGGCAATGGCTGTGTATCCTTGGTCCATGACTGCAGAGAAGAGATAGAACTTCCCTACGAACCCAGCCATTGGGGGAATCCCCGCTAGAGATAGTAAGGATGCCGTCATAACAACCGCTGCCAAAGGAGAGCGGCGAGCTAAACCCGCAAAATCAGCAATCTTGTCACTGCCTTGCTTCTCAGATACGTGAGTTGCAACCGCAAACGCACCCATATTAGCGAAAACATAAATCATGGCATAGAATACGACCCCTTTGACCCCTGCCACTGATTCAGCAATAATACCCACCATTAGGTAGCCTGCTTGCGCAATGCTTGAATACGCTAATAACCGTTTAATGTTCGTTTGAGGTATCGCAATTAAATTACCCAATATCATGGTCAGAGATGCCAGAACAACTAACAACGTTAGTCCAGTGCCTGAAAAGGCCTGGCTGTTCATAGTTAACAGATAGACTCTGATCAAAACAGCAAAGGCAGCCGCTTTTGAGGCAATGGCCAAGAACGCCGTAACAGGCGTAGGCGCGCCTTCATAAATATCCGGTGCCCAAAGATGAAACGGAACAAGGGAGATTTTGAATCCTAACCCTGCAAGAAGAAAAACTGTCGCCAAGAAGGATGCAGGAGATAGGTTGGCCCCTAACCCACTTGCAATTTCTGTGAGCTGAGTAGAGCCAGTGAGTCCATAGATAAGGCTGATCCCGTAGAGCAAAATGGCTGATGAAGTGGCACCAAGAACAAGGTACTTAATCCCGGCTTCTGAGGAACGTGCATCATCCGCCAAATAAGCAACAAGGACATAGAAGGAAATCGTCATCAATTCGAGACCAACGTACATCGTAATAAGTTCGCCAGCCCCTGCCATGACCATCATTCCCAAAGTCGCCGCCAAAATTAAAGAATAGAACTCACCACGATGATTAGGTAACTTTTGAATATACCCACCCGAAGAGAGTACAACCAGAAGCGCAGCCGCCAGGAATAGTATTTTGAAATAGACTGCGAATTGATCGTGCATGTACATTCCATTAAGGAATGATGCCTTAGGACCCTTAAAGAAATCAAAGAGCGTATAACTGAGAACACCTAATAGCGAGAAAACAGTGAGCGGCATCATGCCTTTTCGCGCGCTAGGTGGAATCAGAAGTCCAATGGCCAACAGAATCAATGCCAGTGCGGCCAAGGCAATTTCAGGCGTAAGCACTGTCGCAATATTGAAATCTACCATTAGAACAACCCTCCAATCTTCGCCTGACTCACAGTCTCAAGTACCTTGGCAAGACCCGATGAGGTAACCCCACTATCAATCAAGCCAAATAAAATGTTAGGGAATACCCCTAAAAGAAAGATCACGAACACACATACGACCAAAGGAACTAATTCTGCCCCACGAATGTCTTTTAGATGGTCCCATTCAGGACGACGTGGTCCGAACAGAACGTTAGCAATCATCCGTAAGATGTAAACTGCTGTAAAGATAATCCCGAAAATTCCTAGCATAGCGAGTACAGGGAAAACATGGATTGTACCCATAAAGATAGTGAACTCGGAAATAAAATTGACTGTACTTGGCAAGCCCAGAGAAGCCATACCCGCAATCAAAAGGCCAATGGCTAAGCGTGGCACTTGATGGGCTAGTCCTCCCAAATCGGCGATATTACGCGTATGAGTTTTCTCGTAGATAAATCCGATCATCGAGAAGATGAGAGCGGACATGACTCCGTGTGCAAACATCATAGCGATAGCACCTGTCATAGCGGTTGGGTTCAGGGCCGCCAGGGCAATCAGTACATACCCCATGTGGCTAACTGATGAATAACCGATAACGTATTTGAGATCCTTTTGAGCCAAGGCGATAAAGGCTGCATAAAGTACGTTGCAAATTGCCAAGACTGCGATGAGCGGAGCCCAGAACTTTGCTCCGAGCGGAAGAACCATAACTCCCAAGCGGATTAATCCATAGCCCCCAATTTTCTTTAAAACTCCGGCATGAATCATACTAACGGCCGTCGGAGCTCCAGCATAACCATCAGGAGACCAGGAGTGAAAGGGAAACATGGATATGAGAGAACCAAAACCAAAGAGCATTAAGCCAAAGGCGACTTTTTGGAAAGCAGGACTGTAGAGGTCTTGCCTAGCAGCTAATTGATCAAACATGAAGGTCGGATTGCCATTTTTGCCTGCGGCCAAGTATAAGGCGATCAGGCCGACGAGCAGGAAGGCGGATCCTATAAGCAAGTAAATGGTCAATTTCATACCGGCGTATTCCTTGGTGACTCGTTTCGAACTTCCCCAGATGATGACCATGATGTAGATTGGAATAACCACAATCTCATAGAAGAGGAAGAAGATGAACAGATCACGTGCGATAAACGTTCCCATGACCCCAGTGATTAGAATAAGCAGTAAAACAAAGAATTCTTTGACACGCTTATCCATATTCCAAGATGCATAGATGGAAGAGAAACCAATTATATTCGTCAGTAGAAGCATGGGTAAACTGATTCCGTCAACACCGAAGGCCATACTAACACCGAGATCAGGTATCCAGGGAATCGTTAAGGTAAACTGCATTCCACCCAACGCACGGTCATAGGCAAAGAAAGCATAAAGTGAGAGGGCCATAGAGGCAAAAGTACCTATGGCTGCAATGATTTTGATCGTCTTACTTTCTTCTTTAGGCAAGAATACAATCATTAACATAGCCAATACTGGTGCTAGCAGAATGCCGGGTAGAAGGAGTGATGAGCTCACTGTTGGCAGTGCAGACATTATTTCACACCTCCTAGCGTTGCTAAGGGGTTAAGAGCTGTCAATTGACCTTCCCCAAATGCAAAGACCATGAATATGACGACAACTGCGAAAAAGAACACCATTGCGTACGTTTGTAGTTGTCCTGTACTAGTTCGGCGAAGTGTTTTAGCACTACCGCGCGTGATTAAAGCGATTCCATTGATGATCCCGTCTATGATATAAATGTCAAACCAGTATAGGACTTTTGCTAGACCGCCCATAACGTAATGAATAATCCACAAATATAACTCGTCGACGTAGTATTTGTTTTGGAGTACTTTGTAAACCACTGGGAAGCGGGCCACAATATTCTCTGCAGCAATGGACTTCTTAATATAGATGATATAAGCGAGCCCAATACCGAGAAGTCCCGCAGTGACGGAAATTGCAGCTAAGCCCCAGTCAATAGCTTCTCTTTCGAACTCATGTCCACTCGGAAGATAATGGACAAAGAAAGCGAAGTTATGTTCCGGTAAAGCAACCCATCCACCAATAAGACTGAAGAAGGCGAGAATCATGAGCGGAATTGTCATACTCCAAGGCGATTCATGAGTATGGTTTTCTGGCTTTTCAGGTCCACAAAACGTTACAAAGAACAAACGGCTCATGTAGAATGCTGTTAAGAAAGCCGTAAACAGACCCACTCCATAAATCACTGGATGTCCGTTGTGCAGGGCATTAGCTAAAATCTCGTCTTTCGAGAAGAACCCTGCAAACGGTGGGACTCCGGAGATAGCCAGAATTCCGATAAAAAATGTCGTACCTGTTATTGGCATCTTTTTCCAAAGTCCACCCATTTCCCAAATATCTTGTTTATGATGCATAGCTAAAATCACAGAACCAGCGCCTAAGAACATTAAGGCTTTAAAGAACGCATGGGTCATTAAGTGAAACATGGCTCCCGAGTACGAACCCACACCAAGCGCAAACATCATATAGCCAAGTTGGCTTAAGGTGGAATACGCCAAAATGCGTTTAATGTCATCTTGCGCGATCGCAATGGACGCCGCAAAGATAGCTGTGAAAGCGCCTATGTTGGCAATAAACTGTAAGGCTGACGGATCGGCATGATCAAAAAGAAAATACATCCGTGCTACTAGGTAAACCCCGGCAACAACCATGGTTGCTGCGTGAATCAGAGCACTAACTGGCGTCGGGCCCTCCATTGCGTCTGGTAACCAAACGTGAAGGGGAAACTGTCCTGACTTGCCCACGGGTCCCATAAAGATGAGGAACGCCATGACTGTCACATACGATGCAGTCCCGATAAGTGCCACATCTTGGAAATTCGTGTTAAGTGCTACGGAGAGTGCAGCGAAATCAAGCGTTCCGAATTTGGTATAGAGGAAAAGTATCCCTAGAAGTAAGCCAAAGTCTCCGACACGTGTCGTCATAAAAGCCTTTTTAGCTGCTTCACGCGCAGATACTTTAAAGTACCAAAAACCAATCAGCAAGTAAGAGCATAGTCCAACTAATTCCCAGAAGATAAAGAGTTGCAACAAATTGGTGGCGAGCACCATGCCCAACATGGATGCTGCAAACAGAGACTGGTACGCATAGTAACGCGAAAAACCCTCGTCCCCGTGCATATATCCTAAAGAATAGATCTGTACCATCGATGCTACCAAGGTAACTACAAACAACATCATAGTACTCAGGGGATCGACGATCGTTCCAAAATCGATCTTTAAGCCCCCAATATTAAGCCAATTCACGTTTACGATTGCAGGATGTTCCACAAGTTCTGCACCCGACTGAATAAGTCCTGAAGCAATAGCAACAGCTAAGCCCAACGCGGTGAGAATCGCCAGGATCGATACTGTAGAAGACAGCCCTTTGGATCGTTTCGTGACAAAGGCGATGAGTAGAAACGACAGGAAGGGCAAAGCAGGAATTAACCATGCCCATCGAAAGAGATCATGCATTTCCTTGAACACCTACCTTCTCCATAGTCTCTCTTACCACTTCAACCAATTAAATTCGTCCACGTTGGTGGACTGACGGTTACGATAAATCGTAATAACCAAAGCAAGTCCAACGGCCACTTCAGCTGCCGCAACAACAATGACGAAAAGTGCAGCCACATGCCCAGTCAGAACATAGTGGATGTCAATCTTTTGGTTCCAAATAAAGCGATTGAAAGCAACAAAATTAATATTAACGGCATTAAGCATAAGCTCAATGGACATGAGTACAGCAATAATATTTCGTTTTGAAAATACACCATAAAGCCCCAGACTAAAGAGCATTGCACCCACTAAAAGATACGTAGAAAGCCCCACACTTAAATTACTTAAATTCATTTGCTCTCTTTCACTCCCTTCGCCAAGATCACAGCTCCGGCTAAGGCAACGGTAAGTAAAACAGCTGCTACTTCAAAGGGTATCATAAATTGAGTCAATAAAAGTAGCGACATATCTGCAGCCGAGCCACCGCTAGTCCACGCTGTTGGTAAAATGCGCCAATCTGAATTTGTGAGAATGACGAGCGCTATCATGATAAACACAAGTCCAGAAACAAGTGCACCCCAACCCCACTTACGATTCTCAAGATTGCTGTCACAGATTTCACCACGTAACGTCAACATCACCGCAAAAACTACCATAATTGATACGGCTCCCGTGTAGATCAGCAACTGAACTGCCGCCAAAAAGTCTGCATTCATCAAGACATAAAGCACTGCTACACCTGAAAAGGAAAGTGCCAGATAAAGCGCACTATGCACAATGTTTTTCGAAGTGACGACACCCCACGCAGCTGCAATGGCCATGATAGAAAAGATAAAGAAAACTATAGTGCTCACGCTCACCCCTCCTTCCCTTTCCGCTCAGCCCGCTTTATCATGTCCCATTTCATATCTCCTGGTTCATATACAGCATTTTCGTATTCCTGTGTCACTGTCAAAGCCTTGGTCGGACAAACCTCAGTGCACATGCCGCAGAAGAGGCAACGACCAACGTCCATGTGATAAGTCTTAAGAACTTTTTTGTTATTTTCATCTTTTTCGCTGCTCAATTTAATAACCGAGTTAGGACAAGCCATCGCACACATATTGCAAGAGATGCACTTACTCTTATCAAGACCCATGGAACTGCGCACTCTGGTCGGAAGATTGGGTTTCACCTCGGGGTAAAACTCCGTGATATTGGGACCAACCATGCGTTTGAATGTAATACCAAGACCTTGTAACAAACCTTTACCAAACACTGTGTCACCCCCCCATCACGAATCGGTAAATATAGATACCCAGACCCGTTAACAAAATGTTTAAAAGCGAAAGCGGTAACAATACCTTCCACGCTAAATGCATTAAATGATCAATACGAATTCTAGGGAAAGTCCAGCGAGCCCACATCATAAAGAAAATGACTATACCGACTTTCATCCAAAACCATACCCAGCCTGGGAAAAAGCCCGGCCCCTGCCAGCCACCCAAAAACACGGTTGCGGCGAGTGCAGATACAGCTGTCATATTTCCGTATTCTCCTAGGAAAAACAATCCCCAGCGGAGCCCAGTGTACTCTGTAAACGGTCCGGCAACGACTTCCTGATCTGCTTCAACCAGGTCAAACGGTGCACGGTTGACTTCTGCCATAGCCGCAATAATGTAAATCACAAATGCAATAGGTTGAAGAATAATAAAAGGAATAGTACTTTGTGCTTCAACAATGACTCCTAAATTAAACGATTGAGTGATCATGACAACCCCAAGTAAAGAGAAGAGCAAAGGGATTTCGTAACTGATCATTTGGGCAACTGCCCGCATACCACCCAATAAAGAGTATTTATTATTGGATCCCCATCCAGCCATTAGGAAAGCCAAAGTTGAAATAGCGGAGATAGCCAAAAAGTAGAAAATACCTAAATCGAGATCAATGGGTGCCATGCCTTTTCCATAAGGAATGACTGCTAAAGTCATCATCGGGAGAACGAAAATAATCATTGGCGCAACTTTAAAGATAAACCTATCAGCGCCTTCTGGAGTAATATCCTCTTTCCCCATGAGTTTTAATGCATCTGCTATAGTCTGGAACCATCCGCGCGGACCGAGACGATTGGGCCCTGTCCTTTGTGATGTCCAACCTGCTATTTTACGTTCAAGTAAAATTAAAATTAATGCAGCCAAGACAACAATGACAACCACGATGATAAAGTTAATGACATCCATGGTTAAATTAGCCCAAACTGAGTGGGGATCCGCAAAAAGACTACGGATGGCATGCGCAATAATCAAAAACAGATTATTTAATGTCTCCATCTTATTCTCCCCTCATTGCAATTTACTACTTATCGACTTCACCCAATACAGCGTCCAAAGTTGCAAAAATCGCAACAACGTCTTGGATTTTCCATCCCAAGGCCACAATTGGGAGCATCTGTATATTAATGAATGTGCCCGGCCGTATACGGACCCGGGACGGTTTAGTCGTTCCATCACTGACGATATAGAATCCCAGTTCCCCTTTAGGGTTTTCTACGCGATGATATACCTCTCCAACCGGAGGTTTGATAACCTTAGGCACCTTGGCCATAATTGGTCCTTCAGGAATATCACGTATAGCTTGCTTAATGATCTTAATACTTTCCACAATCTCGTCCATTCGTATCATCGTACGGTCAAAGCTGTCACACCCCGTGCGAACCGGTACGTTAAAGTCAAATCGGTCGTAAATGCTGTAGGGTTCTGCTTTACGCACGTCAAAATTCACGCCGGACGCCCGTAAAACCGGACCGGTAATAGAGAGATTCTCCGCGAGTTCCTTTGATAGGATACCGATATTCTTCAATCGGCCTTGTGCTATTTCGTTCCCTAAAAAGATACCATAGTATTCTTCGAGCATCTCAGGTGTATCATCGAGGAACGATTTTAGGGCAGGCCAAAATTCTGCAGGTGGCTCTGCGCTTAATCCCCCTATGCGCATGATATTAACTGTCAATCGGCTTCCTGCGGTCATTTCATACATATCTAAGATGCGCTCACGGTCGCGGAAAGCATATGACCATGCCGACCACCCCGCCATATCGAGTGCTGTACTTGCAATCATAACCTGGTGGCTGGCAATTCGAGCAAGTTCTCCGAAAATCACTCGAAGATATTCCGCCCGTTCGGGAATTTCTACTCCCATAAGTTTCTCAACAGTTTGGACATAAGCCCAGTTGTTATGTGGAGAAGCTAGGTAATCCAAACGATCTGTATACGGAATAAACTGTGAATAGGTTCGGCTTTCCGCAAGCTTTTCCATCCCTCGATGGAGATATCCTAATTTGGGTTCGATCTTTGTAACTGTTTCACCCTCCAGATGGACCACCATGCGAAACACGCCGTGCATACTCGGGTGTTGGGGGCCCATGTTCAAAACGAGTTCTTGTGTTTTTTCAATAGTCATGTTTCTCCCCCTATTCCCCGTCTATGCGCTGCCGCATGATATTACGTTCCTCGATGGGCTCAGTCACATAGTCCTTGCGCAACGGATATCCTTCAAAATCATCCCACATATAAATCCGTTTGAGATTAGGATGTCCTTTGAATTTTATTCCGAACATATCGTAGGCCTCGCGTTCCAGAAAATTAGCGCCTTGCCAAATCCGGGTCACGGAATCGATCACTGGGTTTTCCCGTTCTACTATTGCCTTTACGCGTAGACACTGTGGTCCACGGAGACTTGACAATTGATAGACCACTTCTAGATGATCGACGAGGTCTAATCCACACAGATCGTGCAAAAAGTCACATGGGGCATCTGGGAAGCTTTTAGCCCCTGTTAGAGTTTCGACTATATAAGGAGCTTTAACTTTCAAAATAAGAGCCCCTAAACTCTCTTCTACCTCTCCATTAACCCGGGATGCAAGTTCCTCCACATGTTGTCTTAATTGTTTATTTTCCATGTTTCATTAACCTCACCTTAGCAGGATTGGAAACCTTATATTGAAGTTGTAAGAGCCCATATAGCAATGATTCCGGTCTTGGAGGACAGCCAGGGATATAAACATCCACTGGAACAATCTTATCTACTCCAGCCATCATAGCATAGGAATCTACAAAGGGCCCCCCTGCGTTTGCACAACTACCCATAGCGATAACCCATTTTGGTTCAGGCATTTGGTCATATATACGACGTAGCAGAGGTGCCATCTTACGAGTACAGGTTCCTGCCACAATCATTACATCCGCTTGGCGAGGTGAAGCACGAAAAACCTCCCAGCCAAATCGGGAAATGTCATAACGAGGTCCACCCGTAGCCATCATTTCAATGGCGCAACAAGCTAGGCCAAACGTAACTGGCCAGAAGGAATGCCCGCGAGCCCAGTTGAGAAGTTTATCGATATTGGTCACCAGAACATTTTTTTGCATTAACGCCTCGTCTTCGCGAAGCTGCTTTTCTAGGGTTACATCCACTCTAAAGCACCTTCTTTCCAAGCATACCAGAAACCGACCAAGAGAATGACAATAAAAATGAACATTTCCAAGAAAGCAAATGTTCCCAGCTTTTGGAATGTTAAAGCCCATGGGTACAAGAAAACTGTTTCAACATCAAAAGCAGTAAATACTAAGGCGTACATAAAATAATTGCTCTTAAAACCGAGCCACGTTCGTCCAATTGTCTCATTACCACACTCATAAGTTGTCAGTTTCTCTTTGTGTGGTTTGTTAGGTGCTAACAACTTTGGCACTATCATCATAATGATCGATACCGCTATTGCACCTACAAGAAAAATACCTACAGCAGCAAAATTATTGTCAGACATCCTCTTAACCTCCCTTCATAAAAAAGTTTTGATACCACATTCCATGCCAAGCTTATTGTCCCACACTCATTGCGTATGGTCAATAAATTTAGCTTCCAAATAACACCACCTGCCCTTCTTTTTAACTAGCAGACGCCTGTTGTTTCACTGGAGCAAAACTTTTTCGATGAAGAGGACATGGTCCTAAACGCCTCAAAACTTGCATGTGTTCGCTTGTGCCATACCCTTTGTTTTTAGAAAAGGTATATTCTGGATAAAGTGTATGGAGTTCAACCATTAAGCGGTCACGTGTCACTTTTGCCAAGATCGAGGCTGCTGCGATTGTGGCACTTAAATGGTCTCCTCCTATCAGCGCAAGCTGCGGGAGATGAACATCTGGGAGTTTTAGTGCATCAATCAATAAGTAATGGGGACGAACTTTCAACCCTTCGATTGCACGCTTCATGGCTAATTTAGTAGCCTCTAAAATATTCAGGGCGTCAATCTCAGCGGGTTCAGCGCTCCCAATAGCATAATCGATAGCCTGTGCTTGTATTTGAGTGTAAAGTTTTTCCCGCTTACTCTCTGTCAGCATTTTCGAATCATTTAGACCAGCTAAATCAAACTTTGCTGGCAGAATACATGCCGCAGCCACAACTGGCCCAGCCAGCGGCCCTCGCCCCGCTTCATCAATTCCCGCCAACAACAGGAATCCTTGTTCCCATAATTTTTTTTCTTCCACAAGCAGTTGCTGAATACGGGCTTGTTCTACAGCTTGTGCTTGCTGATACTTAACAAGACGCACGGCTAGACGCCGAACTCCTTGACGCGGGTCGTTCTGACATGCGCTAAGCATTCGAGGGGAAGGATCTTTATATAGTGCTTCTTCAACTTCCCGAACATTCATGTGGGATAACGGTTCCACACTTTCTCCTCTTCTCTCCCATATTCTCACTTCGACATATAACGTAGATTTCCTTCATACCGCCTATAATATTCAATCATACAAAGATTTAATTGACTAGTAAAACCATCAAATTACATGATCCATGGTTATTGGACCAAGTTGTCCCATACGAAGTTCTCTCAGGAAAACCTGAGCAGCTTTTTGCGTATCTACACGCCCGCCATGAATCAGGCATCCCCGTTTTCGTCCCAAACTTTCCAAAGTGACCTCCAAGTCTGACGTCTGATAGCGGACTAAGGCATTCGGCGAATACTGCTTTAACCAATCAATGATCCAGGTCGATAATTCCTCAATATCAAAAACCTCATCTTTTACAGCTCCGAGTGCAGCCAGCTTTCGCCCGACATCAAGTTCTTCAAATTTGGGCCACAACATTCCCGGGGTGTCTAGCAGTTCGACCCGTTCATGTATTCGTACCCACTGATTTCCACGGGTAACTCCTGGTTTATTCCCGACTTTCGCCTGAGCTCCGCCTGTCAACTGATTAATTAAAGATGATTTACCAATATTAGGAATTCCCACAATCATGACTTTGATCATCTGTTGGCGAATACCTTTTTCCGCTTGCCTTGCTTGTTTGGCAAAAACCATTCGTTCTAATTCGGGCACTATTTGTTTGACCCCAAGCCCTGTTGTCGCACTAACTGCATAAACAAGACCAGATACTCTTAAATGAGCAAGCCATTTGGCCGTCCAAGAAGGATCCGCCAAATCCGCTTTATTTAGAAGTAACAATCTCGGTTTTTTTCCAAGCAGTTTATCGAGCATTGGATTACGACTACTGACTGGGATTCGGGCATCGGCAAGTTCCATGACAACATCAACCCATTCAATTTGTTCGGTTAATAGACGTCTCGCTTTAGCCATATGCCCCGGAAACCATTGAATACTCATGAATATCCCTCTTCATTCTTATAAAAAGAATCCAAATCTCTAAGATTTACACACAGCTTGTTAAAAGATCCTAAAACGCCGAAAAGGATAGTATACCATCCAAGCTTTCCCCAATAGGTAGGTTTTAGGTAGAAGTCCCCATTCTCGCGAATCTTCGCTCTCGCGACGGTTATCACCTAAGACGAACACCTTTCCGACTGGAACAAGTTCTGGACCATATGGAGGGTAATCCCCCTGTTTAACGTAGGGTTCCTTAATAACATTTCCATTTACAAAGACTTGATTGTCCCGAAGCTCCACTGTTTCGTTTTCCGCAGCAATAACCCGTTTAACGAAGGTTCGCTTTGTATCCTTCGGAAAAGCAAACACCACGACATCCCCTCGAGTAGGAGCCCACAAGCGATAGGCAAGGCGATTGACTAGAATACGATCCCCTGGCGCCATACCGGGTTCCATGGAAGGGGATGGAATCAGATATGGTTGCAATACTCCCCAACGTAAAATTCCACCGATTATCAAAACCGCGCCGACAATACCCAAAATCCATGTTGTTTTTGATCTCTGATGTTCCATTGTCACGTACGCCCTCCTCTTGCACTTCTTTCTAGTATGAGCAAGAATCGCTGGAGCATACACTCAAGAACAAGATATACAGAACTTCATCTAAAAACATATGTGAAATGTCAGATAGCCTTTCTGAAGCGTAGGCTTTAGAAAAAAAAAAGAGCCAGATTGCTCTAGCCCCTTTTTCACCTTAGACAGTGCGACGATCGCGAATCCGCGCCGCCTTACCAGAAAGCGAACGCAAATAGTAAAGCTTAGCCCGGCGAACCACACCTCTGCGAGCCACCTCGATCTTTTCCAAGCGAGGAGAGTGCAAAGGGAAAGTTCGTTCTACCCCGACGCCAGCGAAGACACGACGAACCGTAAAAGTCTCTCTGATGCCGCCACCTTTCATTGCGATGACTAGCCCTTCAAAAACCTGAATACGTTCACGGGTTCCCTCAACAATGCGCACATGTACACGTACTGTATCACCTGGACGGAAGTGAGGAAGATCCTTTTTCATTTGTTCTTCTTCAATCATGCGAATATAATCCATTATAAAATCCCCCCTTCCTTGTCGAGAATGTTCATACACTGATTTACAGCGAGCGGACCATCCCTTATCAGACCTATTTATATTATCACAACCCTTTTGGTTATGCAACAAACTTCGATCAAACCACGCTCAAATTGTTAATAGCAATACAATTTTTCACTTAATGTCCCCGCAGGCGATCTAAAATAATTGAAACCGCGGAACGCACCGATAAATGATTATAATCTGTGGGTCCATAAATGGGCTCGAGGATTCGATCCATAGTTTCAACATCTTCTTTGAGTAATCCCCAGCCTGTCCCAAATAAAAGCAGGATTGGAATATCCGTGGTTTCTATGTCCTGGCGTAGCTGGGTATAGGTGACTGTATTAGTATATTTTCGAGCATCAGTCGCCACTTTAATAGGGGCTATCCCGTGCTCAGCTTCGATTTCTGCATAAACTTCGTCTAAATTCTCTGCGATCCTTACCCTCGAAAACGCTTCTTGACGATCAGGATTATACTCCGCCCCATAACCCTCTTGCCAAAAACCCATAATACGTTTAGCCAATTGGCGCTGGGCTTCAGCGGGATGTACCACATAATAGCGTTTTATACCATAAGTTGTTGAGCAGCGCGCAATATCATGAAGATCTAGGTTTGTGATCGAAGTTGCGACCGTCTCCATGTTCTTATTGTACACAGGGGCATGAATTAATGCCAGGTAGATGTCTGCCATGGAGATTCCTCCTAACTCACTTCCTAACCTCAGATCCCCTCTGAGGTTAGTTTCAAATTAATCAATTTGAATTTATCTTGTTGAAGTCCGACGACGTCGTTTAGGCTGCGGAAAGAGATGTTCCCACTTAGCTCGCCACTGTGCAATCTCACAATGTTCGAGGCAGAGTTCTTCTAAAAGGGGATAATCAGCGGCTTCAAAAGTGACCTTTTCAATCATATCTGGGCGACGTAAAAAGGTGCGCCTTAGAGATTCCTTTCTCCGCCAACGCTTGATCATAGCGTGATGCCCAGACAACAAAACCTCAGGAACCTGTTTTTCCTCAAAATTAGCGGGACGTGTATACTGTGGATATTCTAAGAGCCCTATACTATGCGAATCTTCCTCCGCAGAAGAGCCCTCTCCAAGGACACCAGGAATAAGCCTTGCTACGGCATCAATCATGACCATAGCGGCTAGTTCTCCGCCTGTTAATACATAATCCCCAAGAGAGGCTTCTTCATCGGCTAGCTCTCGAATCCGCTCGTCAAACCCCTCATAATGCCCACATATAAAAACCAATTCACTTTGAGCCGACCATTGTTGGGCCTTCTCTTGACGAAAAACTTGGCCCTGTGGCGACATGAGAATAACCTTCCGTCCAGCACACGGCTGGGGCAAATCCCTTAACGCGGCAAAGATCGGCTCGGGCTTTAATAGCATGCCAGCACCCCCTCCATAGGGAACGTCGTCCACGTTTTTATGCTTGCTCGTCGCATAGTCTCGAAAATTCACAAGGCGAATCTGGAGCAATCCAACTTCTTGTGCGCGTTTCAGAATGCTTTCTTGAAGAGGCGCAAACATTTCTGGAAATAACGTTAAAACAGTAATTTGCATCTCCTCTAGTTCACCCTTCCAACAACCCTGGGGGAAGTATGACATCCATACGTCGCCCTTGGACATCGACATGCTGGACAACACTTTTGAGAGCTGGGACGCATAGTTCACCTTTAGGCCCCTTGACTAAATAGACATCATTCGCTCCAGTTTCTAAGACTTGAGACAATGTGCCTAATAAGACATCCCCCTCATAAACCTGCATTCCTTCGAGTTCGAAATAATACCACCCCTCTTTAAGAGGAGGAACTTCTGAGCGGTCAATGCGGACTTCCCACCCTCGGTACTTTTCTGCCTGATCTATGGTATCTATTCCTTCAACCCTCAGGAGAACTAAATCCATTTGCACGCGAGCCGAAATAATCTTGAAGTGTTGATCAATTTTCCCACGCCGCAAGAAGACTTCCTGAAGTTTCAGAAACCGCTCAGGGTCTGTTGTTAAGGGATAAATCTTCAGCTCCCCTTCATACCCATGCGGACGCAACACTTCTCCAATCAACACTTCATCCATACTCTTTGCCCCTTTCAAGCAGATAGTTGAAAACGTTGAGAAGGGCTTTAAGCCCTTCTCAACGTCATTGATCAATGTCCATATGAACTCGGCGTCCATCTTTGACGGCAGCCGCTTTAACCAGCGTACGAATAGCGTTCGCGATCTTCCCTTGTTTCCCAATAACTTTCCCCATGTCTTCAGGTGCAACAGTCAATTGCAGATGAACACTTCTATCTGTCTCAGACTGGGCAACGATAACTTGGTCTGAATGATCCACCAACGCTTTCGCGAGGATTTCTACAAGCTCCTTCACAGGAACCACACCCCCCACACACTACACTTAGTTCTTGGACTCGTGGAATTTGGTTAAGACACCAGCTTGACGCAACAGAGACTTAGCAGTATCTGAAGGCTGCGCTCCCGTTGAGAGCCATTTTAAAGCCTTTTCCTCGTCAACCTTCAAAACCTCAGGGCTTTTCGTCGGATCATAATATCCGATTTGCTCAATAAAACGTCCATCACGAGGAGCCTTAGCATCCGCAATAACCATACGGTAAAAAGGATTCTTTTTCGCTCCCATGCGACACATTCTAATTTTAGTAGACATGTTTTCACCTCCTCATAAGGATACTCGTAGAATATCATTCTTAACCATCTATAAACAACGCCATATAAATAAAAGCGTGTCCATCAAAATAAGCAGGCTCCGTTCAAGCGACCAACACCCCGCTCCCCAAAGCCGGAAGCTTAAACGGTTAGTTTGCTCTGCGTTGTAAGCACCGAGCGTTATGTCACGCTAGTCCCTCTAAAGCGACGGAAAACGAAATCCAGGTTTTTTTCCCTTTTTCCCTTTTTTGCCGCCCCCGAACATCCCCATACCGCCTGGATTGGCAAATTGCTTCATCATCTTCTGCATTTGCTCAAACTGCTTCAAAAGTCGTCCGACTTCTTGAACCGATGTGCCACTGCCTTTAGCAATCCGTTTTTTACGAGAGTCTTTGATAACCGTCGGTTTCCGACGTTCTTCTGTCGTCATCGACCGTATAATGGCTTCAACATGCGCCGTGTCTTTTTCATCAATTTCTACATCTTTTAATTGTTTACCTACGCCGGGAATCATTTCAAGAATCGAAGAAAGAGGACCCATCTTTTTCATCTGTTGCATTTGATCCAGGAAATCATCGAGCGTGAATTCCTGTTTACGCAACTTCTGTTCCATTTCTTTCGCTGTTTTCTCATCAAATGACTCCTGCGCTCTCTCAATTAAGGTCAGAACATCGCCCATACCTAAAATTCGAGAGGCCATTCTATCTGGATGAAAAGGTTCTAACGCATCCATTTTTTCGCCTGTCCCGGCAAATTTAATAGTACAGCCTGTCACAGCTTTAATAGAAAGTGCAGCCCCACCACGAGTATCACCATCCAGCTTGGTAAGGATGACGCCATCAAGACCTAATTCTTTGTGGAAAGATTCCGCAACATTGACAGCATCCTGACCCGTCATTGCGTCAACGACTAACAAAATCTCGTGGGGTTTGACGGCAGCCTTAATATTTCGAAGCTCGCCCATCAGTTCTTCGTTAATATGCAAGCGTCCAGCTGTATCAATAATGACCACATCTTGGCCATTCGAATTGGCATGTTTAATGCTTTCCTCGGCAATCTTGACCGGAGAATCTTGCCCCATAGAAAAAACTGGCACTTTCAACTGTTCCCCTAAAACCTGCAATTGTTTAATTGCAGCAGGACGATATATATCACACGCTACTAAAAGGGGATGTTTACCCTGCTTTTTGAGCATATTTGCCAATTTCGCTGCATGAGTAGTTTTTCCTGCTCCTTGAAGACCTAATAGCAAGATCACAGTTGGCGGTTTTGGAGCAATGAGAATTTTGCCTGAAACTGCGCCCATAAGGTCAATCATTTCTTCGTGCACAATCTTAATGACGTGTTGTGCAGGAGAAAGAGATTCTAAGACTTCTTGTCCGATCGAACGTTCCTTAACCTTGGCCACAAAGTCTTTGACCACTTTGAAGTTAACATCTGCCTCCAATAACGCCACACGCACCTCGCGCATCGCTTCGTTGACATCCGCTTCCTTTAGTTTGCCTTTTCCTTTGAGCCGTTTAAATGTTTCTTGAAGTTTGTCGCTTAATCCTTGGAACATGCCTGTCCCCGCTTTCGCTTTGATTTTAACTCAAGCTTTAGCTTATCTTTTAAACAGCCAAAATATTAATATACACTTCATCGATCATGGCACGTATTTGCATATGCCTTTCCCATGCTGTTCGATTCGCAAAATCCTGCTCGTCCAACCTCTCTAACAAGGTTGTTACCTTCAGCAGTTTCTCGCGTTCCGTCCAGAACCTCTGAACAAGCCCCAATTTATCCTCGTATTCTGCCAAGATCCGTTCTGTGCGTTTGAGCAAATCGTGAATAGCCTGACGGCTGATATGTTCCACCTCGGCGATTTCTGCTAAGGATAGATCCTGTTGATAATGAAGATCCCAAACATTTCGTTGCTTATCCGTAAGAAGCGGACCATAAAAATCCACTAAGAGAGCCATTTTGGTGAGTTTCTCCATAAAAACCCCCTGTAAAGTATTTTTACTTTACAACCGAATTTTAGACTAAATCTGCCGATTTGTCAAGTCAAGGTAATTCATAAATTACCCCTACGTATTCATGAGTTCGCCGTGCTTATCCATGCAACTCCGCGGAAATCCGCTTCGCGCGGTTTTCCGCTTCTTGGCAAACTCTCCTCACATCCATGGTCAAGAATTTTCGTTCTTCCATGAGAAGTTTTCCATCCACCATGACTGTGCGTACATCTCCAGCATGGGCAACATAGACCAAGTGCGCCGGAATTGAGAACCGAGGATAGAAATGAGGTTGATCCATGTCGATCGTGATGAGATCGGCTTTAAAACCCGGGGCAATCATTCCGACATCTTCCAGCCCAAGAGTTTGAGCTCCACCGACCGTCGCCATTTCCAAAACATCATACGCGGGGAGCACCGTCGAGTCTACTCGTAGCTTTTGCTGAAAAGCAGCTGAACGCATCTCCCCAAAGAGATCGAGATTGTTATTGCTTGATGCGCCATCCGTCCCAAGACCAACAACAACCCCTCTCGCGCGTAGTTCGGTAATAGGGGCGGTTCCACTGTTCAGCTTCATGTTACTTTCCGCATTGTGGGCGACACAGACGTGCTTACGAGCTATAATTTCCATATCTTCTGGTGTTAGGTGTACACAGTGTGCTGCCACCACATGCCCTCCAAAGAGACCGAGCTCATCCAGCCACTGCACAGGAGTCTTACCATACTGTTCTCGAATCATAGTTATCTCGTCTTGAGTCTCAGCTACGTGGATATGAACCCCAACACCTAGTCTGTCTGCCTCAGCTTTCACTTGCTGGAGATATTCCGCCGAGCATGTGTAAGGTGCGTGAGGGCCAAACATGATACTCACCCTCCCACCACCCGCCCTATGATAACGCTTAACCAAATCGATGCTCTCTTGTAAAGCCAGTTTGCCGTTTGGTCCATTCCCAATCATTCCTCGGGAAAGGACAGCACGAGTTCCAGCCTTAAGTACCGCTTCTGCGACTTGATCCATTGAAGCATACATATCGAGCATCGTCGTCGTTCCAGAGCGAATCATCTCGCAAAGCGCTAAGGCCGTCCCCCAATAAATATCTTCGTCTGTCAACTTATCTTCGAAAGGCCATACTTTCTCTTTGAGCCAAGGCATCAGTGGCAGATCATCCGCATAACTCCTGAGTAACGTCATAGCTGCATGGGTATGCGTATTAATCAAGCCAGGCATAACCACATCATTTGGCAAATTCAATATTCGGTCTGGCTCAAATCCTTGAGGTGCAGAGCCCAGTTCCCCTACCGAAACAATCCGATCATTCTCGATGGTAATTTCCCCCTGGGGATAAAACACATTCGGGCCGGTCATGGGCAAAACCATGGCCCTAATTAAAAGTTTGGACATACTCTCGCTCCTTACAGCCCCACCTCATGTTTTAGGGATTAAACTGTATGCATGATCTATCGATTAGCCTGTTTGATTTATGCGCGCACCATTAATTTGAGAAGGTTGACTGAATAGGGTGCAGCCACAATTCCTTTTTCAGTGATGATCCCAGTAATATATTTTGCAGGAGTGACATCGAACGCCGGATTATAGACATTGACCTCCTCGGGTGCAACGGATACCCCAAAACACTCTCGAATTTCCTTAGCTGGCCGTTCCTCAATGGGTATTTCTTGGCCACCAGCGACTTTCAAATCAATGGTAGAGGTCGGAGCCGCTACATAAAAAGGAACGCCATGCGCTTGAGCTAGAACCGCTAAAGAGTAGGTTCCGATTTTGTTCGCAGTATCCCCGTTTGCAGCGATTCGGTCAGCTCCCACAATCACGAGGTCAACCTTGCCTTGCTGCATCAAGTATCCAGCCATATTATCGGCAATCAGCGTAACTGGGATCTTGTCCCGCAGGAGTTCTAACGTTGTTAGACGTGCCCCCTGTAATAATGGCCGTGTTTCATCCGCATAAACGTGAATATTCTTTCCCGCCTCGTGAGCCGTTCGAATAACTCCTAGTGCGGTTCCGTACTCGACGGTGGCTAAAGCTCCTGCATTACAATGAGTTAAGACATTAGCTTTCTCTGGAACAATATCATTCCCATGTTCCCCAATTAGACGATTCATCCGACGATCATCTTCAGCTATACGACCCGCTTCTTCAATTAAAACTTGCCGTACATCATCCAAATCCTCGATATCCCAGCATTCACGCAATCGATCTTCCATGCGACGCAATGCCCAAAACAAGTTGACAGCAGTGGGCCGAGTCTCCGCCAATCTAGCCTGTACCGCTTCCATGTGACTAGTTAAACCTTCTCTGTCCCCTTGATATTCTAGCGCTCCTAACACGAATCCATAGGCGACTGCTGCCCCAATGGCAGGCGCGCCGCGTACTTCCATGTTTTCAATAGCCTCCGCCACACTCTCATAGGACAAAGCATCCCGATATACGATTTCTGTTGGAAGCTTGCTTTGATCTAATATGCGCAAGACCTTTCCTAGCCATTCGATCGCTTTCAACGTCCCACCACCTTTCTAAAACTTACCAACTTCTAAATTAGCCGAAGCACATAGGCAATCCTGATCAGGGGTCAATAACTCAAATGTTGCATGAATAAGCTGCGCGACATTCAGCCCCAGTTCCTTCATGCTTTGTATTACTTCGCTATGACTTAACGGATGACCTGCAATTCCAGCTGCTTCATTTGTAACCATCCCTATCGTGGCATAACACATTCCGAGTTCCCGAGCCAAGACTACTTCTGGAACACTCGTCATTCCGACAAGTTCACCCCCAAGACGTTGGAACATCCGAATTTCCGCAGGAGTTTCAAAACGTGGGCCTTCTGTACAAACATAACACGCCCCATTCTTAACCTGAAATCCAAGATTCTCTGATGCTTCCTGGATTGCCTGCCTCATTGCAAAACAATAAGGCTCTGACATATCTACATGAAGTACACCCTGTTGCCCTCCCTCGTAAAACGTCTGCGGGCGACTTTTGGTAAAATCTAGGAATTGATCAGGCAGGACCAACCCACCTAAGTGGAAATTTGGGGACAAGGAACCTACAGCCGCTGTAGCAAGGACCTTACGCACTCCGAGTTCACGTAATGCCCAAATATTGGCCCTGTAATTCACGAGGTGGGGTGGAGTAGCATGGTTGTGTCCATGTCGGCTCATGAAAATCAATTCACGATTCGCAAGTTTACCAATCACAGGTTTTACCGTTCCATAAGGAGTTTCCACCGTAATAACACGCTGTTCAATCAACGCAGAGTGCTCAACCCCGGTGCCCCCAATCAATGCATAGGGTATCAGAATTCTCCCTCCTCATCAGGTCGGCCAAAAAGTGCTTCTGCGAAATCCTTGGGAACAAAAGGTCGTAAATCTTCCATACCTTCTCCAATTCCTATCCATTTCACAGGGATCCGAGTTTCTCCTTGAATTCCCAGCACAACCCCCCCTTTGGCAGTCCCATCAAGCTTCGTTAGGGCAATTCCAGTGACTCCGGCCACTTCCTGAAAAAGCTTCGCTTGTTGTAGTGCATTCTGACCCGTTGTAGCATCAAGTACGAGTAACACCTCTTGAGGAGCCCCTGGAATTTCACGTTCAATTACCCGCTTAACCTTACGCAATTCTTCCATTAAGTTTACTTTATTATGAAGGCGACCAGCGGTGTCCACAAGAACAACGTCTATATTACGAGACTTTGCCGCTTGTACTGCATCATATGCAACCGCTGCAGGGTCTGCCCCTTCCCGCTGTTTAATCACCTCGACCCCACATCGTTCTCCCCAAACCTCCAGTTGATCAATAGCCGCAGCCCGAAATGTATCTCCGGCTGCCATCATAACTCGTTTTCCATCTTTTTTTAAACGGTTAGCTAGCTTACCGATCGTCGTTGTCTTACCAACCCCGTTAACTCCAACTACCAGAATAATGCTTGGGCCTTGCTTTGCAAAGTTAAGCGGTTCTTCCTCTCCCAATAATTCCGCAATCAATTCTTGTAATACCTGAGTAAGCTCACTAGGATCCGAAAGTTTGCGTTGTTTAACTTCTTTACGTAAACGTTCAACTAGTTCGAAGGATGTATTGACACCAACATCTGAACGAATCAAGACCTCTTCTAATTCTTCATATAACTCTTCGTCAATCTTTTTGCGGCCAGTGAAAACCTGTTCAATCTTTTCCACAAAGTTCTGTCGTGTTTTCGTTAGCCCCGCTTTAAGCTGCGCAAAAAATCCTGCCAAAATTATTCCTTCCTCTCAGGTAGACTATTGTCGTTATTTTAACATAATTCATGGGTGCTCTCAAATTCTTTGACGACATGAACTCTTCAAAGGGAGCACATTAAGCCGTATGGGGCGTATCTCTACGTTCCTCCAGCTGAACGGAAAGTAATTTAGAAACTCCAGATTCCTCCATAGTAATTCCGTATAATACATTGGCTGACTCCATAGTACCTTTACGATGAGAAATCACCACGAACTGAGTTGAATGAGATAAACGATGAATATATTGTGCAAATCGCTGAACATTAGCATCATCTAGGGATGCTTCAATCTCATCTAGGATACAAAACGGGCTCGGTTTGACCCGCAGGAGGGCAAACAAGAGGGCAATAGCCGTTAAGGCTCGTTCTCCTCCAGACAGCAGGGAAAGAAGTTGAGGCCTTTTGCCCGGTGGCTGAGCAATAATCTCGACGCCAGTTTCCAACAAATGTTCTGGATCTACCATGCGAAGCTCTGCACTTCCACCATGAAAGAGTTCCTTAAACACCTCTTGAAAAGCTGCATTTACTGCATTGAAACTCTCTAAAAATCGTTCACTCATGGTCTTGTTAAGTTCGGAAATCAATTGGCGCAAAGTCTGATTGGCTTCTACCAAATCCTTCTTCTGTGTCAACATGAATTCCTGCCGTTTGAGCATTATGGGATATGCTTCGATAGCCGCTTGGTTGATTGGACCTAATTGTTCGATTTGCTGTTTAAGGTCTTGAAGCCTTCGTAACAAGACAGATTTTTCTTCCTCACCTTGATATAACATAGCCTCTTCCCATGATAGAAAAAATTCCTCAGCTAAACGAGTTATACAATTTTCTCGCTCGGTTTCCCAACGGACAACACGAACATCATTGGCATGAAGACGTTGCTCGAGCGCATACGCTCCTTGGCGCATAGAAGATATCTCCTGCTCCAGTTCAAGGACGCGCTTAGATAAACCCTCTCGGTCTTGTCTAAGTTGCATCAGGACATATTGTTGTGCTTCTTGAACAAGGGATTGCTGCTCTAACTGCAAGCTCAAGGCTCCTTGTTCCTCTTCGACTGTCTGACGGGCACGTTGAACACTGTCCCGTTCCAGTTTCTTTTGTTTAAGATTGGACTCGTTCTCTAAAATCACCGCACGTTCTATTTCCAGTTGCTCCGTGCATTGAGTTAATTCTTGCTCCCATTTAGCAAAGCTCACTTTTTCTTGGGTCAGTCGTTCTCTCTTCGATTCAATCTCTCCAGCAGCAATTTTGGCTTCTTGCTCCCGCTGATTGAACTCCGCTCTTAAATCAACCGACGTTTTTTCTGCGATTTCCATACGTTCAATAAAGCCGTTTAAGTGAAGAGATTGTTCGTTCCTTTTCGCCACAGTTTCTTGGTGTCGAAGACCTAACCCCAGCAAATCGTTCTCTAGTCGTCTAATTTGATTTAAAACATTCTCGTGAGTGGCTCTAAGCATCACTTGATGCTCTTTGGCTTCCCGTTGCTTTAAGCCTAAGTGCTCAATGCTTTCTTGAATCTTTCGTTGGCGTGTATCAAACTCCAGGGATTCCTGTTCTTTTTCCGTTAAGTCCTTTTCTAAGTTGACCAATGCGACACGAAGGGTATCAATATCACGGGAACGGGCCAGCAAATTTCCTCCCTTGCGTTGAACACTCCCACCGCTCAGCGATCCTCCGGGATGAACTTGATCCCCTTCAAGGGTTACAATGCGCAGTCTATACCCAGCTACCTTAGCAATTCTAGTCGCAGCTTCCATATCCGAAACGACCACAATTCGCCCAAGCAGGAACTCCATTGCCGGGCGATATCGTTCATCATGTGTCACTAGGTCGACTGCGATCCCGATGTAGCCAGCATCCTTTTCCACAGCATGGCTCACTGACATACGGCTCCCTTGAATTACATCGAGGGGAAGAAAGGTTACCCGTCCACATTGATGAGATTTTAAGTAAGCAATTGCATTTTTGGCCGCCTGCTCATTCTCTGCAATAACATTTTGCATCCCAGCTCCCAGTGCTGTTTCAATGGCTAGTTCATAGTTTTCACTGACAGAAATCAGATCAGCAACCGTCCCACAAAGGCGCAGACAATCACGCGTTCCTTTCTTCTTCGCGAGCATCACCTCGCGTACCCCGCGTTGATATCCTTCCAAGGAATCTTCCAAGGACTGTAAAGCATGCAGCCTTGCTCTGGATTGATCAGTAAGATTTTTATGTTTCTGTAGTTCTAGTTTCTTTATTTGGAGAAGTTCTGTAAGTTTATTCCACTGTTCTTTTAACCTTGATCTCTCTTCTTCTGCGACTCGGGCCAGCTCTTCTCTCTGAACCCATTCTTTTTCTTGGGCTTCACTAATCTCACCCAAAGATCGGCGCTCTTTTTCTTTTAAGTCTTGCTCTTGCTCTATTTGAAGTAATTGTTGTTCAAGCGAAGCTATCGTGTGGCGCATCCCAGTCAATTTATTGGAACAATCGGCCTGCTCTGAAAGGGCTTGAAATAAGTCGGTCTTAAGTCGTTCGATATCCTCAATTCGGTTATTTTCACGAACTATACTAAGCTTTTGTTCTTGCTCCTTGACTCTATTTTGTGATTCTACTACAGTGTGCTTTAAAACTGCTTGCTTTGCTTCAAGGGTTTTGATTCGTTCCAGCAAACGTTTTAGTTTGCCCTCATCCTCTAGGATCTCTTGGGACAACCTCGTGATTTGCTCATCAAAATATCCGAAGCGCTCAATACGAAGGCTTCGGTCATGTTTTAAAGCATTGAGTGCCTGCTCTGCCTGGAAAGCTTCCCCTTGCTTACGCTGTATATCATCCTCTGATTTTTTGAGTCCAATCTTATCTTCCATTGCTTGGCTTTCTTTAAGCCCCAATGTAGCTTGTGCCTCTACTAAGCTGGATTGTAAAGTTTCCGAATCGTTCGTAGCTGTTGACAGCTTATTCATTATTTCGGAAATGTCTTGTACAACCCATTGAATTTCTAGTCGTTTGTGCTCAGCCGAGAGTGCGAGGCTTTGTTCGGCCACTTGGGCTTGGGCAGCCAGAGGAGTCAATTGTCTCTCGATTTCTTGCAATATATCTTCAAGACGTTGGAGGTTTGATACCGTGTCATCAAGACGCTTCAAAGCTTCTCGCTTTCTAAAACGGTACTTAATAATGCCAGCAGCCTCTTCGATGAGCGATCGGCGTTCTTCCGATTTCAGAGTTAAAATTTCCTCAACCCGCCCCTGCCCAATGATCGAAAACCCTTCTTTACCAGCTCCCGTATCCATGAATAGTTCCTGAATATCTTTGAGCCGGCAGGGCGCTTTATTGATTAGATATTGCCCGTCACCATCACGGTAGACGCGCCGTGTAATCGTGACTTCTCGAAAGTCCAATGGAAAAATTCCCGTTGCATTATCAAAGACAAGGGAAACTTCTGCCATGCCGACAGGGCGACGCTGTGTACTTCCAGCAAAAATCACATCTTCCATTTTTGCCCCTCGGAGGCTCTTAGCGCTTTGTTCTCCCAGAACCCAGCGAACTGCATCCGCTACATTGCTTTTTCCGCTCCCATTCGGACCCACAATGACGCTTAAACCCTGGCCTAAATCTAACTTTACACGATCAGCGAACGACTTAAATCCCTGAATATGAATTCCCTTTAAAAAAACTGGGAAATCCTCAGGTTTAGCCATCGCTCTCCCTCCCCCAGTGTTCCAGCACCTGCCTCGCTGCATGTTGCTCTGCTTCCTTTTTGGTGCGGCCCATACCTTTCCCCATTAAATCCCCTTGAAGAAAGACGCCAGCAGTAAAGCATTTATTATGATCTGGCCCTTCCTCTACCAGGATTTGATAGTTTACCTCTTTCTCTTCTCGTTGTGCCTTTTCTTGTAACACAGTTTTGTAATCTCCATAATTTCCTGCAGCAACTTCTTCTATAGACGGCTTTAATAACTCCAAAATAATTCTTCGAGCTTCTTGAAGTCCGTATTGCAAGTATATCGCTCCAACCACTGCTTCCCAGGCATCTGCCAAAATAGAGGGTCTTTCCCGCCCCCCCGATACCTGCTCGCCCTTGCCTAACAAAAGTTCTTGTCCTAACTCAATTTCGTGCGCCTTAAGAGCTAACGTCGTCTCATTAACGACTGCGGCCCGCATCTTCGTGAGTTCCCCTTCTGGTCGATCTGGATAACTCAAATACAGGTACTCAGCAATCACAAAGTCCAAAATCGCATCGCCTAGAAATTCAAGCCGTTGGTTATTTTCTCGACAGAACTGTGGATTTTCAAACACGTATGAAGGATGAGTCAAAGCCGTGACAAACAGGCGATTAGGAGTTTCAAGGCCCAAGCGTTTTGCTAACTTGAGGCCTGGTTCACGGACGAGGGAAGTCGGGGCGTATTTCTTTCGCCCCGGCCTTCCTTCTGTTTTTTTCAATTTTCCAGTCTCATTTCGTCTCTTTTCGACCATTCATGAGTCTCCTTATCTTTAGACAAATTTCTTCAATACAATAGTAGCATTATGCCCACCAAAACCTAAGGAATTAGACATTGACATTGTTACTTCTTGTTTTCGTGCACTATTAGGAACATAGTCCAGATCACATTCTGGGTCTGGTTGCCCATAGTTGGTCGTGGGCGGTATGGCCCCTCTGTCGATGGCAAGGGCACAAATTACGGCCTCGATAGCTCCAGCTGCCCCCATCAAATGACCTGTCATTGATTTAGTCGAACTAATCGCCAACTTAGATGCATGGCTACCAAACAAAGTTTTGATAGCGGCAGTTTCAGTCGCATCATTGGGCCCTGTGCCAGTGCCATGTGCATTAATATAGTCAACCTCTTCAGGGCTTACTCCCGCATCATTTAAGGCAAGTCGCATTGCTCGAACTGCACCAGCCCCTCCAGGGACTGGTGTCGTTATATGATACGCATCAGATGAGCTACCATAGCCTGCTAGTTCGGCATAAATACGTGCACCTCGGGCCTTAGCATGTTCTAGAGATTCTACGACCAAAACCCCTGCACCTTCACCCATTACAAAACCACTACGACGCTTATCAAACGGTCGGCAAGCTTGATCAGGATTTTCTTTTTCAGTAGACATTGCCTTCATGGAGCAAAAACCAGCAAAAGCCAAGTTTGTAATCGGGGCCTCGGTTCCACCACAAAACACAACATCAGCTTCCCCATGTTGAATAATCCGTAGCGCTTCCCCAATCGCATTCGTAGCCGAAGCACAAGCTGTAACAATCGTCATACTAGATCCTTGCAATCCGAACGCGATGGATAAATGTCCGGCTGCCATGTTGCTTATCAACATTGGAACAAAAAACGGGCTGATCCTGCTGCTCCCCTTCTTCATGAGCACCTCTTTTTGTTCCTCGAACGTTGTGACTCCGCCAATTCCGCATCCCATGACGGCGCCTGCCCGTTCTTTGTTCAATTTATCCAAATCTAGGCCGGAGTCCTTCAGCGCCATTTTCGCGGCTGCAATAGCAAACTGAGCAAAGCGGTCCATATGTCTGCTTTCTTTTTTTTCGATCCAATCCGTTGGTTCGAAGTCTTTGACCTCAGCCGCAACCTTAGTCGATAAATCTGTAGTATCAAAACGCGTCAATAATCCAATCCCGGATTTACCTGCCATCAAATTATCCCAAAATTCATCTATTTGATTCCCTACGGGAGTGACAACACCCATTCCCGTAATAACTGCACGGTGTTTCAACACTCTTCCTCCTTAAAGCTGAGTATGCCTTTTTTTATATCCTCTAGAATCTCATGCACGGACAAAACTTCTTTAATTTTATAGACTTTAGCTCCCGAAAATATAAGCCCCTCCTGAACATTGCCCTGTTGTGCCTTAACTAATCGACTCATGATACAAAAGTTCCCCTCACAACGTTTGAGACAGCGATTGCATTCCTTCGGCTTAACATCCACATTTTCCTCGAGTGCCTGAGTAAAGGGATTCCTGATTCCCCGCCCGGGTAATCCAACTGGACTATGGACAAATACAATGTCCTCTTCTCGTGCCTTTAACATCGCCGTTTTCCATTCGAGAGCGGCACCGCTCTCTTCGCTAAGTGCAAATCGAGTTCCCATTTGCACCCCATCTGCCCCGAGCTTCAGTGCTTTCGCAACGTCCTGCCCGTTTGTAAAGCCTCCTGCACCTATAACTGGAATGTTCACGGCCGCAATTACCTCTGGTAGGATATCATGTATGGAACGGTCTGTCCCTAAATGGCCGCCAGCCTCTATTCCCTCCACAATCACAGCCGCCGCCCCTAGCTTTTCGGATAATTTTGCTAGCTTATCTGATGAAACAATCGGCACCACTGGAATACCCTTTTCCTTACCCCAAGTGAACATGTCCCTTGAAAAGCCTGCCCCAGAAACCAGGAGATCAATCTTTTCATCGAACGCAGCATGTACCAGCTGAGCGAATTCACGAACCGCAAACATGATGTTCACCCCGATGATTCCTTTGGTACGCCGACGTGCTTCACGGATTTCTGCTTTGAGTTCCTCGACAGACAACCCACTTCCTGCAATGATTCCGATCCCACCCTCTTCAGCAACAGCTGCCGCAAGAGGGGCCATGGATATCCTTACGGCCATTCCTCCTTGTATAACAGGAATTTTAGCCACTAAATTACCAATACGAAGTTCGGGTATTTTCACAATCTTTCCTCCCCATGAGAGTTCTACTCATTGTCCTATCAACAAGAGTAGCAAAATTTTCATTACGTCTATATAAACTCTCTCCTATAACATTTAGTCGCAAAGGAGAAAGAAAACCTCCTAAAAGAAAGCCCCGCATCTTAATACGGGACCTTTTCTTAATTATTTGTTATCCTTGATGTAGCTTACTGCATCTCCAACTGTTCGGATCTTTTCGGCTTCCTCATCAGGAATATCCAAGTCGAACGCTTCCTCAAGAGCCATAATCAATTCTACGATATCCAAAGAATCCGCATTCAGCTCTTCAAAGGAGGTCTCCTGAGTAACATTGGCTTCATCAACCCCAAGTTGTTCGACGACGATGGCTTTAACTTTTTCGAAAACTTCCATTCTGCTTCTTCACCTCCTCTCGCAGATCAAAATTATATTTCCATACCCCCATCAACGCACAAGGTCTGCCCTGTAATGTAAGATGCCTCCGGGGACACAAGGAACCTAACTACTTTGGCAACATCTTCGGCCTTTCCTATGCGACCGAGCGGTATTGCACGCATAATTTCACTTTGGACCCCTTCTGATAAGGTTTCCGTCATCTCTGTGGAAATATACCCTGGGGCTACAACATTGACACGAATCCCGCGTGGCGCAAACTCCTTGGCAATAGATTTCGAAAATCCTATAACCCCTGCTTTGGCCGCTGCATAGTTGGCTTGTCCCGCATTCCCGGAGAGACCCACTACCGAGGAAATATTAACAATAACCCCTGAGCGCTGTTTAAGCATTGCTTTGCTCACTGCTTTGGTGCAAAGGTACACTCCCTTAAGATTAGTGTCCAAGACTGCATCCCAATCCGCTTCCTTCATACGAAGCAACAGTGAATCTCGTGTGATTCCGGCATTGTTGACGAGAATGTTGATCTTACCGAAGTGATCCAAAGCAGTCTGTATCAATCGATTAACATCGTCCGCTTGGCTTACATCCGCCTGTACAGCCAGACTTTCTCCCCCAGCATTACGAATCAACTCGACTGTTTCCTCTGCCTTATCGGAACGACCTGCATAATTAATAACAACCTTCGCCCCCGCCGCTGCTAATTCCAAAGCTATGGCGCGCCCAATCCCTCGACCGCTCCCAGTAACAACAGCCACGCTATCATTCAGCATCATTTTAACGACTCTCCTTCAAATATGCAAGTGACTTTTCCAAGGACGCCCTGTCTTCTACCCGCAAGAGATTGACATCAGGGGCAATTTTTTTCACTAAACCTGTCAAAACTTTACCCGGACCACACTCAATAAAGGTATCAACCCCTAAGTCTAGAAGGTAACGAATGGATTGTTCCCAACGAACTGCACCACTGACTTGCCTAACCAACGTACTTACCGTACGAAACGGAGAGGTGACCTCGGTGGCGTCAATATTCGAAATGATAGGGCAACGTGGATTTTGCCAAGATACGCCCTCTAAAACCGATTGTAGTTCTTCCCCTACCTTCTCCATTAGACTGGAGTGAAACGGGCCACTTACTACAAGCGGTATAGCGCGTTTGGCCCCCAATTCCTTGGCGATTTCGATGGCATAGTCTAATGCGTTTATTTCCCCAGAAATAACCACTTGTCCCGGGCAATTGTAATTCGCCGGTGCAACAACGCCGCGCACTGCCGCAAGGCGGCATGCCTCTTCCACTTGATCTCCAGAGAGCCCCAGGATCGCGGCCATTCCCCCTAGACCCTTTGGAACCGCTTCTTGCATCAGCTCTCCACGCCTTCTCACCACACGCAGTGCCGTAGCCAAGTCCAGGCTACCAGCAGCGACATGGGCCGAGTACTCACCGAGACTATGACCCGCCACATAATCCGGTTTAATTCCCGCTTCTCGTAGTTGTAGCCACGCTACCACACTCACAAGTAATATTGCTGGTTGAGTACAGGCCGTCTGTTGAAGTTCTTCCGCTGGTCCCTCCTCCAGTAAATTAATAAACTTGTTTCCTAAAATCCCTCGCGCTGTCTCACAGGCACTCCCACCACTGGAAGTCTGAAATAGTTCTTTTCCCATTCCGACATACTGAGACCCTTGCCCTGGGAATATAAAGGCTAGCTTACCCAATTCAGCCCCTCCTCTCTCCAAACCGTGCAGAGAGACGCTCGTATTCCCGTTCAGCAGATTGCATGATGTCTTGAATAATTGCTGCTGAAGATTCGAGGCGGGTAACCGCTCCAGCAATTTGACCCGCCATAATGGAGCCGTTCTCTAAATCCCCTTCCACCATAGCTAAACGTAATCTTCCGAGACCTAGTTTTTCAATCTCTTCAGGTGCCATTCCTTCCCGTTCATGTTGATCTATTTCACGGGTAAAGTGATTATCCAAACAACGAACCGGATGACCAGTCGAACGTCCTGTAACCACAGTAGCACGGTCCTTAGCCTTAATAATTCTATCTTTTACAAGCGGTGAAATGGTACATTCCTCTGCGCACATAAAGCGTGTCCCCATTTGTACTCCTTCGGCACCCAGGGCTAAAGCCGCGACCAAACCTCGACCATCAAGGATTCCTCCAGCAGCAATTACCGGAATTTGAACAGCATTGACTACTTGGGGAACAAGCGGGAAGGTTCCAATTTCTCCGATATGTCCGCCGGACTCCATTCCTTCTGCAATTAAGGCATCAACCCCAGCCTTTTCCAGTCGTTTGGCTAATGCGACAGAAGCCACTACGGGAATTATTTTCGTGCCGACTTCTTTCAGCATGGGCACATATTTCCCGGGATTTCCTGCTCCCGTTGTAATCACCGGAACACGTTCCTCCAGAATTACCTGCATGACTTCATCCACAAACGGAGACATTAGCATTACATTAACCCCGTAAGGCTTTTTAGTAATCGCTTTCACTTTACGAATTTCTTGACGCAACCAATCTGCGGGAGCCTGCCCCGACCCTATAATGCCCAAGCCCCCACTTTCCGAGACCGCTGCAGCTAATTCTCCAGTCGCAACCCAAGCCATTCCGCCTTGAAAAATCGGATACTCAATTCCAATTAATTCACATATCTTTGTTTTAATCATCCTTGTATGCCTACTTTCGTCCATTTCAAAACACAAGCACCCCAAGTCAAACCTGTGCCAAATCCAACCATAACGACAATATCTCCCTCGGCAAGTCGTCCCGCTTTAACCGCTTCATCTAAGGCCACTGGAATAGACGCAGCCGACATGTTTCCATACTTGTCCAAATTAATGACCACTTTATCCGGTGAAATTCCCAGTCGTTTGACCGCAGCATCTACAATTCGCATATTGGCCTGATGTGGGACTAAAAGATCGATATCGTCCTTTGTTAAACCTGCTTTCTCGAGGACATTCACGGAAACCTCACCCATAATCCGAACGGCGAACTTATAGACTTCCTTACCCTCCATTTGAACTGTGTGTAAGTTTTTCTCGATTGTCTCTAGACTTGCTGGCAATTTAGAACCCCCCGCCGGTTGGCTGAGCAACTTACCTCCTGAGCCGTCTGAACCTAATTCAAAGCTCAAAAGCCCAAATCCCTCTTCAACTCGTTGTAAAACCGCCGCTCCTGCACCATCACCGAAGAGAATGCACGTAGAACGATCTTCCCAGTTAAGAATTTTGCTCAAGGTTTCCCCGCCAATAACAAGTACCTTTTTATACATTCCTGTGGCCACAAACTGGCTGGCCGTTGCCACTCCATAAATAAAGCCAGTGCATCCCGCTTCCAAATCAAAAGCAGCGGCATTTTTTGCCCCTAAGCGATCAGCAACCAAACAAGCAGTCGCAGGAAACGCGTAATCCGGTGTTATCGTCGCTACAAGAACGAGATCAATTTCTTCGGGAGCTACCTGCGCATCCTCTAAAGCCCTCAAACCAGCTTGGTAGCACAATTCCGAGACAGGCATATCCTTTGGGGCTATATGACGTTCCTTGATCCCTGTACGAGTTATGATCCATTCATCGTTTGTGTCAACAATTTTTTCTAAATCCACATTCGTTAAAATGTTCTCAGGAACATATGACCCTGTCCCTACAATCCCTACACTCCACATAATCGCGTGTCCTCTTTTCTCAATTATACATCAGGCTTCTTGGGGAGATCTTCCTGAATCTGTTCAATCAAATGCAATTGCACACATTCCTTAGCAACCCGAATTGCATTAAGAATCGCTTTTGACTTCGAACTTCCGTGGCAAATAATGCTAATTCCATTAACTCCAAGCAAAGGAGCACCACCATACTCAGCATAGTCCATCATCTGAGCGATCTCTTTCAAACCCGGTTTCACTGCCAGCGCGCCTAACTTACGGATCATATTTGAAGTAATTTTCTCCTTAATCAGCTGAAATAATACTCCGGCCAGTCCTTCCGCCGTTTTAAGCAGCACATTTCCGGCAAACCCTTCACAGACAATCACATCTGCACGTCCATAGGGAACATCCCGTCCCTCAACATTCCCGATAAAATTAACAGGGGCTTCTTTGAGTAGCGCATAGGTTTTTTGGGTAAGCTCGTTACCTTTTCCCTCTTCACTCCCTATATTTAGAAGACCAACACGCGGATTTGAAAACCCCAAGATTTTCTTTGCGTAGATGCTACCCATTAGCGCATATTGGTTAAGTTGCCCAGGTGTGGCGTCCAGATTAGCACCTACATCTAGCATAAGTTTTCCGCCTTCCAACGTTGGCAAAACGGTGGCAATGGCAGGTCTTTCGATCCCCTTAATACGCCCTAGGCCCAAAAGTCCGGCAGCCATTTGTGCACCAGTACTACCCGCACTCACAACGGCATCGGCTTCACCCAGCTTTACTAATCTCGTCGCCACTACAATCGAAGCGTCCTTTTTCTTACGAACAGCATTGGCTGGATGCTCGTCCATTTCTATCACCTCAGATGCTTCATAGAACGATAGGTTTTTAGGAATGGTGCCTGTCAAAAAGGGTTGGATTCGCTCTTTTTGTCCTACGAGAATGACTTGGACTTCGGGACTTGCTTCTGCAGCCATCAGTGCCCCTTTAATGATCTCCTCTGGGGCATAATCGCCCCCCATCGCATCTACTGCTATTCTCATCTATCCATCTCCGTTTCCAGTAGCTGAAGGATCTTCGATCGCAAATAGAATCCAATTCCCTAGAAATACTTCCTCAGAATCAACGTTCAAGGATACTTGGACCCAATATTTATTTTGTTTTCGTTTGAGCACACTTCCTTGCGCCACAACAATCTCACCTAAGTGAACGGGCCTTACAAATTTTAACTCGACACTCCCAGTCAAAGCCATTGGTGCATCTACTAAGGCAATACTAAGGGAATTTGCTTGAGCAAATAAATAATGCCCGCGAGCCACTCTGGCCTTTGCCAAGACCATACTCTCATCAATCATCAACTTTGAACAAGCGCTCTCTCCAACAACGAGTTCTACCAATTCTCCGATCAGTTCTTTATTATCTAAAGACTTCAACGCAGAATATGCCTCATTAGCTACTGCCCAGGTCCGTTCCCTTAATTCAGGAATCCCCAGTTCTCCACGATCTAAACGTATCGTTGAGACACTCACCCCAAACCTTTCCGCAAGCTCCTCATCAGTAAAGAATGGATGTTTGGAGAGTTCCTCTCCCAATACTTTGCGGCGCTCTACTTTACAATATCGAGCCATCTATATCACCATTTTATACCTTGCGTTTTTCTCCTGATTTATGACCTGGTCACAATTATAGACTATCTCACCCTACATTTCAAGAAATAACCCTGTCGAAAACAACGTAAATGTAAAATATACCCAATCTAAAACTACAGGAAGTTCGACAGAAGGTTGAATGTCTCCTGAAACTCACACTTTATAAAGGGTATAAAAAAACAAAGAACCCCTCAAAAGAAGGACTCTTTGTTTTCGCGCGCAAACCTTATGCTTCAACAGAAATAACGACCTTAGAATTGTAATATCCACAGCTAGGACATATATAATGCGGCATTTTTGGTTTATGGCATTGGGGGCATTCGATGTGGTTTGGTGCAGTAAGTTTCCACATAGCCCGACGTTTTCGCACTCTAGATTTCGATTGGCGATGTTGAGGAACACCCATAATTACACCCCCTTTAGGTTCTCTAAATTAATTAGTCATTGGATTGCCACTTGGCCAGTGCTGCTAACCGAGGGTCAATGTTGTCTTGGCCGCAATTACATGGGGTCAAATTTCGATTTGCACCACAGGTCGGGCATAGCCCCTGACACTCTGCTGAACAAACAAACTTCATCGGTAAAGCTAACACAATTTGTTCAAAGATTCGTTCATTGATCTCGATCTCGTCTTTGTCCAAAATGAGTGCAGTTTCCAGAAGATCTTCTGTAGCCTGAGCGCGGAAAACCCATTCGTCTTGGAAGGAGAGACTTAATGGATAAACAAACGACTCTAGACAGCGTCCACACGTCACATTGAGTTCCGTTTGAATCTTACCGTGAACTAGCATTGCTTTACTTGTGTTGTTTACTTGAAGTTGTACGTGTACCGGTGCTTGAAACGCGAGGGCTTCTGTTCCCAAATCGAAGAGAGAAAAATCTTCCACTAAATCATAACGGACACTTTCACCTTCATTGTGACGAACCTGGGCTACATTCACTTTCATATTATCCACCCCAATACACAACCACTATTATAGTTGGCACATTTTTCTTTGTCAAGGAAAACTCTTTACAACGAATCCGTTAATCTTATATACACTTATCATACCCAAGATTGCAAAGGTTTAGTTATTGAGTTAATTCGAGCGTTTCTAAAGCAATCATGAGTTCTTCGTTGGTTGGAATTACAAGAACACGACAACGAGAATCTGCTTTGGAAACGTCCACTTCTTCGCTTCGAACCTTATTTTTCTCAAGATCAAGACTTATTCCCAGATAATCCATGTTGCTACAAATTCCAGCACGCGTGTTTGGTGCATTTTCTCCCACCCCTGCTGTAAATATGATAGCATCAACCCCACCCATTATAGCCGCATAGGAGCCAACAAATAGCTTGACATCATGTTCAAAAATATCTAGCGCTAACTTCGCGCGGTAATTCCCTTGGGCTGCCGCAACTTCAATGTCTCTGAAATCACTACTCACCCCCGAAACCCCTAAAGCCCCACATTTATTGTTTAGAAAATCATTAATTTGCTCGCAATTGTAGTTCTCTCGACACTGTATATAGGTAACAATCGCAGGATCTAAAGTTCCCGATCTCGTCCCCATCATTAACCCATCCAAAGGGGTAAATCCCATCGATGTTTCAATGGATTTTCCTCCCTTGATAGCCGTAATCGAAGCACCATTACCTAAGTGGCAACTGATTAGCTTCAGTTCTTCCAGTGGTTTTCGCAGAAGAATTGCGGCACGTTGACTGACATATTTGTGGGATGTCCCGTGAAAGCCATATTTCCGAATCCCATATTTTTCATAATACTCATAGGGTAATCCATAGATATAGCTATCGGGCTGCATTGTTTGATGGAAAGCCGTATCAAAAACTGCCACTTGAGGAACCCCAGGCATCATTTTCTGACATGCTTTAATCCCAGCAATATTGGGAGGGTTATGAAGCGGTGCCAACTCGATACAGTCCTTAAGCGCTTCCATGACCGCGTCATCAATAATCACGGATGTTGAAAATTTCTCTCCCCCATGAACAACGCGGTGACCTATAGCAGAAATCTCTTTCAAATCTTGAACAGCACCATACTCTGGGGACACCAATGCCTCCAGTACGAGCTTAATAGCCACGGTATGATTCGAAATCTCGTCCTTAATAACTACCTTCTCTCCAGATCCCGTCCGATGCGTCAACACTGACCCTTGAAGCCCTATGCGCTCTACCAAGCCTTTACCGATAGGATTCTTAGTGACCATATCGATCAACTGATATTTCAGTGAAGAACTTCCACAGTTAATAACAAGAATTTTCATGTTTTTATATCCCCCTTGTAACTTTTCCGCTCAACCCTATTCTTTCGTTTCTTTCTACAAAAGTATAACCAAAGATAGTCTTCCCCAAATGACCTCTATTTTTTCACTTCTTTCCAGATGCCATATCGTTCTGACAATATTTTTTTATCCTAAGTGAGTGTAGCACAGAATTTTAGGTTATTACAAGCCCTTACTACATCATTCTCCTAATTTCAGAAGATTCCTCCAAGGCTATACTTTCTGCCAAAGAAGCCTACCTTTTTTTACCTAATAAACCAGACTTCTAGGTCTTGGCATTCTTCCATATAAATTTACGAAGGAAGGTGATAGTCTTCATGCGCACCACTGCCCGCGTCGTAGCTTTAAGTCTCCTGGCCTTCGGCATGTTTCTTTATCCCCAAGAAGTGCTCAGCTCTGCTGGCGGCGGGCTGACCTTGTGGTGGCGTTTCGTCCTTCCCGCCTTACTCCCCTTTTTTATTCTATCTGAACTACTAATGGCAACAGGATTTGTTCATTTCCTCGGTGTCCTACTGGAATCATTCATGCGTCCTGTGTTTCGCCTCCCAGGTCAAGCCGCCTTTGTTGTGGCTATGGGCTACACATCCGGCTTTCCTATGGGAGCGGTTCTGACCGCTCGTCTTCGTCAAGCTGGAGAAATCACCCGTGAGGAAGGTGAACGTCTTTTAGCTTTTACCAATAACCCCAGCCCAGGATTTATGTTTGGTGCCGTCGCCTCCGGGATGTTAGGAAAACCCACGCTAGGCATACTACTCGCAAGTTCTGTTTATGTCGCCAACTTAATTGTTGGGATTCTCTTTCGATTTTATCGTTGCACACCTGGCACTAAACGACCGACGCGATTTCCGTCCTTTAAACGAGCTTGGCAAGAAATGAAAAACGCTCAAAGCAAAGATAACAGAGCTTTCGGGCAAATCCTTGGCGATGCCATCCAACGGAGCACTACAACCGTTCTCATGGTTGCCGGTTTTATGGCCTTTTTCTCAGTGATCCTTCAACTATTAAACATCTGGCATATAACATCATTTTTGGCTACGCTTATTCATGGCGTGATCCCGGTCATTCCTAGTTCCGTATGGCATGCCTTTTTTAACGGCCTTTTTGAAATGACGTTAGGCTGCCAAGGTACTATCCATGCCCTTCCCATCCTCAATCAACAAGTGGCGCTTCTAGTATTACTCATGGGCTGGAGTGGTCTATCTGTATTCGCGCAAGTCGCTGGATTTATTAGTGGAACTGATATACGCTTCTACCCATTCGTAATCGCTCGAACACTTCAAGGTTTAATCGCTCTAGGACTAAGTCAGCTCTTCCTCCTCATTGCCGAAGTACCCACAACAGCTCTCCCTATTCAAATCCCCAACACATCGATTCTTATGTGGAATACGTGGCACTTAAGCTCACTCGTGTTTATCGGGATCATGACCGTTCTTCTCACACTCGCCTTGATCCGGCATCCTATACGGTGAAACCCCACTAACAGCAAAAAAGGGGTGAGATTTACTCACCCGTCTCCCTTTGGGAATTACCAGTTTGATCCCGTTCTTCTTTGGCTAACCCTTTTAATTCCTCACGATTTTTACGAAGTGATTGAAGCGTCTCATATAGGCTTTTCTCGACATGCTGGAGCATTTCATCAGCGTATTGAACAGCGCCAGACTTTACGTCATAGGCAAACTTTTGCGCCTGCCTAACAATATCTTCTCCATAGCTCTGGGCTTGCTTAACTACTTCGTTTTCCACTGCCATCTTCTCAACATATGTCTTTCCTCGTTCGAGAAGCTTCTGGGCTTCCGCTTCTGCTTCGTCAAGAATTCGTTGTCGCTCTTTTAAAACCCATTTAGCATTGGTTAACTCTTCAGGCAAGGCCGCACGTACACGATCTAGTAATTCAAAGATCACAGTGTCATCAACCAAAACCTTCCCCGTCATTGGGATTTTAGGCCCGTGATCGACAACCTCTTCTACTTCATTGAGCAAACTCAAGATATCGCTTTCCACTTAATAATCCTCCCCCTCGTTATATATCCATTCTCTGTAAGTACCGTATCATTGTGTCTCCATATTCCCCTGTTTTCCGAATTTCAAACGGATAGATATCATCGTTTAGTTCTTCATCCTTAGCGGTTTCAGCGACAATGACACCGCCAGGTGCTAAAAAAGTGGATTCCTTTAAAATCAAGATGGCCTTGGAAACAAGTTCCTTATGATAAGGGGGATCCAAAAAAACAAGGTTAAAAACTTCGTTAGGGTATCTATGTATATACTTAAAAGCGTCCATCAATAGAAGATTAGCCTTATGGCTAACCCCAACCCGTTCGAGATTTTCTCGGATAACCTGATGCGCACTAAAACTCTTTTCTACCAACACCGCTTCGCGAGAACCCCGAGAAAGCGCCTCAATCGCTAAGTTACCAGTTCCAGCAAAAAGATCTAATACGCGTGCATCTAAGACCTTGTCCCCAAGAACGCTAAAAATTGCACCCTTTACTTTATCAGAGGTCGGGCGCGTTTGCATTCCTTCTACGGCCCTCAGTTGACGGCCTCGCATTTCACCTGCAATAATCCGCATAAACCCTCCACATTATATTATAGCAGAGCTTATTAAGCTTTACAGCCATAATTATTAGATAAAAAACACATCTTTACCTATCAGTATACCACAGCAAATTAATTCTTCCCCTAAAAAATCCCTGAATATCATTTTAGTTTTTGTTAATACTAAATTTGGCGGACGATAACGATGATCTTACGTATCGAATGCCCTTCCCCCATCCAACTCTTCCTTTCGTTTTTCCTCTCTGTTCACTGGAGCTTTTAGCCCCAGTGACTTTTTTAAATGTATTTAAAGGAGAAAATTACTATGAGAAAAAAAGACCTCTATCGACACCTCAATGTTCAGCTTGATTTAGCCGTTGAAGCACATCAGCTCCTTCGTGGGGAAAGTGGGGAAGAAATTTCCGGCGTCCTTATGGATGAACAAGAACTCGAACATGCTAAAGTAACCATCATAACCGTGGAAACTGACGAAGGAGCCGAAGCTATCGGTAAACCCAAAGGACAGTACATAACCATTGATGCCCCTCAAATACGTACAAATAACTACCTTGTCCATGAAAGCATTACCAACATTTTAGCAGATAAATTGGTTGCACTCATGAATCTCAAAGAAGATGCTAGCATTCTGATCGTCGGACTGGGCAACTGGAACGCCACACCTGATGCATTGGGACCTCAAGTCATTGAAAAAACAATGGTTACTCGCCATCTTTTCAAACTTTCTCCCGATGAATTACAAGGTAAAATGCGAAAAATAAGTGCCATTTCACCTGGGGTATTAGGAATAACCGGAATCGAAACCGCCGAAATCATTCGTGGTATCGCTGAACATGTCAAGCCGGATTTAATCATTGCTATTGATGCCCTTGCCGCAGGCTCCCTAGAGCGGATTGGCACAAGTATCCAACTCGCAGATACAGGCATTCATCCTGGTTCAGGCGTAGGAAACCGACGAGCTGGCCTTACCGAAGAAACGTTAGGGTGTAAAGTAATTGCCATTGGTCTTCCAACAGTTGTCAATGCCGCTGTAATTGCCCACGATGTAGTGGAAGGAGTATTTGAGCAATTCGTTACTAGCCCCAAATTATACCAACTTTATAAGGGCATTAAACCAGAAGTATTTGCACAAATCATTGATGATGTACTTTCCCCGTTCCAAGGAAATCTAATGGTTACACCCAAAGAAATTGATTCACTCATTAAAACAACCGCTAAAATCATTGCTGGTGCTCTGGCGATCAGTCTACATCCAGGAATTGATCGCGAAGACTATGAACGTTATTTGCAGTAAATGCTTGGGACGGAATGAAGAAGCATTTTTTTAGTGTTGGCTTAAACGGTTCCTTTTGCAATTTCATTTTATTCTTTGGTTTGGCTGCGCCGTGGCTTGGTTACGACGGAATTAGTTACGGTTAGGTAGGAACATCGGCTGGGATACTACGAGGACGAGCTAAGAAACGTCGAAGAGAGCGCAAGGGGCCCTGTGATGAACAGAAATGGGTCAAGTTGGTGCAGCACCGACTCGACCCATTTCTGTTTCTTTATAGATTATTGTTGTGGCGTGTTGGGAAAGCGTTTGTGTTTACGATTAGCAATCCCAATCTCTTGAGCGACTTCATACTTAAATTGTTCTAATTCGGGTGTGAGTTGGACCATAGTCTTAGTTGGGTCAGTCAAAGCTTACACCTCCTTAGATACTATTTGATTAAGGCAGCAGACCTGCTTCGCTGCTGCATATATTTTTAACCCTTTAGTATGGTCTTATTATTCGATTGTATGACCATAATCATACCCGGCAAATCATTCCAAGACTTTTTCATTCATGTGCCAAAAGACTAAGAAACTTCCTCCCCTAATGCACCCCGATTTTCTCCGGTGGAAACATTCTCTGCACCTCTTGGAAAAGCAACGCATATCTATCTGGATTCTGTAAAGCTTTCTGTGCCATCTGATACGCTTTCTCGACAAGCTGTCCATCATGGGAGAGATCCGTCAGGTGCAATTCTGCTAGACCGTGTTGCCTGGTTCCTAATAGTTCTCCCGTTCCACGCAGACGCATATCTTCCTCGGCAATTTTAAACCCATCTTCCGTTTGGCAAAGAATATCTAAACGACGACTGTCTTTGTCAGACAACAAGAAACAGTAAGATTGTTCACTCCCCCGACCAACTCGTCCTCTAAGTTGATGCAATTGCGCCAGGCCAAATCGTTCTGCTGATTCGATCACCATCACCGAGGCTTTCGGGACATTTACTCCAACTTCCACAACAGTCGTGGCGACTAAAATATCAATTTTCCCTATATGAAACGCTGTCATGATGGATTCCTTTTCCGCACCCTTCATTCTTCCGTGTATGAGGGCGACACGACGCTCAGGAAACCTCACTTGAAGATCTGTAGCACGTTGCGTTGCTGAAATCAGATCCAGCGTTTCTGATTCTTCTACTAAAGGGCATACAACGTAAATTTGCATTCCAAGATTGATTTGCTCGTCGATAAATTTCTCCAACTTTGGTCGGGAACGTTCCGTCAATTTGCGGGTAATAATCGGTTTTCGCCCTACTGGCATCTCATCAAGGACAGAGAGCTGCAAGTCACCGTAGAGCGTCAGCGCTAACGTCCGTGGAATCGGAGTCGCGGTGAGAACCAAAACGTGAGGACTTTCGCCTTTGCTCTGAAGCAAGGAACGCTGCCGAACCCCAAAACGGTGTTGTTCGTCTGTCACAGCCAAACCTAGCGCTTTATAAACCACCGATTCTTGAATAAGAGCATGGGTTCCCACGATGATTTGTGCTCGTCCATCCGCAATCATCGCCAATGCACTCTCCCGAACGCCTTTGCTCTGACTACCCAGTAAACAAACAATTGTTATACCCAAGGGGGTGAACACTTTCTCAAGCGACTGGAAATGTTGTACAGCCAAAATTTCCGTAGGGGCCATCATTGCCCCTTGGTACCCTGATCCTACCGCGCGTAGCAGAGCAGCCATAGCAACCGCCGTTTTACCGGATCCCACATCCCCTTGGACCAATCGAGCCATTCCCTGCGGTTTAGCTAGATCGTGAGCTATCTCTTGAATCACTCGTTGTTGAGCTTTAGTCAATTGAAAAGGCAGTGCCTTATAAAAGCCTTGGAGCAGTTCTTCCCCTCCTAAAAGTAGAGGGCTTCCGAGCCGCACTATTCCCTGACGTAATCCAGCGACGGCTAATTGCAAAAAGAGAACCTCCTCCCACACCAGCCGATCCCTTGCTTGTTCCAAACTCTCATAATTGTTTGGAAAATGAATTTCCCGATAAGCTTGAGGTCGCCCCATCCACCCCCGTAAGTCTTCTTGCGGGATAATCTCTTGAAAATATTCTTCAACCCGACCTAGAACACCCTGGATTACGCCGCGTATTACTTTCGAAGATAAACGTGCTGTTTCGGAATAAACTGGAAGAATCATTTGTGAACCCTGGTTAAGAGCATTCACCGAGCTACTTGTACTAGCCTTTTCAATGTCTGAAACAAGAACCTCAGGCACCCGTTGTTGCCAGCGAACTTTCCCCGTCACAACGACTTGCGTTCCCACGGGATATTGCTTGAGAATAAATGTTTGGTTAAACCAAGTTGCGTGAAACAAGCGCCCCTGTTGCTCAATACTCAACTTGACTACCTTCATCTTGCCATTCGTAACATGTCCTGCAACTACTTCTCCGCTAATCGTTGCCATTTCACCATCCTTCAACTCTTCAATGGTCCTCTGGCGGCGATCTTCGTACCGACGCGGAAAGTAGGTGAATAAATCTTGCTCATTGTGAATCCCTAGCTTTTCAAGTTGCTTGGCTCTTTCTGGGCCAACCCCTTTAAGATATTGTAAGGACCCCGTTTTTTGTTGTTTTATTTCTTGTGTAGGTCGTGCCTTATGTAGTTTGGGGGTTTCATGAGCTCCACTGTTTTCACTGTTTTCGCCGTATGCTTCAATAGTTTTAGCGTCTACTTTGTTTACTGATCTTCTTTGTTCCCCCTGCATTTCCTGCTCTTCTGGCACCATTTGACTCGGAAGCGCTTCTTGTTCTAGGCGTTTTGAATCCTCCCTTAATGGCACATCCTGAGGTGAGATATCTTGAGCTTCCAGCATAACTTCTTGCATAAAGCGGTGAAGTTCTGAGAAGGCTTCCCTACGGCGAAGTGGGCTCCAGGTAGGATATTGCTTCGCCAAATCCCTCAACAAGTTCATGTCATGCAGGGGGAAAAGTTGCTCTAGCCGTGGAAGAATTCCACGCAGAAAAGCATTAAAACCACCTAACGCCCCAGTATTTATAAAACCCTGTTTTTCTTCTGCTAAGAGTGCCCGTTGGAAATTATTTAAGACAAGTTGCACCTGTGTAAGTTTCATAGAAAATCCGCCTGGATGCGTCGTCCTGTCGGCGTCACAGCAAGGCCGCCTTGAGCTGTCTCTTTTAAAGCACACGACATTTGTTTACCAATCTGAGCCATAGTATCGATAACCTCATCAATCGGAATCGCGCTCTTGACACCCGAAAGGGCCATTTCAGCTGCCGACAATGCAATCGTCGCTCCTATTGCATTTCGCTTGACACAAGGAACCTCTACAAGTCCTGCCACCGGATCACATACTAAACCAAGCATTGATTTCATAGCGATCGCTGCAGCGTCCGCCGTCTGTCTTGGCGATCCTCCTGCTAATTCCACTGCCGCTGCTGCCGCCATCGCGGCAGCAGACCCTATTTCTGCCTGACATCCGCCCTCAGCGCCAGAAACGCTTGCGCGGTCCGCAAATATCATTCCTAATCCCGCCGCCGTAAAAAGGGCAAGTAAAATCTCTTGCTCAGAAACTTGAAGCGACTCCTCAACCGTCAAAAGAACAGCCGGAAGTACCCCGCAGGAACCCGCGGTCGGTGCAGCAACAATTTTGCCCATACAAGCATTCACTTCCACCACAGCAAGCGCCTTAGCAATCGCACCGCTCATTTGCTCTCCAATGAGGCTTTCACCTTTTTTTCGGTGACTCTCAACTTTTGCTGCGTCTCCCCCTACCAGACCAGACAATGAACGACGCTCTCCACTGAGACCCACTTCAACCGATTTTCGCATCACGTTTAAATTTTTATTCATACGTTGAAAAAGCGCTTGCTCCGATTGTTCTAATTCTTCCATCTGATTTTGGAGTATCACTTCACTGATTTTCAATCCTTTTGTTTCAGCTTTAATTACCCAATCTTCGTAGGCGCGCATGCTTCAATCCCTCCTATTCCAACGACTCAATAACTAATGCCTGATCGATTCTTGGTAGTTTCCTCATTAAGCCGAGGACGGCGTTGTCTATTCTTTGATCTGTCTCCAATACCATCAGAGCTTGAGCCCCTCTTTTTTCACGAGAAACTAACATTCGAGCAATGTTGATCTGTGCAGTTGACAGAAGGAGCGTTACTTGTGCGACAACTCCCGGTAGATCCTGGTGAAGAACAACCAATGTTGGATAGTCCCCTTTAATCTCCACCTGAAAATCATTGATCTCTCGAATGACAATGGATCCTCCCCCAATGGACGACCCGACTACCTGTACACGGCCACCATTCACGCCTAATAAATTAAATTTCACACTATTTGGATGAACATCTCCGAGGTCCGAAGTTTCAAAATTGAAATTGAGTCCACGTTCTTTTGCCATCTTAGGCGCTTCAGGAATACGTTCGTCATCTGGTGACATTCCTAAAAGGCCGGCAACCAACGCTAAATTTGTCCCATGCCCCTTGCCCGTTTTCGCAAATGAACCATGGAGAGTGATCGTTCCCTCAATCGGTTCTTCCCCCAATATCTTTTTGGCCATGGCTCCCAAACGGACCGCACCGGCCGTATGTGAACTTGACGGACCAACCATGATTGGCCCGAGAAGATCAAACACATTACTTTTACCCACAACTCTGTCCTCCTAAATTAAAAAACCTCCGGAAAATTTCCGGAGGATAACCTATTCCACACCAAAGATATAATAGTAGAGCGGTTGCCTACCGGGATGAACCTCTACTTCGACGTTCGAATTCTCATCATGAAGCCAATTCTGAAGCTGTTCAACGTCTTCTTGTTTTGTTTCTTCCCCATAAAATATTGTTACCAAATCGTGCGTTTGCCATTCCATTTTTTCCAAGGTTGACTTGGCTACTTCAAATAACGTTTGGCCTGTTGTGACAATTACGTCTTCTACCAACCCCAAAATGTCTCCATCCGAAATGCTTAGAGCCCCATACTGAGAATCACGAACCGCATAGGTTACTTCTCCAGAGCGAACATTGCCTAGCGCACGTTCCATATTTTTACTGTTAGTCTCAATTTCCCCTTCTGCATTAAAGTTTAAAAGAGCGGAAATTCCTTGAGGTATCGATTTACTGGATATGACATGTACTTCACAGTCCTGAACAACATCTTTAACTTGTCGAGCTGCCATAATGATGTTACCATTATTTGGTAAAATATAGACATTGCGCGCCTGAACCTTGCGAACAGCTTCAGCAAGATCTTCCGTGCTGGGATTCATGGTTTGTCCGCCATACACAACTTCATCGACACCCAAACTAACAAAAACATCCGCAATACCTTTTCCCATCGCAACAGCAACCACACCATATTCTTTCAGGGGTTGGTCTTCACTTGTAGTGTTTATTTGAGCTTCTACTGAATCGGACGATTCAGTCTTATTCGCGTGAGCCATGTTCTCATTTTGTTCTAACATGTTATGTATTTGGACTTCGTGAAGCGAACCCCACTGTAAGGCATAATCTAAAATCTTACCCGGATTTTTAACATGTACATGAATCTTCACCACTTCTTGTGTTCCGACTACTAGTAAGCAGTCCCCGCGATCTTTTAAATCCTGTCGTATCTGTTCAACCTTTAAATGGTTTCCCTTAACCAGGAATTCAGTACAATACGGGTAATCAAGATTTTCGATCTTCAAAGATTCCCATTTAGTTTCTTGGTTGTCTTTAACAAGAGAAACAGGCTTATCTTCTTGTCCAGTCGGAGTATCAAGATTGATCATTTCTCCAGTCAGAACAGAGATCCATCCGCTTAGAATGACAAGGAACCCTTGCCCTCCTGCATCGACCACACCCGCTTGTTTTAACACTGATAACAATTCGGGAGTTTTCGCTAAGGATTCTAAACCCTTGCGCTCAGCTTCTTGAAGAGTTTCGAGAAGTGAACCTCCTGCCTTTGCCCTAGTTAAAGCACCCCGCGCCGTTTCTTTTGAAACCGTCAGGATCGTGCCCTCGACAGGCTTCATTACCGCCTTATACGCCGTGTCAACCCCAGATTGCAAGGCTTGTGCCACTTGGATTGGGTTTGCCGTATGTAATCCATCAAACCCTTTGGCAATCCCACGTAAAATCTGAGATAGAATCACCCCTGAATTTCCGCGTGCCCCCATTAATGAACCCATCGAAGCTGCAGTCGCTACTTCCCTGATCGAATTACTAGACATTTTTTCTGCATCCCTGGCCGCGGATTGAATCGTTAGAAACATATTTGTCCCCGTATCACCATCAGGCACTGGAAAAACGTTCAGGGCATCAACATCGTGCTTTCTCAGCTCTAGGGCCTTTGCGCCGGCCACCATCATACTTCTCCATAGTTTTCCATCAAGAACACTTATTATGTCCGTAGCTGGCCTCAAAACAGTATCCCCCTACTCTTGAACTACTCTAATATTCGAACTCCTTGAACATTCACATTCACTTGGGACACGTTCAATCCAGTAAGTTTTTCAGTCGTATAACGAACGCGTTCCATAACACTGGCTGCAACTTCAGAAATTCTAACACCATACCCGACAACAATATGGAGATCAATAACAACCTCATTGTCTTTAATCGAAACCACAACACCACGGGCCAGATTTTCCCGTCCTAGTAAGTCCACAAAACCGTCTGTAATTTTGCGTGAGGCCATTCCCACCAAGCCGTAACATTCAACTGCCGTGGCACCTGCGATAGTAGCTATAACTTCTTCAGAAATATTTATTTTCCCTAAACTATTTAAAATTTCTTTACCCACAAAAAAGGACCTCCTCTTCCCGGTATCGTCCATATAGAGTCTATTCTATCAATTAAATGAGAAATGTTCAAAGAAAAATTCAAATATCTTATGGAAATCTTCTCCTAGCGAAACTTTCTTGGGTTTTTTTAACAAGCTCCAAGAAAATTCTCGAGAAACCTTGCCAACCCGCAAGACCTTTGATAGAATATACAAGTGTCATTTCGGTTGCAAAGGAGGTTTTAGAGCATGGCTAATGTTTGTGCAGTATGCGCCAAAGGAGTAAAAACTGGATTTCAAGTCAGCCACTCTCATATACGGACAAAGCGAACTTGGAAACCAAACTTGCAAAGCGTTCACGCAATTGTGAACGGTACTCCAGCCCGGATTAAAGTTTGCACCAGATGCTTACGTTCCGGCAAAGTTCAGCGCGCTAGCTAATGAATCAAAAGCTCGACATTTGTCGGGCTTTTTTCATTTTCCTCATATTCTCAGCCAATCCGTTCCTTGCTCTCGTGGTACCCTCGTCGTTCCCAGCCCGGATGGAGTTAATTTGCAAAGCCGAACCATTCAGCAGAGTCGCGTCAATCGCGCTTAGATTACGAGGCGCAAAGCGTGGCAGCGGGACTTGTCCATGGATGGACTGATGTCACGGTGCCAAGGATGGCAATGAGCGACACACATGCAGAACAACCCAGGGGTTTGCCACGCTCGCCTCGTAATTAAGCGAGATAGCGACGGCGCTGTGGTGAGCGGAGCAATTTCACTCCATCCCTAATTTCACACCATTCCTGCCTGCTCCGAAATCTGCTGAAGCTCTTCCACGTTAAACAAATAATGTTCATTACAAAAATGGCAAACTATCTCGGCTTTCCCATCCGAGATCAGGTCTGCTATTTCTTTTTTCCCCAGTGAAACCAAAGTATCACTCAAGCGTGCTTTTGAACACGTACATAAAAATTTAACAGTCCGGCGTTCAAGGACTTGATAAGAGAGTTGTCCCATCAGATGAGCAAGCAATTCGTCCATACTTTGGCTCTGAGATGCCAGTTCACTGATACCTACCCTTATCTGCCCCAGTAGACTTTCAATCGCTTGGATATCCCCTTCAGTCGCTCCAGGCAACGGTTGAATTAATAGACCTGCCGCCCCAGCCACATGATAATCCTTTTCGACCAATACCCCAAGAAGCATAGCGGAAGGAATCTGTTCAGAGGTCAACAAATAATGCACGAGATCTTCGGCAATCTCGCCACTAACCAACGGAACCATCCCTGTATAAACTTCGCCATTTTGCAAACTTCGGCTAACTGCCAACTCGCCAGAACCAACCGCTGTAGCCACATCAAGTTTCCCAGAAGCTTTCAACGGTAAATCTACCAAAGGTTCCCTGACATAACCCCGAACCTCTCCCTGCGCATTTCCTACTGCTACAACCCCCTCTAAAGGACCGTCTCCCAGTAAGCGCAAGGTGATGTTCTCTTCCCCCTTGAGTGAACTAGCCAAGATAAGATCTCCTGTCATCAGGCGCCCCAAAGCTGCCGTAGCAACCGGTGACATCCCGTGACGTTTGCGAGCCTCTTCTACCGTGTCCGTTGACCTTACCAAAACCCAACGAGCATTACCCTCAAGCATTGTGCCGATCCATAATTCATCCTGTTGCATTAATCTCTTCCTTTATTAAATCGTTCAGTTACTTGAATCAGATGTGGCACGGAATGTCCTCTACCACATCGTTCCCAACCTTCGTCGTTCCAAACCCAGAATGGTGTTAATTTGCGGAGCGAACCCATCCAGCAGAGTCGCGTCAACCTTGCTTAAATTATTCGGCGTTAGCACGGCACAAGTTCACACCAGGTATTACCCTGAGGTGAACTTGTGCCGTGCTCTTCACACCGTCTCCCCCGTCAGCAAAACCACCAAAACCCATCCTTCGTGAACCTCGATCACGGCTTCCTCTCCAAGAAATACATTGCTTATGCCACGCGGGGATGCCTGAGGAAGTACTCCCCGATGGAGTGGATAATACAGCCCCTCTGTCGTGACAACCGCTTTCTCTGATAAGGGGATCAAAGAGAGCTCTTGTCCCTTCAATCCCCTTATCCTTTCGCAATCTCGAAGGACCCACATTTCATGATCGGGATCAACTAAGCGGACTCGGTACCCTTTTTGAGCATATCCGAGCATAAGGGCCACATTACCTAAGAAATGATCGATTCGCTTTCCAGTCGCCCCATACAGCCAAATATCTTGTTCACCCGCGAGGAAGGCCTGTTCCTCGGCCCGAGAAAGGGCCAATTCGAGATCTGTCTCATCCTTCTCGCAGGGATATTGTTCTATGACACAACCCGCGGTTTTACATTGAACCAAGTTTTCCGGTAAGATCGAATCCAAATCTCCGACCAGAAGGTTAGGCATACGTCCAGAAAGAATAGCATAATTTGCCCCTCCATCCGCACATATCAAGAAATCGACTTCCTTGAGGATTCGTTTTCCCCAGTCGTGATCCCATGCGCCATTTGCCAACACGGCAAGCTTCTTGATCTTATTCACCCTACTTTAAACCCGCTGCTTGACGAAGCTCTAGCACTGCTTGTTTAGGATCAGGTTGAGCAAAAACTGCGGCTCCTGCCACCAAAATATGAGCACCTGCGTTTGCGACCACCGGGGCTGTTTCCAAATTAACTCCCCCATCCACTTCAATTAGACAAGAGGATTGCGTCTGTTCAAGATGACGATGAAGGACCTGGATTTTAGGAATAACATTTGAAATAAAATTTTGTCCTCCGAATCCGGGGTTGACCGTCATCAATAGCACCATGTCTAAATCCTGCAGGATATACTTGAGACCATCAAGCGGTGTAGCAGGATTAAGTGCAATTCCGGCCGTCATTCCAAGTTCTTTAATCTGTTGAATCACTCGATGCGCATGGCGAGACGTCTCTAAATGAAAGGTAATATGATCAGCACCCGCAGCAGCAAAATCTGCAATAAAACGCTCTGGCTCTTCAACCATTAAGTGAACATCAAAACGCATACGCGAATGATCCCTTAAAGACTTGACCAAAGACGGACCAAAGGTAAGATTCGGGACAAAGTGCCCGTCCATAACATCAATATGTAAAACCTCCGCGCCTGCATCTTCCACTAACTGTACCTGTTCCCCCAGTCGCGAGAAATCGGCGGATAAAATAGAAGGGGCAATCTGAATCACGTTAATATCTCCTCTCTGCTTCTATGACTTCTTGCAAGAATATTTGGTAGTGCTCATAACGATCAGGAGAAATCTCCCCGCTTTCTAAGGCAGCTTTAATTGCACAATCTGGTTCTTTATCATGCAGGCAACTGTTAAATCGACACTGTCGGCGACGATCCACAAATTCCGGAAAATAATTTGCCAATTCTGCGCGTTTCAAATTCGGTAAAAAGAGAGACGAAAAACCCGGCGTATCCGCCACCAATCCCCCGGCACAAACCATCAGTTCGACATGGCGTGTGGTGTGGCGACCGCGCTTAGACCGCAGGCTTATTTCCCCTGTTTTTAGTTTCTTTCCAGGAGATAACGCATTGAAAAGACTAGATTTACCAGTCCCGGAAGGCCCGGCCAGTACGCTAATCTTATCCACTAACTGAGCTCTAACTTCCTCTATTCCTTGTCCCGTCTCATTCGAAACCTCATAAACATTGTATCCTATTTTGCGGTAAACATCCGTAATAGTATGTTCCTCAGAACTTGTCGTTAAAGCGGCGGCTTCCCTAAACTTGTCCAATTTAGTGAAAACTAAAACAGGCTCAACTTCTTCGTCCAGTACCTGAATCAACAATCGGTCCAGAAGATTAAGATCAGGCTTAGGAGATGTCATCGCAAAGACGAGAATGGCCTGATCCACATTGGCAATCGCTGGCCGAATCAAAGCGTTGTGCCGTGGCTCGACAGCTTCGATCGTCGCTTTATCCTCTTCCACTAGGATTTTCACCCGATCTCCAGGCAAAAAGTCTTGATCCTTAACACGAAAGCGACCGCGCAGGGAACATTCCCACACTCGGTCCTCTCCATAGACATAATAAAATCCACCATATCCTTTGAGTAAGACTCCATCAATCATAGCTATTCCTCACTATTACCTTGCTGAGATCATTTATTTAATGTTTCTTACCTTTGCCATTTTTCTGTGTGACGCCAAGAATTTGAGCTAGGATTGCCCTTGCATCAATTGCTTGAGCGAGGGGCCCCGGACCACGCGAAACGACCATCGTGACTTCAGCACCCTGTTTGACCGTTTCTCCTGGTTTGGGAGTCGTGCTCATCACCACATCTGCAGGAGAAGTGGTAGAATCCTGAGTTTCTATAAGAACAACCAATTTATTCTGTTCAAGCAAACTCCTGGCATCGGAGGATGTCTTGCCAATCACATTGGGCATATTGATCACTTGCCATTGAGATCCCGCACTTATAGTAAGACGAATAGCCCCGTCTTTCGGCCAAGAAGCACCTGGTGCTGGACTCTGTTCGGAGACATTATCTTTGACCACGTTCTCACTGGGCTTAGTGTCAAAGGTTATAGTTCCAGTAAATCCCGCATTTTGAATAAGGTTCATGGCACTTTCTTTAGACATTTGCCCAGTCGTGACATCTGGAAATTTCCCTACGTCGGGGCCTTTACTCACAACGACTTTAATTTCCCGATCGAGTTTAACCATTTGGTCTGCCTTTGGTTCTTGATCAATGATTCTATCTTTTTCGACTTTGTTATCGAACTCGTAGGTAACATCTGGACTAAGTTTCAGTTTTGCCTGTTTCATATAATCTCCTGCAACAGGCACAGTTTTCCCGATAACATCGGGAACCTTTGTTGATCCTCCCGCTAAATAGTTCTTTAATGCAAACCCTCCGAGCAAGAAGAACAGAAGTACTAGGCCCCCCACGATCCAAGGCCAACGCTTCCTATGACCAATCTTACCGAGGGAAGGATTTACACCCATAGAATCCTTTGCGATAATTGGCGCCAGAACATCGCCCATTCCTTTGTGAGTCTGAGTTGCTTCTGGGTCAGCAACGAAAGGAATTTCCTGCTGTTTAATCGGTCGACCAGCTTGGATATGGTTCAGATCCTCCAACAGATCTTTAGCAGACACGTATCGTTGCTCAGGCGATTTTGCGATAGCACGCATAATGACAGCCTCAAATTCCTTTTCGATTCGAGGATTTAGCTTACTCGGCAGAACAGGTTGTTCCTGAAGATGTTTTAGGGCAATGGCGATCGGAGTTTCTCCATCATAGGGAACTTTACCCGTGAGCAATTCGTAGAGTACGATTCCGAGGGAGTAAATGTCCGATTGTTCGTTACTTTGAAGTCCCTTGGCCTGTTCGGGCGACAAGTAATGAACCGAACCTATGATATCACCAGTATGTGTTACGGTTGCCGAAGAGACGGCTCGCGCAATTCCAAAATCTGTAACCTTAGCGTGTCCGTCAGCTGTCACTAAAATATTGTGCGGTTTAATATCTCTATGGATAATATGATGTTCATGGGCATTTTGAACAGCCCCTGTGATTTGCCGAGCAAGGTTTATGGCTTGGTCAGTGGATAGTGGAGCGTAATCTCGTATAATTTCTTTAAGATTGCGACCCTCCACATATTCCATGACAATATATTCAGTATCTCCTTCTTTACCCACATCATAGACAGAAACTATATTGGAATGGGACAAACTCGCTGCTGACTGGGCTTCCCTCCGAAAACGGCGAATAAAGTCTTCATCTGTGACAAACTGCTCCCGGAGCACCTTGATCGTCACAACACGGTTAAGTAGAAGATCCTTGGCCTTATAAACATTTGCCATCCCGCCGGCACCAATTCGCTCCAAGACCTCATATCGTCCCCCGAAGATTTTACTCACTATTTGTCACCTACTTTCTAATCAATGCTTCTTGCATGATTTGCCGCGCAATCGGGGCGGCCGCCCCTCCTCCTGTTCCCCCATGTTCCACAATAACAGCTATCGCGATCTTTGGGGCATCGGCTGGCGCAAAAGCAATATACCAGCCATGAGTTGGGACATTACCTCCGGGTTCTGCTGAACCCGTCTTGGCGGCTACCTGAACATCGTCTAGAGCCCCTGGCGCAGCTGTTCCATCGGTTACTGCGGTCACCATTGCACTCGTAATCTTATCCGCTTCCTCTTTAGTAAGCGCAGTCAACCAAGGCTGAGGTTTCTGTTCGAAGATTACGGTTTGAGAGGGGTCTAGGACGCGTTCTACAAGATGTGGGGTCATAATAACTCCGTGGTTTGCAATACCGGCCGTAATTAAGGCCATATGAAATGGGGTGACCAAAACTTCTCCTTGCCCGAAAGCACTTGCGGCAAGAAGATTTGTATTTAACGTTGCAGGGATTTTCGCTGAGTTTGTAATTGAACTCGTTGGAACATTGAGTTCCAGAGGAATTTTCTGACCGAAACCAAAGCCTTTAACTACGGAAAGAAAATTTTTATCCCCCGCCTGAACCCCAAACGTTGCGAAGTATGTGTTGCAGGAGTCGGCCAACGCCATATTATAGTTAACCCAGCCAAAAGCCTTGCCGTTTTGTTCCTTAATGACTTGACCGTTAATAATCGCTGATCCTGTACTTTCATAGAGATCGGTCGTATTGATTCCACTACGAAATAAAGAGGCAGACGTAACAACCTTCATGGTCGATCCCGGAGGAAAGAGGGAAAAAGCGCGATTTTCAAGCGGCCTTTCCTGTTTGCGACTAACGATATCCTTCCAGTTTTGTTCGAGGGATGTAGGATCAAAGCTTGGTTGGCTCACCAAGGCCAATACTTCTCCTGTCCGGGGATCAATGGCTACAACTGCTCCCATTTTCCCCTTAAGCGCATTATAAGCAATGCTCTGCAAACGGGAATCCAAGGTGAGTACAACATCATCCCCTTGGCGGGGAAGTGCAAAGAGTTGCTGAACTGACTGGGTGGGCGTCGCGTTCTTAATTCCCAGCAACCAATCTGCTAAGGTTCCTTCGAGACCAGAAGCACCCAATTTTACAGTCGAATAACCCAAGGCAGGTTCAAACATCTCTCCTTTCGGATAGACCCGGACCTTTTTTTCCTTAGAAATTTGGGTTTGTGCTATTATTTCGCCGTTGCGATCAAAAATTCCTCCCCTAGTCACTCGGCTTTCCATAAGAATCAAACGTCTATTGGATGGATTCTCCAGAAGTGTATCCGCCTGGACAACTTGCCAATACGCTAAACCAAGACTCAGTACAAAAAAACTCAAAGCCATCCCTAGTGCTACCCGACGTACCCCTCGCATTATGTTGCATACTCCCTTCCATTATTCTTGGTGCTGAGGGAACCCACTGTGGTGGGGATCGAGATATTCTGCAACACCCCCAGCAAAATGAAATGAACAATGAGAGAACTTCCACCATAACTCACCCAGGGAAGTGGTATGCCTGTCAAAGGAAGTAATTTAGTCACTCCAGCGAGAATAATCAACGTTTCTGTTCCCAGGAGAATTCCAATTCCAGCAGCTAAGATTTGCCCGAACCGATCCTTCGCCTTGAGACTTACAGCAAAAGCTCTCATGACAACAATGAGAAAAAGTACGAGTACAGCCATAGCCCCGGCAAATCCAAGTTCTTCAGCAATCACAGAAAAGATAAAATCCGTACTAGCTGCTGGTACTGTCGATGCCCCTATACCGTTGCCTAATCCCGTACCAAGGATATTACCTCCGCCAATCGCAAAAAGAGATTGGGCAATTTGGTATCCTCCCCCTGTGGGATCCTGCCAAGGATTCATCCATACCAAAACCCTAACACGTACGTGCCTAAAGAGCATATAACCCACGCTTCCAGTTAAAAGGAAAATAGGCAACGATATTCCTAAATAAAGAGCTCGTTCCGTTACCACATATAGCATAAGCGCAAAAAGCATATAAAACACCAAGGCCGTCCCCAAGCTTTTCTGCGCCGCCAAAATCCCAAGAACGAAAGCAACCATGATCATAAACGGTCCCAAAGTCCGCCAATCTGGCAAAGAGAATTTTCCCCATTGCACTGTTCCTACACGCAACAATTCTTCATTCTCTTCCAAATACGTCGCCATGAATAAAAGTAAGGCTAGCTTGACAAATTCCTCCGGTTCAATGCCGATTCCCCCAATGTGTAGCCAACTTGTTGCTCCACCTGCCGTAGAACCGAACAATAGTGTCACCAACAACAATCCCACTGCTAAAAGTCCCCAGAGGTATCTAAACCTTCCCAACTTTCGATAATCTCGGATCGACCATAAAACCGCATAGAAGATCAACTGACCGATATTTGCCCACCAAAATTGGCGCACTGCAATTTCCGGATTAATTCGCACCACAAACACAAGTCCTATGGCCATAATGGCCTGAACTGCAGGCAGAATATAGGGATCACCTCGATAATGGAGGATCTGCTCCATCAAGCTCCCTAGGAAGATTATGCCTGAAAAAATAAGTGCTAGCCAGAAGATTTGGTTTTTCTGGCTCCCCCATTTCAGCAAGCTGAGTCCCACCCACATTATTCCTAAAATTAATAAGCGCGAAGTTAATCTCTGAATCATCAGCTTACTCCATAATACAGCACAAGGCTGTGAAATTATCCGGTGCACCCCGTTCTAAGGTAAGATGACGCAATCTCTCAAGCCGTTCTTCCCAGGAGTACTGCTCCATAAATTCTTTTGCAAGCTCTCGATCATGAATCATATTAGAAAAACCGTCAGTACACAGGAGAAAAACATCTCCTGTCTGTAAGCTTATACTCCGACAATCCACTTCAATCTTTGGGTCTGCTCCCACTGCACGCATCAGAACATTCCGTTGAGGGTGTTTTTCCGCTTCTGCAGGGGAGATCTGTCCTAACCGCACAAGTTCACCAACGAGTGAGTGATCGATTGTCAAGGGTGTTAACACCTCATCGCGCCATAGATAAGCCCGACTGTCTCCTACATGAGCAATTACGGCCATTGTGTTGCGCACCAACAAAACTGTCAGAGTCGTTCCCATCCCAGCATTTTCGGGATCCGTTATTGACGATTGATAGACGACCTGATTAGCTTGAACAAAGGCTTCAGCCAACTTACTTTCCAAGGCCTGAATTTCAAGATCGCCAAAGTGAACTACTAATTTTTCCAATTCATGCAAAGCTGTCGAAGAAGCTACTTCACCCGCCCGGTGGCCTCCCATCCCGTCAGCCACCGCATACAGGCCTTGGGAAAGCATCACTAATAAAGAATCCTCATTGTTTTTACGAATACACCCTTTTTCGCTAAAGCTTAGTACTCTCATTTTGCCACCTCGAGTATTGGAAGGTAATACTTCCAATTTTCACATAATCTCCTGCAACCATTTGTACTGGAGAATGAATTTGCTCGCCATTAACCCAAGTTCCATTCGTGCTTCCAAGGTCTTCCACGATGGTCTGTCCTTTTTGCAACCGAAAAATAGCGTGATCGATGGAAGCAAAATGATCCGGTAAAACGATATCATTATGCTTACCACGTCCTAATCGCAGGCCTTTCCCATCTACTTTAAAGATTCGTCCTCTGGAAAGCGATTCTGATCCAGTCAGGACCTCTAATCGGCCATATTCGGTAATCGAGCGTTGAAAAATCCCCTTTAGTTGCAGATCTGCTAAAAGTGCTGTAAAAATACGAAAGATAAAAAGATAGATAAGGGCGACAAAAACTAGCCGTCCAATGACAAAAACAAATTGCATACAACCCTCCAAATCAAAAATCAGAGGTGCTTCGCAAAGCCTCCAATTTATAGTCCTACTAGAGGTGATCTTTGTATGACCAAGACACTTTGTCCAATTTGAATACGGTCACCTGGAGCCGTCATTTGATGAGTAATTCTTTGGCCATTAACAAACGAACCGTTTGTACTTCCCAAATCATCCAACCACCAACTGTTCTCCCCTGAAGCAATTTTCAAATGCCGTCGTGAAACCTCAGGGTCGTGAAGTACGAGGTCACATTGCCCATGACGGCCAATGAACACATCTCCATCCTGCAGAGAAAATGACTCACCAACATCTGGTCCTTCAATAATTTCGAGAAAGTATTCTGAATTCCTTCCTAACTGCTCAACCTCGGTTAAGTTTGTCTTAACACTTTCTCGAAAGATCGTAGTATTTTCGCGCCAATCTTGTTCAGGAGCTGCGTCATTATGCTCATCTTCCTCGTCTCCCCAGTCTACCTCAATAGAGTCATCGAAATCAACTTCAATAGCCATTTCTCGGGGATTCACCGTCTCATCGGCATGAAGTTCAATGGCTGGTTTCGATAAAAACGTGTACCCATTCCGCTGTGCTTCTGCAAATAGATACTTTGAAAGTTCAATGAGAAATACATCCCCAAAGTTAGCCAATGGCCCCCAATCACTTGAATGAAGATAAACCCGGTAAATATTCGGTACATACACTTGTGAAATGCTGACTTGCTTATTTCTAAGCATTGCCTTCACAAGTTCTTTAGCGATTTCTACTGGTTGGAGCCGGGCCGCACCTTTTTTGAAAGCTCCGGTAAATAGAAATTCGGCCATTCCTTCAAATCGGGCCAATAAGCTCATTACAACTCACCCTCCCACTTTCTACGAAGTTGACCGCAAGCTGCGTCAATATCTCCCCCCCGTTCCTCCCGCGAAGAGACGGGAATACCGGCATTTTCTAACACCTGAGCGAACCTCTTGATCTGTTCTATATCGGGACGCTCCATCCCAGTCCCCTCGACTGGGTTTACCGGAATCAAATTGACATGCCCTAGCTGTCCTTTTAGTAGTCTCGCGAGCGCCTCTGCTTCCCCCCGCCTCGCATTCTTCGAGGTCAAAGCGACCTCAAAGGTGATCCGACGATGCGTGATTTGGCTGTATTCTTGACAAGCCTCCATCAGTTGAGCCAGTGGATAACGCCGATTCATCGGAATCAAATCATTTCGCACTTCGTCCTGAGCTGCATGAAGCGAAACAGCCAGCCCAACCTGGGGATTATCTTTAGCCAGTTGAATAATCTTAGGCACCACCCCACAGGTTGAAATCGTCATCCGTCGCATGCCAATAGCCTGGCCTTGCCCATGGTTCAAAAGTTGGATCCCCTTGAGAACCTGATCATAATTGAGTAGGGGCTCGCCCATACCCATAAAGACAATGTTGGTCACCTGGAAATCCGGATCTTCCTGACGGACATAATGGGTAATATCTAGAACTTGACCCACAATTTCAGCGACACTTAGATTTCTCCGAAAGCCTTCCAACCCAGTAGCACAAAATGCGCACCCTACCGCGCACCCAACTTGAGTAGAGACACAAACGGTATGACGATCTCGTGATATAGTGCGCGCATAATCCATTAAAACACACTCAATGGTTTCTCCATCGTTAAGACGAAACAAATATTTACGTGTGCCATCCTGGGAACGCTGTTCACGAATCCGCTCCAACGGATAAAGATGCAAGTGGGAACTTAACGTTTGGCGGTCTCCTTCCCCAACAGTTTTCATCTGGTCCCAAGTACGCACTGCTTTTTGTTGCGCCCATTGAAATAATTGGGTCGCCCGAAACCGTTTTAGGCCTATCTCTTGACAAATCTCAATCAGTTCATCGATTGAACAACCGCGCAGCTCAACACTTTCCATAATCTTTATTATTCACCCAATTCATTCCACTTAAACTTCCTTACGATGAAATTTTGCTAAGAAAAATCCATCCATCCCATGCCGATGCGGTAAGAGTTGCAGCATCCCTTTACTCGCCTGTTGAATATCGCGTGAATCTTCAAGGGTAAAAGGCAAATCCTCCACCAAATTGACAGGCTCAAATTCAGGATGCGAAGTGCGAAACATCTTAACTAGTTCAAAGTTCTCTTCCGGTTCAGTCGTACAGGTCGAGTAGATTAAATCTCCTCCTACATCAACACAAGAAGCGGCACGTTCTAAAATAGCCAGTTGAAGCGGAGGTAAATCCTTCAAATCCTGTTCTTCTTTCTGCCAACGCAGATCTGCCCTACGTCTAAGAACACCCAAACCAGAACAAGGAGCATCAACCAACACGCGATGTTGCGAGCAAAGTTGTATTCCAGGTAAATCCCGAGCATCGCCCCCATGAGATTGAACGATCGTAATACCAAGTCTTTGGGTTAGCTGGTCAATAAGTTCCAGTTTGTGAGTATGGATATCAAACGCTTGAATTTCTCCCTCATCGTTCATCCTTTGCGCTAAGTGCGTCGTTTTTCCACCAGGAGCACTACAGGTATCCAACACGCGTTGTCCTGGTTTTGGATCAACAACATGTGCAACAAGTTGAGAGCTTTCATCCTGAACCGTAAAAAGCCCCTCCCGAAAACTCTCGAGTTGGTCTAGCGCCCCGAAATTTTGAATTCTTAAACTTTCCGGTATCCGAGTACCCAATTCGACCGCAATTCCTTCTCGCGTGAGACGCTCCACTAAATCTTCGCGTGAAATCTTAAGTGTATTTGTACGAATCCAAGTTTGGGCTGGCTCATTATTGGCATGACACAAAGCCTCCGTTTCCTCCAAGCCCCAACGCTTTAGCCATCGTCGAATCATCCATTCCGGGTGAGAGTAGCGCACCGAAAGGTAGCGTACTGTTTCCCGCTTCGAATCCGGCCAAGGAAAATCCCACCCTTTATTCATGACTCTCCGCAAGACGACATTCACCAATCCAGTGAATTTAGGGAAGGTTTTTGCTAACTCGACACTTTCATTGACCGCGACCGCGTGCGGAACTTTATCGAGATAAAGCAGTTGAAAAGCTCCGATACGCAAAATTGCGCGAACTTCATGAGGAAGTGCCGACATTGGTTTGCTCAAATAAAAACGTAGCGCATAATCCAAGGTTAGGCGGTGTTTAAGTGAGCCATTTACCAATAACGTGACAAATTGGCGGTCTCTAGAATCTGTGAGCCTACCAATGGTTTTCTGTAACACGAGATTGGCGTAGCCTCCCTCTGCTTCGACTCGTGTCAGGATCTGAACTGCCATCTTCCGTGCGGTTTCCTTAATCATCACTTCTACCTCTAGCTATCAGAATAAACCGAGCCAACTGCAGTACTGCAGCCAAGGCAGCGGCAACATAGGTCAACGCAGCCGCATTTAACACCGAACGTGCGCCACGGACTTCATCACTCCCCAACATACGTCCCTCCTGTAAGAGCAACAACGCTCTGTGACTGGCATTATATTCCACAGGAAGGGTGATCAACTGAAACAGGACTGCAAATGTAAACGCCAAAATCCCCAACTGAAGGAGCCAGCCAAAACTCGGCATAAAAAGACCTATCATGATTAGAATCGGGCCAGCCCCACTGCCAATATTAGCCACAGGGACAAAGGACGACCTAAGTTGCATGGGAAAATACCCTGACGCGTGTTGTAACGCATGACCCGTTTCATGAGCCGCCACTGCCACGGAAGAAAGTGAATTACCGTGATAGACATCTTCACTGAGATTAATGACCCTGCTACGCGGGTCGTAGTGATCACTTAGCCGCCCCCCAATCGGTTCCACACGCACATCGTAAAGCCCGTTACCATTTAATATTGCTCGCGCAGCCTGTGCTCCCGTAAGCCCCGACTGGGCACGTATGGAAGAATAATGCTTGTAGGCAGAAGAAATTCGGTATTGCGCGAATAAAGAGAGTAATATTGCCGGAATTAAAAGGACCATTGTAGAATCCCAAAACATAATGCACCCTCCATTTACAACCAGTGTAAAATCCCCAAAGCAGGAGTTTCTAATTAATATCTGATTATTGTAGATATATAACCCGTAATAGCTTAACTCTTGAATCTATCAGTTGAATTTCTCTCCAATCTGCCCATGCCGACCATTAAAGAAATCACGAGCTGACATAGCACGTTTCCCTGCTGGTTGGACCTCTATAATTCGAAGAATTCCATTCCCAGTCTGAACCAGTAACCCAGTCCCAAGCATCTCGATTATTTGACCCGGTTCAGCGGTTACTTCCCTCGCAAACCCTTCCGTTTCTAAATCCTTGTCTGACCAGGAAAAGGGCATGCTTCGCCAAATCTTAAGATTTTCTCCCCGAAAAGTCGAAAACGCGCCTGGCCAAGGATTCAACCCGCGAATCTGATCATGCAATTCAGTCGCCTTACGTGACCAATCGACACCTTCATGTTCACGTTTCAGCAGGGGCGCATAATTGGATTCTCCAATTTGAGGTGTAGCAATTAAACTTCCCATTTCCAATTCACGTAGAGTTTCTATTAAGAGACCTCCACCGAGAGCGGCTAACTCATCATGAATCTCGCCGGTTGTTGCTTCGTTAGAAATTGGAACCTCTTGTTTTAGCAATATGTCCCCTGTATCTAAACCTTCATCCATAAGCATAGTAGTCACTCCCGTATGGGATTCTCCCTTCATGACCGCCCAATGAATTGGGGCTGCCCCACGGTAAGCGGGTAACAGGGAAGCATGGACATTAATACACCCCTTTGGAGGCAATTGCAAAATATCCTTTGATAAGATTTGTCCATAGGCAACAACAATAATACTATCTGGAGCTAAGACCCGTAGCAACTGGATTCCTTCCGAAGTTTTAATCTTTTTCGGTTGAAAAACAGGTATTCCTAATTCCTCTGCCGCAACTTTAACCTGACTGGGCTTTAAATTTTTGCCTCGCCCAGCCGGCCGATCAGGTTGTGTAAAGACCCCCACAACATCATGTCCTCCATTCACCAAGGCTCGTAAAGAAGGTACGGCAAAATCCGGTGTACCCATAAAAACTAAACGCATACTGATTCCCCCTTCTCGAAGTCCGAAGTTCGTGGATCGGAACGTTTCTGCTAAGCGGATGAGTTAGAAGGTGCTGTCCATAGAGCAGCGACGCAACCAACTGACGCTTGCAGAAAGCGCTCTCGACAGCCTAACCCGCCAGCGTTCAGCTTCTATAGGTCTTTTTCGCAACATCAACAAATAAAATTCCTTCGAGATGGTCAATTTCGTGTTGTAAAGCCCGAGCCAACAAACGATCCGCCTGAATATCCAACAGTTCTCCTTGGCGATTTAGGCCCTGAACACGAACTTTAGCAGCCCTCAGTACATCACCTGTCATCTTTGGAATGCTAAGGCACCCTTCCTCATCCATTTGCTCCCCCTCTTTTTCTAAAATGACAGGATTAATGAGTTCCAACAACCTATCTCCTACTTCAATAACGACGACCCTCTTGGATACTCCGATTTGAGGAGCGGCCAACCCCACTCCCTCTGCAGCACGCATTGTATCAACCATGTTATCAAGGAGTTTTATGATAGAAGGATTAATTTCTTTAACTTCTTTTGCCTTTTCACGTAATACCTCTGCACCCATTTCAACAATCTTATAAACAGCCATTTTTCAATTACTCCTTTCAATAAAGCCCTAACTGAAGTCTTTTGTCACTATTTTATCTATGCTTTCTAGTAAGTAATTTTGCAATTATCCATAATATACTTTATTTCGTTATCAAATAAAATTGCTTTTTAACTGGAAAGGGGGTCGACTTCAATGTTCAAAACAACGCCACTACTAGCAGAATTTTTGTAAAACATTTGAACCCCTCGATGCAAAAACGCCCTGAGTTGATCCAAATTTGTCCCTTTAACGGATACTTGCCATCTCCATTGATTCTTAAGTCTAGGTAAAACAGCTGGAGCGGGTCCCAGGATATCTAATTCATTATTTCCAAATTTAGGGTTTTGCATTCCCTGCTGCAGACATGCCCCCAAATCATTAGCCCCTCTGATGACCCGATCCTCTTTTTCATGAAGTAGTAGGACACGGATGATATGGGTGAACGGCGGATACCTTCGCACTTTACGATACCGAATCTCTTCCCAAAAAAACCCTTGGAAATCATGATGGGCTGCCCTCAAAATAGCACCCTCTGTCGGCGAATACGTTTGAATGACAACTTCACCCGCTTTTATGCTCCGCCCCGCTCGACCAGCGACCTGAGTTAAAAGTTGAAACGTCCGTTCTCTGGCCCGGAAATCGGGCATATTGAGCATCTGATCTGCGGCAATCACTCCAACTAACGTGACATTCGGAAAATCGAGCCCTTTGGCCATCATTTGCGTCCCTACCAGAATAGATGCTTTTTGACGACGAAAACTTTCCAAGATCGTGCGATGTGCTTCGCCAGATCGTGTCGTATCGAAGTCTAATCGCAATATAGGAACCTCTGGCAACAAGCCCTGAAGCTCCTCCTCCACACGCTGTGTTCCTTGTCCAAAAAACCGGATGTACCGACTACCACATTGCGGACACGTATGAGGAGGAAGCTCTTTGTGGTTACAATAGTGGCAACACATAGCCTGCCCTTGACTATGATAAGTGAGGGCAATATCACAATTAGGACAACCCATCACATAACCACATTCCCTGCAAACTACAAAGGTGGAATACCCCCTGCGATTTAAAAAAAGCATGGTTTGCTCGCCACGTTCAAGTCTTTCCCTCAATTTTTGTTGTAGAAGAAGAGAAAACATGCTCCGATTTCCATTTAAAAGTTCCTCCCGCATATCCACGATTTCAACGGGCGGTAAGACACTCATTCCAATCCGCGCAGTCATCGTTAACAAGTGTATTTTACCCGATTGCGCTGCAGCATAGGCTTCTAAGGAAGGAGTCGCACTCCCGAGTAATACCACACCCTTTCGCTGTTCCATCCGCTTACGGGCAACATCTCGTGCATGGTATTTGGGATTCTCATCTTGTTTATACGCGCCATCGTGTTCCTCATCTAAAATGATGAGACGTAAATTTGGCAGAGGTGCAAACACAGCCGAACGAGCCCCGATGACGATCCGCTTTTGCCCAGATAAAATGTCTTCCCAGGCTTTCATTTTTTCCCTTGGCTGTAAGCCAGAGTGCAAAATTATGACTTTCCCGCCGAATTGAGTTTCGAAATAACGAGCAACTTGAGAAGTCAAGGAAATCTCAGGTACAAGGAGAATGGCATCTCCACCTTCGACTAATACCTTTGTGATCAACTCTCGATAGACGTCCGTTTTTCCACTACCTGTCACACCATGCAATAAAACAGTTTGAGATGAACCTCCCTCTAATGCAGCCGACACTTTGCTCACTGCCGAGGCTTGCTCCACGGTTAATTCGTAAGTCCGACCTGAAGGAGAGTTGGAGCCATTGATCTCTAATGGACCTTCATTGCAAGATGCTTTCCTTTTAGACCCTTCCCCGGTCGAAACAAAGCGAGTTTCCTTTTTCGCCAACCCTTGTTGGATAAGTTTCTCAAGCATCTCCACGGAGATATTCGCTCGTTTTAAGAAGATCTTTAGAGATATAGACTTACTCCGCGCCCGGTTAAGCACCGAAATCGCACGATAAGCATCCGTATCCAGCCACTGCAGAGTCTGAACATCTGGATCCTTAATAGATACCTGGAGAATGATCCACTCTTCTACTTTTCCTTTGAGTAGCGGCCAGACCGTATGTAAGCATTGTGCCACAGAGCAGATTGTCGTTTTTGCTAACCAATGTGCCAGCTCAATCAGCTCCGTAGGAACAAGACTCTCTTCGTCCACAATCTCCAGAACGGGTTTCAGCTTTACAGACGCCAGTTCATCTGGCAGATCATTGGTCACATTCACGACAAGTCCCTGAACCTTACGGTTTTGAAGAAAGACGAGTACTCGCATTCCTATTATCAAGGCAAAATGCTCAGGAATAGCATAATGATAACTTTGATCCAGGCGCCGATTTGCTACATCAACCAATACTTCAGCATAGCGAAACACCAAGACGCCTCCTTATCAGCAAAAATATCAACATTACCTTACCATTATATACTTTGTCAACTCAACCGTCATCTCATAGTAATTAAAAGGAGTGATCAGATAAATCCCCTTAAAGTGCTCCATCGCCGCATCTGTAACTGAAAATCTTCGAAAGGAATTTAAGAAGAAACAAAAAGCCCCTTCTGAAAAGAGAAGAGGCTTGCCCATTATTTGCCACTCCTCTTATCTATCAGAAGAATCATTATAACTGTCTTCTGCAGGAATTAGCACCATACCGCTTCCTTGCATCAAAACGCAAGAGTTAACGGCTGGTTGCCGGGTTTCATTGGGCCAGTCCCTCCACCACTCCAGATAAGAGATTTATGAAATTAAAAAACAGTGTAACAGTTATAGGACAGTATGTCAACACACCGCTGAACATGCCGAGCCAGATAATTGAGGCTAAGAAATTAATAACCTCTTGTCAAAATAGAATGAATTATGGTATGCTCAATACAAGTTAAATCCTTGCACCTTTAAATTAGTCCCGTGAGACTAAGAAGGGAATGGCGAACCATGGATTAAACATGGACACCTCTTTCTTGCTTGCGGGCAGGGAAGAGGTTTTTTGTTTAGAAAGAGGAGGAATACGATGTCTACAGAAATTCAAATCCACGAAAAACTCCCCCTTGCCCAGGCGGTCCCTCTCGGTTCACTACACGTCTTTGCCATGTTCGGTGCTACGGTTCTTGTCCCTTTTAAACTCGGTGTATATTACGATAATAACTAGAGTACCTTAATTACCAACGGGTTGAGGCATTATTATTTCATAAAAATTCTATATGAGATATGTAGTAATTGATTGGATTGAGTTACTAACCAATCTAACCCGAAGGGTTAAAAGAACACAAGGTCTAGCTGAGTTTCGCGTTAGCGAAACGAAGACAGCACCGACTGTAAGGAGGATTCCTTCAGAGTAATACCTGAGAGTTTACATGCCTGTATAGGCATTAAGTACAATTAGGAGGATGACAAGATGATGAATGAAGTTCAAATTAACGAAAGATTACCATTAACTAGAGCTATACCCCTCGGAGTGCAACATTTGTTTGCCATGACGGGGTCCACAATTTTAGTGCCTTTCCTGACGGGGCTAAGTCCCGCCACAGCATTGTTTTGTTCAGGTATTGGGACAATAGTATTCTTACTTCTAACACGTAGCAAAGTTCCTGCTTATCTCGGTTCATCTTTCGCCTTTATTGCCAGTTTAACAGCATTTATCAAGGATCAGCATAATCTAGCTTCAGCAATGACCGGAGTTTTATCGGTAGGTATAGCATATATTCTCATTTACTTTATACTTCGCCTATTTGGTACTAAGTGGATAAACAAAATAATCCCCCCTGTTGTTGCAGGAAGTGTTGTAGCAATTATCGGATTAAGTTTAACACCAGTAGCAATATCAATGGCAGGTGCAAATTGGATTGTAGCAATCTTTACATTAGCAGTAGCAATTTTAGTCAGTGTATATGCTAAAGGGTTTCCTAAAGTCATACCAATTCTTATAGCGATTGTGGCAGGATATATACTTGCTGGGTTTATGGGATTAGTTGATACAGCCAAGATTATTGCATCTTTTAAAACGCCATTTGTTTTACCATTCAGCAGTTTTGGCACACTCAACTTTAATGTAACTGCTATACTAACTTTCGCTCCATTAGCTCTCATTACACTGATTGAAGATTTAGGTCATATGATGATTCTTGGTAACATTACTCATACTGATCCAATTCAAGACCCAGGTTTTGATAGAGTTGTTTTAGGGAATGGTTTAGCAACAGGTATAGCCAGTTTGTTTGGTGGAGTTCCACTGACAACGTATGCAGAAAATATCGGTGTATTAGCCATTACGAAGGTATATAGCACATTCAATATATGGATTGCGGCTATTAGTGCCATTATTCTAAGTACCTTTAACCCCTTGCAAGCATTGATTATGTCCATTCCAACCCCAGTTATGGGTGGCGTAGTAATCCTATTATTCGGAATGATTGGCGCAGCTGGACTAAGAACTCTCATCGAAGCTAAAGTCGATTTTTCACAAAACAAAAACCTTATTATTGCAGCAGTAATATTCGCTTTAGGCATCGGGTTAACTAATCATGGTATCATGTTTGCTACTCTAGCAGGAATTTTCTTAAATCTTATTCTCAAGGCTGAAACTGAAGAGGTATTAGATATGACCAAAGAGGCCGCAAAATAGGAGAGTTAATGTTGCGACTCCTTACAAGCTAAGAAACAGCCTAGCAGGATTATATCCTCGCTAGGCTGTTTTCTATTACCAGCACATTCTTAACTGGCATCCTCAATACGTCTGACTTGCGCTTCAAACTGACGGATCGCTTCTTCCTCAGATGTGCCAGCCGAACCATGTCGGTAAATGCGACCATTTTCAGAAGACACACCTTGCTTCATCTTCTCTAAATCAGTACATATCTCATAGCGCTTACCGATATAGGTCGTGAAATATAATAGTATAATAAGATTCATCAAAGTACGTGATTTTTTTATGAGCTACTTCGCATTAGTAGGATGCGAAGTTTGCTAATCTCGTATAATATCGAAATGAGAACACCTCCCGTTTTATGGGAGGTGTTAGATTTGGCTTTTTATCGAAGCTAATCAGGGTATTATTGTTTGTAATCTTCACTATGTTCGATGTAATTTGGTGTTACCACCAAAAAATTATTCTTATAGACTGAACTTTCTTGATAACCCCGGATTTCATCGTGTCCTTCTTGGTAACGGCTTAGCCACCACCGTAGCTAGTTTTCTCGGAGGTCCTCCGGTGACCACCTACGGTGAGAACATTGGAATGCTTGCTGTAACCAAGGTTTATAGTACCTTCAACATCTGGATGGCAGCGATCATCGCCGTCGTCTTCAGTCTGTTCAATCCTTTACAAGCCGCAATCATGTCCATTCCTACAGCAGTTATGGGTGGAGTCACCATACTCCTCTTCGGGATGATCGGCACGGCAGGTTTACGTACTCTTATCGAGGCTAAAGTAGACTTTTCCGAAACGAAAAACCTCATCATTGCCTCCGTCATCTTATTTCTCTCTTAGAAACGGTCGTCATCCTATTCAAACGCCTCTCTTACCGTCGTACCCAACGCCCACCAATGACTTACCTAGAGGAAGCTTCTCAGTAGAGAGCACTCTAGTTGTCTTCTAATGGGTTTTAGCAACATCGTCAAGAAGATAACAAAGCAGCGCGTATGTAAACGGCTGAGAAACTGACTCCTACCTTATCAGCGAATTGATCTTCTGCATCGCCTTCTCCATAATCACCTGATCTTGTACTCGGAGAACAACTTGGGCCTGTTCATTTTCCTTTTCTACAAAAGCATAAATATATTCCACTACAACGTCCTCTTTGACAAGTTCGTTGAGCATCTCAGCCAGCCCTCCGGCGCGATCTGGTACCTTAAGTACCCAAACCTGAGTTAAGGAAACAACGACTTTGTGTTGCCGTAATTTTTCCGTTGTTACTTCAGGCTCATCCACGATAATCCGCAACACCCCATAATCTTTGGTATCCGCCAGCGATAGAGCCCGCAAATTCACCTTAAGTTCAGCGAGTAGATTAATGACCTCGGACAACCGCCCTTTTGCATTCTCCAGGAAAATCGATAATTGTAACATACTCTACCCCTCCCTATTGACGTTTGTCGATAACCCGTACGGCTTTCCCCTCACTCCGTGGAATGCTCTTGGGTTCCACCAAGCGAATACGAACCGAGATCCCCAGAATTTCTTCAATTCTCTGTTTTAGGAGTTCTTGACGCGCTTCCAACTCTCGTACTTCGTCAAAGAAGCTGGCTTCATTGACTTCCACCTGGACTTCTAATTGATCCAAGTTTCCCACTCGGTAAACGACTAAGAGATAATGCGGTTCAAACCCTCCCAAGGAAAGGATAGCCTCCTCAACTTGACTGGGAAAGACATTGACTCCTCGAATGATTAACATATCATCTACTCGAGCCGAAACTCGTTCCATTGTCCAGCCGACGTTTCCGCAGGAACATGTTCCATAATCTAACGTGGTCAAATCTTTTGTCCGATAGCGCAAAGACGGGAACCCTTCCTTTTCTAAACTAGTAATAACCAACTCCCCTCGTTCTCCTTCAGTCAATGGATTCCCCTCAGGATCCAAAATCTCCGGATAAAAATGTTCGTCAATATGTAATCCCTGATGAGCCGGACATTCCAAAGCTACACCCGGTCCCATGGTTTCACTGAGCCCATAGATATCAAACGCCTTGATACCCAATCGTGCTTCGATTTGCTCCCTCATGCCTTCTGTCCAAGGCTCTGCTCCGAAGATTCCAATTCTCAGCTTTAATTCATCCCGTGAAATCCCCGATTCTTCTAAACTTTCCGCTAAATATAACGCGTAGGAAGGAGTGCATGCCAACACAGTTGTACCAAAATCCCGCATAAGCATGAGCTGACGCGCAGTATTTCCTCCTGAAATGGGCACGACCACAGCACCCAGTTCTTCACAGCCATAGTGCAGCCCCATACCGCCAGTAAATAAGCCGTATCCATAAGCAATTTGAACGATATCCTTCCGGGTTACGCCCGCTCTTTTAAGTCCACTTGCGACGATCTTTGCCCAAAGCGATATGTCATTACGGGTATACCCCACAACCGTCGGCTTACCCGTTGTTCCAGAAGAGGCATGAAGGCGCACAATATTATCCATCGGTTCGGCAAAAAGCCCAAACGGATAATTTTGGCGCAAATCCTCCTTCGTAGTCAGTGGGATTTTCTGAAAATCCCTCAGAGTCTGAATATCCTCTGCTTGGTTAATCCCCACTGCTTTAAATCGTTCTTGATAGTAGGGAATAGGAAACACACTCTCTACCGTTTTTCGAAGACCTTTTAGCCAATGTTTCTCTGCCAGCTCAGCTCCCATATCTTCATGTTCTACTTTGTCCATTACCCAATCTCTCCCTACCCTGAATTTTATGTACAATATCCATTTCTATAACACGTTCCACCTAAATCAAAATTTGTTAGACTACTATAATACAGTTTCGGTTATCATACATAAATTATCAACATTTTGTCAAGGTAACTTTTGAAGATCGACTAACGGCAAAATAACGCCCCACATCACGCATTGTGATATAGGGCGCTTTCAAACCACGTTTATATTTAGAGTTGCAATCCCGCAAGTTTCCTCAAGGCTTCAACCTTATCTGTTCTTTCCCAAGGGAGATCAAGGTCCGTTCGTCCAAAATGCCCATAAGCTGCCGTTTGACGATAAATCGGACGACGAAGATCCAACGTTTTAATAATTCCCGCCGGACGTAGGTCAAATATCTGCATGACAAACTCCGCAATCTGAGCATCGGGTAGTTTTGCTGTACCAAAGGTCTCAATCGAGACGGATACCGGACGGGCTACTCCAATTGCATAAGCGATTTGCAATTCGCACCGCTCAGCCAATCCTGCAGCAACGACATTTTTTGCCACATAACGAGCGGCATAAGCTGCTGAACGATCAACCTTTGTGGGGTCTTTGCCGGAGAACGCACCACCGCCATGGCGAGCCATTCCACCATACGTGTCGACAATAATCTTACGTCCCGTTAGACCACAATCCCCTTGGGGACCCCCGATGACAAACCGTCCAGTTGGGTTGATGAAATACTTCGTATCCTCATCCAGAAGTTCTTTAGGAACGGTTGGATAGACAACATATTGCAGCAAATCACGTCGGATTTGGTCTTGGGTGACATCAGGATGATGCTGAGTGGAGATTACGATGGTATCCACACGGATCGGTTTGTTGTCCTCATATTCCACGGTAACCTGTGTTTTACCATCTGGACGAAGGTAGCTTAAAAAATCAGATTTTCTCATCTCACTGAGTTTTCGTGCCAAGCGGTGGGCTAAGTCAATAGGAAGCGGCATGAAACTTTCACTCTCATTCGTCGCATAGCCGAACATCATACCCTGGTCACCGGCTCCGATCGCTTCAATATCACGGTCCGTCATATCGCCAGTCTTCGCTTCCAAAGCTCGATTTACACCCAGCGCTATATCAGCTGATTGCTCCCCTATCGAAGTTAAGACCGCACAGGTATCCGCATCAAAACCATATTTCGCCCGTGTATAACCAACCCCGCGAATTGTCTCCCTTACAACATGAGGGATATCCACATAACACGTCGTGGTAATCTCTCCACTAACCAGAACCAATCCCGTCGTCACAGTTGTTTCACAAGCAACTCGAGCATTAGGGTCTTGCGCATAAATAGCATCAAGAATAGCATCTGAAATTTGATCACAGATCTTATCTGGATGTCCTTCTGTCACAGACTCGGATGTAAATAATTTTCTAACCAATTACTTCACTCCTTTGTTTCCACATCGAGGAGGCTGGCAATCTCACGAACGAGATTTCGCGCAACCTCTAGTTTGCTCATCTGAGGAAAATCTATTCTTCTTCCGTCGGGAAAAAGAAAACTGACTATATTCGTCGGGCTACCAAAGCCAGCTCCCGGCTTGGTAACATCATTAGCGACTAAGAGATTTACGTTCTTCCTGTGCATTTTATCCTGAGCATTAGCCAAAAGATTCTCCGTTTCGGCTGCAAATCCTATAAGAACCTGGGACGTTTTCCTACGACCCAGTTCAGCTAAGATATCCGGGTTCGGGACTAACTCAATCATCCGATTAGTCCCATTCTTCTTAATCTTCTGTTCGGCCTGAACAGCAGGGCGATAATCCGCAACCGCCGCAGCCTTGACAACAACATCAATCTCAGAGAAACGCTCTAAGACCGCATCATACATCTCAAGTGCTGTCTGCACGGATATACGGGTTACTCCAGGTGGGGTTTTAAAATCTGTTGGCGCACTGACGAGAACGGTTTCTGCACCCGCTTCCTGTAGAGCTTGAGCGATTGCATACCCCATTCGTCCAGAACTTCGGTTACCGAGATAACGAACCGGGTCCAGCGGTTCTTGAGTTCCTCCAGCCGTCACAAGTGCCTTCTTACCCTTTAAAGACCCACCACCGGATAAAAACCGAGTTAACGATTCCACGATCTCCACCGCTTCACTCATTCGCCCGATCCCTTCCGTACCACACGCTTGAAAGCCTGTTGAAGGACCAATAATTTGGATTCCTCGATCTACAAGGCGAGCAAGATTGTCCTGTGTCGCAGGGTGAAGATACATCGCATGGTTCATCGCTGGTGCTACAAAAATTGGTGCACGCGTTGCTAGAAGAACTGTTGAAAGAAAATCATCCGCCAATCCAATAGCCATTTTTGCCAACATATTGGCCGTAGCCGGAGCAACAATTACTAAATCAACATGCTCAGCTAAAGCAATATGCTCAACATTCCACAATTTGGGCTCATCAAACATATCCACGTACACAGGATTAGCGGAAAGTGTCCGCAGTGTAAGTGGTGCAATAAATTCCGTTGCGGACTTCGTCATTGCAACATGAACTTCAGCGTTTAACTTACGCAAACGGCTTATAATTTCCGCTGCCTTATAAGCAGCGACTCCACCAGTGACCCCGACAAGAATTTTCTTCCCTGAAAGCATCACAGACTCTCTTCTGGAGTACATTCATAAGTGAATTTGGAATTAGAAATCTCCTCGAGCGAAATACTCACAGGCTTTATACCCTTAGCCAAATCTTCGTGCTTTGCCTCTTCCATTATCTCACGAGCCCGTTTGGCTACCACAAGGACCAACGTGTACTTGCTATCCACCTTATCCATTAGGCGGTCCAGTGAAGGTTGTTTCATGTAGACTCCCCCTTAAAAACAAACGGTTTTCGTTTAACGCGACATTTTTCGGCCACGAGAATACTCTTTAATTTATCGACAGCGACAGGAACTTCATCGTTAACAACGACATAGTCATACTCACTAATATATTCAAGTTCCTGAATAGCAGTGGCTAACCGTTTCTGAATGACTTCCTCTGTCTCAGTTCCCCGTTTGTGAATGCGTTCAGAAAGAACATCTAACGAAGGCGGGACAATAAAGGTAAACACACCTTGAGGAAACCGTTTCTTGATTTGTAGTGCCCCTTGTATTTCAATCTCTAAAATGACATCCTGTCCTGCTCGAATCGCTTGTTCTACTGCAAATCGTGGCGTACCATAGTAATGATCACAAAACGCAGCCCATTCCAACAAATCATCCCCAGCAATCATGGATTCGAATTCTTGACGTGGACGAAAAAAATAATGAACCCCTTCCACTTCACCAGGTCGTGGCGTCCTCGTCGTCATCGAGACAGAATATCTCAGATCGGGCATTTGACGAAGCAATTCTTGACAAAGTGTCCCTTTGCCAGCCCCGGAAGGGCCCGAAAGTATAATTAATAAACCATGACCTTTTTCCACACTACACCTCTAATCTGCCGGGTCTTCTACATGGGTACTAGACTCTTTTGTTGAAAGGCGATGTGCCACTGTTTCAGGCTGAACTGCGGATAAAATCACATGTTGGCTGTCACAAATAATTACCGCGCGAGTACGCCGACCATAGGTAGCATCAATCAACATGCCTGCATCCCGTGCTTCTTGAATAATGCGTTTGATCGGGGCGGATTCAGGACTAACGATCGAAATAATTCGATTGGCAGATACAATATTGCCAAACCCGATGTTGATGAGCTTAATGTCCAAGAGGAATCCTCCATTACTCTAAATTTTGAATTTGCTCGCGCACCTTTTCTAATTCGCTTTTCACACTAACCACTTGCTGTCCAATCCTTAAATCATTAGCCTTCGATCCAATAGTATTGATTTCTCGGTTCATTTCCTGAACTAAGAAATCAAGTTTACGCCCTACAGGATCACAACTTCGCAAGGCTTCCCGACATTGAGCTAGATGGCTGTCAAAGCGAACCAACTCTTCAGTAATTGATGTACGATCCGCAAAATAAACCACTTCATTTGCCATTCGCGCCGCATCCAACTCAACTTCTCCCAGGAGTGTTTGGATACGTCCCTGCAAGCGTTCTTGATAGTCTGTTACGACATTTGGAGCACGCCCGGCAATCGTCTGCAGATACTCAGCAATAAGATCGAGCCTTTGTAATAGATCGATCGTTAACTTTTCTCCTTCCTTCCGGCGCATTTGCTTGAAACCATCGGAGGCCTTCGAAAGTGCTACAGCACATGCCTCCCACAAAACATCAAGCTCAAATTCAGGCTCTTCAACCCCAAGAACATCCGGCAAGGTGACTAAACGGTAAATATCCGCTTCATACGCTGTATGTAGAGCTAAGGCGAGATCCTTCAATGCCTTATCATACGACAGGGCTAATTCTTTGTCAACCTTCACCAATCTCTTTCGTCCTTCTGTTTCCACCACATTAACATGCACTTCGATCCGACCGCGCTGGAACTCCGCTTGTAGTATTTTGCGTATTCGTTCCTCAAAACTAGTAAAGTTACGTGGCGAACGCACTACAATTTCCAGAAAACGATGATTAACGGATTTAAGCTCAATAGAGAACTGATAACCATTTCCACTTGCCTCTCCTCGTCCAAATCCAGTCATACTATTTGCCATAGGCCACCCGGCATGAGCATCGCCCAACCAGGTTTATTCACCTCTTTATTATTAATAAGCCACGATCGATCGCTTTAACTGAATATAAACCTAGTTACTCCTTCCTAATATTATAAATTACCTATGGCCATAAAGCAAAAAGGGAACCTCAAGAGGTTTCCCATCCTTGCTAAAGTTCCAATTCCCCAGAGCTATCCTACAAACACTAGAATGCTTCCCTAAATCGTTCCGTATTAATCGTCAGCGAAATCCGGAAGTTAACCCTCATATATTGAGAAAACCTCCTCCAAAGCTTCAATCAACTAGATTACCCTCTCATAATACAGCCTAAATGAAAATCTAGGAATCCAACCATTCGCCCTTAAACGCATAAGTGGCGGGACCAGTCATATAGACGTGATTGTCGTTTCCCCACTCAATAAATAAGTCCCCACCTGGCAGATGAACAATTACAGCACGTTCTGTCTTATGGTTAAGCACGGCAGCAACCGTAGAGCCACAAGCACCCGTACCACAGGCTAGCGTCGGTCCAGCACCCCGCTCCCAAACTTTCATAGTCATTTCACGAGGAGAATCGACACGAATGAACTCGACATTCGTCTTACGTGGAAACAACGGATGTTTTTCAATTGCCGGTCCAATATGTTCAAAATCCAACGTTGCAAAATCCTCTACAAAGATTACACAGTGCGGATTCCCCATGGAAACGGCCGTATATTGAAATTTCTCCCCCATTGCTTCAAGGGACTGCGCAACCACCGGTTCCTCACCCCCCAGGACTGGAATGAGGTCCGCCCGTAGAATGGGCTCACCCATATCCACCCGTACTCCTTGAACAGTGCCTTCTTGAATATCAAGTCCTAAGGTCAAAACTCCCGCTAGGGTTTCAACACGCATTGGGTTATGTAGGACAATCCCCTGATCGTAAACATACCGTGCAAAACATCGTATAGCATTCCCACACATTTCTGGTTCAGATCCGTCTGAATTATAGATACGCATCCTAGCATCTGCGACGTTCGAAGGTAGAATAACAGCTAACCCATCCCCTCCGATTCCGAATTGCCGATGACAGAGCTTTTTAGCCAACTTCGGATAATCTAAGTCCTCCGAGACAGAAAAATGGTCTAGGAAAACAAAATCATTCCCCAGACCATGCATTTTAATGAATTCCATCGTGCTTCCCCCTCTATACTGATCCGACGGCTAACAGCCACAGGATCTCCTCTTCTTAATAGTCCACATTAATAGGAAGATAAAATGGCGCCAAGCCCCTGGATAAACTCTACTAATCTTATGGTATGAGCTTTTGTGCTCATCACAAGCAAGCAAGCTTCCTCTATCCTACGTATTATCTCCTTAAAAGGATACTACGCTGTATGAAGTGGGTCAACCTTTTGAACCAAGTATACACGAGTTGAGAGAGCATTATACGTGGTGTCCTTGAAGTGTGTAGGGTCACGATGTATCGTGACCCTACCTGCTCATAAATATCTATCCCTTGGCTATAGACGGTTTTCCTAGCCAGCTGTTCTTTATGAGCCGGGCAAATCCGATCAGGACTGAAGGTCCACCAGCTACGCAAAGAATTAAAATCCATTGCCAGCTGTTTAAAGGCGCTGTCTTGAAGATCGCTTGTAAAGGAGAAAGATAGATCACACTCAGCTGCATGATCGTAGAAACCAGCACCGCCCCAACAAGATAGGGATTTGTGAAAAGGCCAACTTCAAAGATACCTCGTTCTTCAGACCGACAATCGAAGACATGAAACAACTGGGAAAATACGAGAGTCGTAAAGGCCATCGTTCGAGCGCCTAACATGTTAACCCCCATCAAAAGACCAACAACGAACACAAAGAGCGTTCCAAGTCCAATCATAGTTCCTCGTACTCCTATTTTACGAGCCAATCCCCGTGCAAAAATACTTTCTCCTGGAGCCCTGGGGAGACGATTCATAATGCCCGGCTCAGCTCCATCGACACCTAAAGCCATTGCCGGCAAGCCATCAGTCACAAGATTAACCCACAAGATCTGAATTGGAAGCAACGGAAGTGGCAAGCCCACCAGTGTCGCCAAAAACATGGTCAGAACTTCGCCCAAATTACAAGAAAGCAGGTAACGGATGAACTTGCGGATGTTGTCGTAAATCCCTCGTCCCTCTTCTACAGCAGCTACAATTGTCGCGAAGTTATCATCGCCTAAAACCATGGAAGATGCTTCTTTGGTTACATCCGTTCCTGTCAGGCCCATAGCTACCCCGATATCCGCTTCCTTGACCGCAGGGGCATCATTAACCCCGTCCCCGGTCATGGCAACCACTTGCCCACGCCTCTTCAGCGCACGCACTATTCTGAGTTTATCCTTTGGAGTCACACGTGCATAGACGGAAATATCCATGACACGCTCGTTTAAATCTCGGTCAGACATTCGCTCAAGGTCTTCCCCAGTGACAACTCCGCCACCCGTTCCACGTAAAATCCCCAACTCATGGGCAACGGCTTCCGCGGTCAAGCGATGATCACCCGTAATCATGACTGGTTTGATGCCAGCCTGTCGGCAAATTTTGATCGCTTTAATAGCACTCGGTCGCGGTGGGTCGATCATTCCCAGCAATCCGACAAACGTCAACCCTTGTTCAACGTTCTCATCAAGTGGCTCAGAATCTGTCAACGGTTTTTCGGCAACTGCTAGGACACGGAGGGCATGCCGTGCCATTTCGTCATTCGCTCGCATTATGCTTTGCTTGCGTTCAGCTGTCAGCTCCACGACCCCTTGCTCTGTCAACTCCCGCTGACAAAGTTTCAAAACCATATCAGGGGCCCCTTTAGCGTAAGCCATTTTGCCATGTTTCGTCTGGTAAACAACGCTCATTCGCTTACGGTCCGAGTCAAACGGTAATTCTCCAATTCGCTCTTGTTTGCGTTCCAAAACCTCACGCCATATCCCCGCCTTAGCGGCAGCCACTAAAATGGCCCCCTCCGTCGGATCTCCCTCAATGCCCCAAGGGGCATCGCTTCCTTTGGAACGAAAAAGCCCAGCAACCTGAACCCCTTTCTTGGTCAACTTGGAATTGTTACACAGTGCTGCAATCTTTAACGCTGCATGTAAGGGATCCCGTTCTTTCTCCGGATCAGCGCCTTTGAACTCTCCTTTAGGGTCGTATCCTTGACCAGAAACGGCAACTTTTCGTCCATCCGAATAAATTTGGCGCACGGTCATTTCATTCTGGGTCAGCGTCCCAGTCTTGTCGGAACAGATCACCGTCGCACACCCCAAGGTTTCAACAGCAGGAAGTTTCCGAATGATCGCCTGCCGTTTAACCATACGTTGCACCCCCACTGCTAAAGCCACCGTGACAATGGCAGGCAGGCCTTCTGGAATGGCCGCCACCGCCAATGACACTCCGGTGAAGAACATTTTATAGAAATCTTCTCCCCTTAAAACTCCAGTGACTACCACAACGACACAGACAAGCAAACTAATCAGAACCAACCATTTACCGAGTTCTGCTAAACGTTTTTGTAAAGGAGTTTCTTCCTCCTCCACACTTTGAATCATTCCGGCGATAACACCCATCTCAGTCTCCATACCAGTCGCCACAACAACTCCGGCACCCCGGCCATTGACCACAGAGGTCCCCATATACCCCATGTTTTTGCGATCGGCCATGGGCGTGAGTTCTTCCTGGAGTGGAGAAATACTTTTGCCTACTGGATGAGATTCCCCCGTCAGGGCGGACTCTTCCACTTGCATATTGACAGCCTGGATCCAACGCACATCTGCTGGAATACGATCCCCCGCTTCAAGAAGCACAATATCCCCAGGTACAACATCCGCGGCCGGAATCCGTTGCTCCATACCTTCTCGCAACACCCGCGCTTCAGGGGCGGTGAGGGAACGGAGGGATTCCATGGAACGCTCCGCACGAAACTCCTGAACAAAGCCAAGAATGGCATTAATAATAATGATCGCCAAAATCGTAATGGCATCCGCCATTTCGCCTAAAAGTCCAGAGACAACCGTGGCCGCCAGTAAGACTAGAACCATGAAATCTTTAAATTGTCCTAGAAACAAAAATACTGGGTGAACCCCTTTCTTCACCTCCAGAACATTCTTGCCGACCTCAACTAACCGCTGACGCACTTCTTTGACACTTAACCCTTTGCCTGGATGTACATCCAAGGCCTTGGCCACATCAAGCCAAGGCAACACATGCCATGCCTGTTGTCGCATGCCGTTTTTCCTCCTTTGCTTTAAAACACATAAAAGGCTTTGTCCCTTTTGTAGTACATGCTTATTCCCAAAGGAGTTGAAAAATGCCTCGTCAGAACAAGTGTGTTATACTAAAAAGCGATTCAAGTGATGAAAGGAGTATCCCCCATGGCGTTAGACGGTGTAACCCTCGCCTATTTAGTTAGCGAACTTGCTCCACAACTTACCGGAGCACGTATTGATAAAATCTCTCAACCCGAAAAAGATGAAGTCCATTTTCAGCTGCGACTACAGCACGGTTCTATACGTCTTTTGCTTAGTACCAGTGCAACCTCCCCCCGCTTCCACCTCACTCAGGAAAACAAGAAGAACCCGCCCTCGCCCCCTATGTTTTGTATGATTTTACGTAAACACCTCGAGGGTGGAAAAATCGTGGACCTACATCAAAGGGAGCTAGAACGAGTCGTAACCTTTGAGATTCAAAATTACAACGACCGTGGCGATTTAGTCACCTTGCATCTTCACTTAGAAATCATGGGTAAACATAGTAACCTTATCCTCGTTGACCCGACGACCTCTACGATTCTCGACGGTCTAAAACGGTACTCTCACGCCATAAGTCGCTATCGCGAAGTCTTGCCCGGACGAACTTATCTCGCGCCCCCCTCACAGGGAAAACAGCCTCCTTTAGAGGACGAAGAACTATGGCGAAAGACCCTCTATGAGGAAGATCTAGATCGCCCCATTACTAGCTTACTACTCGCCCGTTTTGCCGGAATCAGTCCGGAATTGGCCCGAGAAATCGTCATACAGGCTGGGGTGAATATGGAGATCCGCCTCCATCAATGCGGAGACATTGACTTTTCACGACTATACCAGGCTTATCGAAGGTTAAGTAATCCCGAGGGGGTTCCTGAGATTAGACCCTGCCTCTATTATAATTCCACACCCCAATCCTCTCCCGTTGCATTCAGCTTTGTCCCCTTTCAACAATACCAAGAGCTAAGGATAGAAAACCCCTCCTCATTAAATGACGCAATCAGGAGCTTTTACCTGTCGAAATCCAACAACAACACTCTTGAATCTAAACGTGGTTCTCTACGAAAAGTTGTTCAAGATCAACACGCCCATTTCAGCAAGAAACTGAAGCTCTATGATGAAGCCCTTTCCAATGCAAATTCAGGCCTGGCGTATCAAAAATGGGGAGAACTTCTTACCGCTAACCTCTATCATATTTCTCAGGGATCGGTTGAAGTGGCGGTGGAAGATTATTATGACCCCTTACTGTCCTCTGTGGTCATTCCCCTCAATCCTCATATTAGTGCCATCGACAACGCCCAGCGCTACTACAAGCGGTATAATAAAGCGAAGGCCACACTGCGCCAAACTGAGCCGCTCAAAGAAGCCGCACTTGAGGAAGTTAGATACCTCGATTCCTTACGGGTCAGTTTAGAACAAGCATCTACTCTAGCTGAACTTGATGAAATCCATGTCGAACTTGTGAATCAAGGTTATGTGGCCGGAAAGCATTTGAAAAAGGATAACTTCAAACCTAAAAAAGGCCGCCCTAATACCAAATCAAAATCAAAGGCGAACGTAAAAACTCCCAAAGAGGCTATCCACCCAAGGGTGTACCGTTCTAGCCAAGGCAGAATAATCTATGTTGGTAAAAACAATGCTCAAAATGACTGGTTATCCTTACGCAAAGGCAAACCCAATGATCTTTGGCTCCATGTCAAGCAGATCCCTGGTTCCCATGTCCTAGTCCCCCTAGAAGAAGGGGAAGAGTTCCCGGATGACAGCACCCTTGAAGAAGCAGCTGCTCTAGCGATCTATTACAGTCAGGCTCGCGGTTCTTCCCAAGTCCCTGTGGATTACACACATGTCAAACAGCTAAAGAAACCCAACTCCGCAAAGCCCGGAATGGTAATTTACGAACAGAACTGGACCTTATACCTCACGCCTAAGCTGGAGGTCTTAGAACAGTTACTGGCTAGTGAAGAGCTTTCAGAGTAAAAAACAAGAACAGAAATCCGCTAGAGATTTCTGTTCTTGTTTTTTACTATACCAAAGGGACAGTAAAATAAACCTGGAATCAGCACGTCAGAAGAGTTAATCTTTAGCGGAGCTCGGTCAATTTATTTTAGGCCGAGCCTCACCTTAAGGATCTAGTCCTCTGAACAAGGAGCTCATAGTTTCGCAGTATATGGTCTTTTATGACACTACACAAGGCGGCACTATCTTCAATATGCATTTGGTCTACAATCGTACTATCGAAAAGGATCTGACAGGCAGACGGTATACCCTCTTCTCCCTCCCAGAAGTGTAGCTGTACTGGAATCCTAGGAGCAAAGAAACCCATTGCAGCGATATCAGCTTTGGCTTGTAATAAAGTGAACCCTGCTTCGATTAAGCTCTGACGTAATATATCTTGGTCACAACTCGAAAAGAAGTTACCCAAGGGCTCAAGGGAATGCTTCCTAATATTTGGATAGAAAACATTCCCTAATGGTAAATCACGGTAAGATATCCGTTGGCCTGACAGCGGAATATTCTTCGCATAGGATAAATAATTAAGGAGGATTAATCTCCAACCGAGTGAGAGGGTGGTATCGGAACCAATATTAATTATCTGCCCTTCTGGATAGGATATTTCGATGGTTTGACCGAAGCTAACAACTTTGAAGCAGCCCCTTGGGGAATTGAATTCGCAAAGTGACCCCTCCATAATACTTTGGGGCAACAGCTTTTGCAATTCCTCTCTGCTTTTCATAAATGCAACTGCATAACCACCTTCTTTATAGTTCGTCAAAATATTAATCAGCCTCACTTCCACACTCCAGTATCCAATAAAAATCCCAAAAGTCGAGTCCTGAGGAAGTTTCTTAGCTTAGAGAAGCACGTTAGCGGAATTGCGTCAATGAGCACAGATGCTAAGGCGTTAAGAAACGCAACGGTTCACATGCAGAACGACCTAGAGGTTTTGCGTTTTAGCCGCGGCATCAAGCGAATAGCAATGGAGCGTGTGCGAACGGGCTAAGAAACTTCCTCCCTCCTATAACCCAAAATGCTCCAAAATCATTGGATACAAATCAATAATTCTAGGGTGCTCCAATCTAACCGACATACCAGAAATGATCATTGGCACTGTCGAATCCTCTTCCTCAAGGGATCCGTGGCTCCCCCCGCCTGGGTGAATCGGTGCCCCTACGGCTAAATACTCATACCCTGATGCTGCAGAAACGACGACCCTGCTACCGCTCCGCGCCTCAAGGGCAGAAAATAGGCGATTGAACGCGTCTGGATACTTCTCAAATTCAATTATTTGTTCTCTCGTAACCTGGGCACCTACCACGGACAAGTCCCCTTCCAACGACCAACTTTGTCCGTATACGTCTTGATAGGCACCTGTGCGAGAAAAGAAAAGCCGCTTTTCCGTACCGCCTTGGATGACGCAATATCTATTTTCGGACACTCTCCAGGCGATCTGGGCATTGCGTGGATCTTTAGCCAGAATACTCACGATTTCAGGCAAAATTTCGCTTTTCCTCTGAAGAAGGTAAATAAAGGCCATGCGTTCATTTGGACAAATGGCAATCTCTTTGTTATTGTCCTCGCTAGCCTCTTCCGTAGCCCTTAGTCGTTTGAAGGACTTTAAGGCATGATCTAAATCAATTAAGTATTCCTCGCTCAAACCGACCGTCGACTGAGAATGGTCTCCCGTGACAATCATGACATTTTCTTCAAGGGCCTTCTCCCAAGAACCAAACTCATCCAGCACCGAAGCAACCTGCTGGTCTGCACGTTCAATAGAAGGACCGGTGCGTAATGGACCGTAGTAATGTGAATATTTATCATTATCCGGAAAATAAACGACAGTAAAATCCGGTTGCTTCCCCTCACGGATGAGCTGAGCGACTATTTTCCCTGAGAAGGCATCGTTGAAGCCGAAACGGTGAAACACTCCTCTTGGGTAGGACGTTAACCGACCTGAGAAAGGAGGGTGAACGAGCTGACCTAAGGTTAAATGAGAAGGGCCTGAAACCGTTTCTTGTTTAAGCCGAAAACCCGTCGCCAAAGAAAGCGAAAAAGGTATTTTCGCTTGGTGCGGGTGTGTTGCCCGATACATAAAGAAATTAACGTTTCCCGTACTATATCCTCTGGACTCCAATTCTTCATATAAAGTTGGTGTTTCCGGATTAAGATGCTCTTCATTGAGCTTTATTAATAAGTTGCGAAGAATTTTCTTTGGACCAATTTTCAAGATACTTTGCAACGTCGCTCCATAATCCACGATCTTTCGAATTTCTTCGTTATACCAGATAAATCCAGGAACCCTGTGCCGATCAGGCCAAGTTCCCGTGATCATAGAACTCGTGGCTACTGGGGTCATGGTTGGAAAAGAGGAGACAACGCGATCAAAATAGGTTCCGTGTTTAGCTAGAAAGGCAAGTGCCGGAGCATTCCCCTCCGAAAGGATCCTCCGCAAGACTGCCGGATGAAGTGAGTCGATCACAAATAGAATTACCTTTTTCATGATTCGCTCCCTTCTCGCTACCTTATTTGGTTAATTATATCAAATATTTATCTATTGTCACGATTTGATTCAGACTTCAACACAAAGAGACCCGATGAAGTAGTTGTATTCATCGGGTCTCTTGGAATATACTAACTATATAAATGTTATTGATTGGTAAAAGTTAATTAAACTACAGATATTTCCAAGAGTTTATTTCGATAGACTAAGTAAATTCGAGATCGTTTCAACCTCAAATCTATTTAACAAGGAGGCTACAGCTATGCATATTTCATCAATTTCTTCTTCATCGAGTACCTCATATTCATCGGGGAATGGTAGTGAGGTAAAGCAACTCCAAAATCAAATCAAAAATCTCCAGAAGCAAGTAACAACGGAGGGTCAAAGCAAAGATGATGCTAAAACAAAAGAGTCGAAAGTCCAATTACTGCAAACACAAATAGCACAACTTGAAATGCAAATACAACAGCTACAAGCCAAAAAATCTGATCAGGCTGGAAGTAATCAACAAGTAACTCAGCCTTCAACTGCTTCTGTTTCCAACAACTACAAAATTGATATTCAAGCTTAACCTAGATCTTATTCTTTTACACGCTCGTACTTAAAGAGCGTGTTTTTTTATTTTATTACTACATTCATAAGCGATAAAACCATTTCTTAGACTTTCCGGCTTCCAGGTTTAATAGCAGGAATCCCTTGAGCACATAGCGGACATTCCTCCGCTTCAAAGGCCTGAATGTTAAGCTGGATGATTGAGCTTTGTGGCAGACCAAAATCCACCTTTCCGCCTGTTCGATCAACAAGCACGCCGACACCCACCGGAATGGCTCCGAATTCACGAACCGCAGAAAGCACCTCACGAACGGATCCACCCGTCGTGATTACGTCCTCCACAACTAACACGCGTTCTCCCGGGGAAAGAGTAAACCCTCTGCGCAAACGCATGATTCCATTTTCTCGTTCTGTGAATAAGGCTCGAACCCCTAAGGCTTTGGCGACTTCATGGGCCACCAAAATCCCTCCCATGGCGGGACCGATGACGGTTTGAATGTCATTGTCGCGGAATGATGCGGCGAGTCCCTCTGCGAGTACGGCTGCTCTATCTGGGTATTGCAGTACTTGAGCACATTGCATGTACTGAGCACTATGTTTTCCTGAAGTTAACAGAAAATGCCCGTCCAACAAAGCTTCGCTTTTTCTGAACAAGTCAAGATATTCATCGGACGTGAGTGGGGTTCTATTTATATTCGATTGCTTATCCATTATTTTTCTCTCCTTTTCCTACCGTACCCAAAGTTTTTCCAAAGCTTGACGTGGATCTTCAGCACGTGTAATCGGCCTCCCGACCACAAGATACGAGCTTCCAGCTTCCAAGGCCTCATGGGGAGTTAGGACACGTGACTGGTCCTGCGCCTCACTCCATGTTGGACGGATCCCCGGAGTGACAATCAGAAAACCTGATTCGGTGCTCCGCCTTATCTCCCTCGCTTCTCTAGCCGAAGCAACAACTCCGTCTAATCCAGCCTTTTCTGCCAGTTTCGCGAGTTCCACCACATGCTCCTGGAGTTTCCGTTCAACCCCCATCTCTTGTCTAAATTGATCTTCTGACATACTTGTGAGGACCGTAACTCCAATAACTTTCGGTACACGCTCTAATGTACTCCCTGCTTCCCGCACAGCGTGCGCAGCCCTTGCCATCATATCATACCCGCCACTGCAATGAACATTGATCATGTCCACACCGCACTGGACGAATCCACGAATCGCCCGTTCCACCGTTGTAGGAATGTCGTGAAGCTTTAAGTCCAGGAAGATGGGAAATCCCAGAGCTTTCAGTTCTTGAATCATCGCTGGACCTGTATATGCATACAGCTCTAACCCCACTTTAAGCCAGCATCCACTGCCTTGAAGTGCTTTCGCAAGGACTAATGCTTCTTCGCGCCCTTGCACGTCGAGAGCCACCATGACCCGTTGATTTTTTGATGTTTCATCCAAAACGATAACCCTCCGTTTCTCCTGGTTTGGACTTGTTGAGAAATATTCTATGATTTAGGCATGCACTTCCCACTAAGCCTTATGTGCCAATCCTATTAATTCGCTCACTGAAGTCAGTCCGTGTTTTTCGCAGTAGTCTTGGATTCCCCTTAGGATATCCAATGGAGCCTGAGGATTCACAAAGTTCCCCGTGCCGATACTTACGGCCGTCGCCCCAGCCAAAAGGAATTCCACAGCATCCTGCCAAGTGGTGATTCCGCCCATACCTATGATAGGTAAATCTATGGCCTGAGAAACTTGCCAAACCATACGGACAGCAACCGGTCGAATCGCTGGTCCAGAGAGCCCTCCAAACGTGTTGGCTAACACGGGACGTTGTTGATCAATGTCAATACGCATTCCCAAAAGTGTATTAATGAGTGATAGTGCATCTGCTCCTCCGCGCTGAACCGCTCGTGCCATTCCAACAATATCTGTGACATTGGGTGAAAGCTTGGCGATAATCGGGAGATCCGTTACAGCCTTCACGGCCGCAATGACTTCCTCTGCACTCCCTGGATCTGTTCCAAAATGCATCCCGCCATGTTTAACATTGGGGCAGGAAATATTCACTTCAAGCGCAGCTAATCCAGAATCCTTTTTCAACGCCTGGGCCATCTGTACATAATCCTCTAACGAAAATCCAGAGATATTGGCAATCACCGCTGTGGGCAATTTGCGTACCTTGGGAAGATAGGATTTTAAAAATTCCTCAAGACCCGGATTCTCAAGACCTACCGCGTTTAGTAAGCCTGCTGGAGTTTCAGCTAGCCGAGGAACTGGATTTCCCAGTCTGGGCAATGGGGTAAGCCCCTTTAAGGTTATTCCCCCTAAAGCTTCGACGGGACAATAGGCGGCATACTCCTCTCCAAATCCATAAGTTCCTGACGAGGTGAGGACCGGATTCCTTAAATTGATACCTGCAAACTGTGTTGTTAGGTCAACAAGACTCATCCCAGACAACCTCCTCACCCCGAAACACTGGTCCATCCTGACAAACTTTCTTATGAATCAGATTCCCCGCTTCATCCCTAAGCGTACATACACATCCTAAGCAAGCACCTACGGCACAGCCCATACGTTCTTCCAGAGAAACTTCTACGGAAACTCCAAAATTCATGCACAGTTCCGTAACAGCCTGCATCATCTTTTTTGGACCACAAGTCGCCACGATGATGCTACCGCTAGTTGATATTAGTTTTGTATGTTCGGTTTTAACCTGACTCCCTTGGCTCTCCTGATTTTCCTGTTCCATCTGTCCGGCCAAGACCACTTGCCCTGATAACCGTGATAAATGCTCCTGTACCTGCTCAGTTACAAAACCCTTTTGCCCTATACTTCCGTCAAGCGTACTCAGATGTATGGGAAGCCCCAAAGCTTGCCATGAGGAAAGCCCCGCACTATCGAGAAAAGAGTGACTTTCGCCTCCCCAAAACAAACGCACTTTAAGGCCCCGAGCAAGCGCGCTTTGAGCCAGAGCATATAGGGGGAATACACCGATTCCCCCTGCAACCAGCCACAATTCCCCTTCTTGTTTGGGAAACGAAAAACCGTTTCCCAAGGGTCCCATAATACTAAGCCGCTCTCCGCATCGAGCTCGTGCTAAGATTTCAGTTCCCCGACCCATAATTCGATAAAGCAAGGTAATCTCGTCGCGTTCGGGAGAAATACCTGCAATGCTAATAGGCCGTCGCAATAACGGATCAAATGACGAAAGCGCTGGATCCTGAACCTGGATTGCGACGAATTGTCCAGCCTTCGCGACTTGGGCAATCGGTCCCTTTAGAACCAATCGCCTAAGCCTTTGGTCTTCATCTCCAATGCGTTCATGAACAACTACTTGTCCTTCCGTAAGCATGGCATCCCCTCCTCTCCTGGTTCGTAATTCGAAATATAGAATATCACAATCCTAAATAAGTTCAATAATCTAGAGATGGAGCTACTTAAAGTGGCAAGAGACCTGGCGAAATACTTTCCAGAACTTGGAGCAATGCTCCGGCGGTATCTAAGCTCGTGAAGCAAGGGATTCCATGTTCCACAGCCGCTCTTCGGATCGCAAACCCATCACTTTCTTGTACACGACCATGGGTTGTAGTATTAACGACACATTGAATTTTTTGTTTCCGAATTCCATCGATAATTTCGTTGGAGCCATCGTGCAATTTCGCAATCTGTTCCACTCTTAACCCCTGATTCTTTAAGTAAAGCGTTGTTCCCTCCGTGGCTAAGATTCTAAACCCAAGTTCTGCAAACCTCCGAGCGAGGGCAACCCCTTCTGCTTTATCACGGTCTGCCAAGGTAACAAACACAGAACCATATGTCGTAAATGACAGCCCTGCACCAAGAAGCGCTTTATAGAGGGCCTTTTCATACGTTCTATCCATTCCCATGACTTCACCCGTAGATTTCATTTCTGGGCCTAATGATGGCTCGACCCGTTGAAGTTTCGAGAAAGAGAACACAGGTGCTTTGACAGCTACCCGATCCCCTATTGGCCAGAGGCCGTGCGGGATCTTTATATCTTTCCAATCTCTTCCTAGGATGACTTGGGTCGCCCAGTCTACAATGGGGACCCCAGTAACTTTACTCAGGAAAGGAACGGTGCGACTCGATCGAGGATTCACTTCAAGGACAAAGAGTTCTTTCTGATAAATGACATACTGGATGTTTAGTAATCCTTTAATCTTTAATGACCGGGCTAACGATTCCGTTAAAGCTATGATCCGCCCTTGCATATCTAAGTCCAGTGTTTGCGGCGGATAGACCGCTATAGAATCCCCAGAATGGACCCCTGCCCGCTCTAAATGTTCCATGATTCCCGGGATGAAGACATTTTCTCCATCTGAGATTGCATCGACTTCCACCTCAGTTCCCAGGAGATATTGATCCATCCAGATCTCCTGATCCGAGGATGCCAATAGAGCACGTTTGACGACAGCTTCTAGTTCCGTTTCTTCATAGACAATATCCATGGCCCGTCCACCTAAGACATAGGATGGCCGAACCACCAAGGGGAATCCTATCTCTTGGGCCACACGTTGCACTTGCTCCATATTCGTGGCCCCGCCCCCGCGAGGCCGTTTGGCCCCCAGGTCATGAAGTACACGATCGAAGGTTCCCCGCTCCTCAGCTCGGTCAATATCCTCCACTGTCGTACCCAAAACTTTATATCCGCGCCGCGCTAATCCGCTGGCCAAGCCAATGGCTGTTTGCCCTCCGAACTGAACCACCACACCATCGGGCTGTTCTTTGTCTAAAATCGCAGAGACATCTTCCAAGGTCAAGGGCTCGAAATACAGTCGATCCGCTGTGTCAAAGTCCGTTGAGACTGTCTCGGGATTGTTATTGATAATAATACTTTCAAAGCCTGCTTTTCGCAGTGCCAAAACCGCATGTACGGAACAATAGTCAAATTCAATCCCTTGCCCGATCCGAATGGAGCCCGATCCTAAGACGACCACCTTGGGTACCTTATGGACTTCCCCTTCATCTTCAACATCATAGCTAGAATAAAAGTACGGCGTTGTGGCCTCAAACTCCCCGGCACAAGTATCAACCATTTTAAAAACAGGTCGAAGACCCGACTCTTGCCTGAATCTATATACCTCATCTTCTGTACTATTCCAAAGGGCTGCAATTTCTAAATCCGCAAACCCAAGCCGTTTAGCACGAAGCATGATCTCCTTATCCCAAGGTGCTTGTTCCAGTAAAACCATGTTGTCCACCAGACGGTTAAGAATAACCAGAAAATAACGATTCCAGCCCGTCAACTCTGCTAACCAATCCACCGTCCAACCGCGCTTCAAAGCCTCGGCAAGAACAAACAATTGTCGGTCATCGGGCTGAAGGCACGAGGTTTTGAGTTCAGTATCTGATAATCCCTCAAGCTCTCGTAATCGAACTCCGTACACCTTTATATCGAGAGAACGAACGGCTTTGAGTAAGGCAGTTTCCAAATTACGACCGATACCCATGACTTCTCCGGTTGCCTTCATCTGGGTGCCTAAGCGCCGATCTGCCTCTGTGAATTTATCAAAAGGCCAGCGTGGAATTTTAACCACGACATAGTCTAAGGCTGGTTCGAAACAAGCCGAGGTTTTTCCTGTTACAGCATTTTTGATTTCTGTCAGGGCATAACCCAAGGCTATTTTGGCCGCGACCTTGGCGATCGGATACCCAGTAGCCTTAGAGGCGAGGGCACTAGAACGGCTTAGACGGGGGTTAACCTCAATCACTACATATTCCATGCTTGAAGGATGCAAGGCAAACTGGACATTGCATCCCCCTTCAATTCCCAGTCCATTTACGATCTTCCGTGAAGAGCTGCGTAACATCTGAACTTCCCGATCTGTCAAGGTTAGGCAGGGCGCCACGACGATACTATCCCCTGTATGTACTCCCACTGGATCCATATTTTCCATATGGCAAATCGTTATGCAATTGCCGACTCCATCGCGTAAGACTTCAAATTCGACTTCTTTCCAGCCCGCTACACTGCGCTCCACTAAAATCTGTCCAATGAGACTTGCCTGTAATCCACTCTCTGAAATCAGCTTCAGTTCCTCAGCGCTCTGCACAATCCCTCCCCCGGTTCCTCCCAAGGTAAAAGCTGGGCGCACAATGAGTGGGTAGCCTGTTTCCTTCGCGAAATCAAGTGCATCTTCAACTTTGGACACAATTTTACTTTCAGGAATGGGTTCCCCAAGTTCCTTCATCAAGGACCGGAAGCTTTCCCGATCTTCCGCTTGATCAATACTTTGAAGAGAGGTGCCCATTAAAGTGACCTCGCAGCGATCCAAAACTCCCCGTTTTGCAAGCTGATAAGCCAGGTTCAAGCCGGTTTGCCCTCCCATAGTAGGGATCAGTCCATCTGGCCTCTCCCGCTCAATAATCCGTTCCACAGATTCTACGGTCAAAGGCTCAATGTACACTCGATCTGCCGTTTCTCGATCTGTCATAATCGTTGCAGGGTTGGAGTTGACGAGAATAACTTCTACCCCTTCTTCGCGTATAGCACGACAGGCTTGGGTACCTGCATAGTCAAACTCAGCAGCCTGCCCAATCACAATGGGACCTGACCCGATCACCAAAACCTTTTTCCATTCCTTCTTGGGCATCGTTAGTTTCTCCCCTTTCTGATTAAGCTGCTGCTTTCCACTAATTCTTTAAACCGATCGAAAATCTCAGCGTTCTCCTCTGGTCCCGGCGCACCCTCAGGATGAAACTGTACCGATAGGATTGGATAAGTGTCATGCTCCATCCCCTCTACCGTTCCGTCGTTGAGATTGCGCAACGTCACTTCAAAGCCTGAACCCGCCAAAGAGGCTTCCTGCACGGCATACCCGTGGTTTTGAGCAGTCATGGTCGCTTTTTCCGTCCGAACATCAAGGACCGGATGATTACCACCGCGATGCCCATAAGGGAGTTTATACGTCTCTCCACCTGCTGCCAAAGCCAAAAGTTGATGTCCTAAACAGATACCTAAGACTGGCAACTTATCATATAATCCGCGCACTGTGGCTACACATTCCGGCAACTCTTCAGGATCTCCGGGACCATTGCTTAAAACTATTCCGCTGGGACGATGCCTCAAAATCTCTTCAGGCGTCGATCCGGCCGGAAACACCATGATCCTGAACCCTCGTTTTTGAAGATGCCGGACAATATTTCGTTTAGCCCCAAAGTCTAAAACAGCAATTAAAGAGCCCAATCCTGGAATTTCGTAAGCTTCCTTAACCGTTGACCGGTAAACCCAGTGTTCGCTCTTTTCCTTTGCTTTATCATGCTCCTGAAAATTTGCCCAGAACTCCAAACCAATCTCCCGGGTATGAACAAGTACGCCAGGCAATGTTCCAAATTCTCTCAAATACCGTGTTAAAGCCCGTGTATCGACTCCCTTTAAACCCTTCACTCCATGCTGCTGGCAATAGTCCTCCAACGATCCCTCAGCATGTAAACTACCCTCTCCATCAGAAAGCTCCCTCACGATGAGTCCCTGTAGACGAGTTTTATCTGCTTCATTTTCTTCGTGATGCCAGCCATAATTTCCGATTTGCGGTTGAGTCAGGACGAGAATCTGCCCCGCATAGGACAAATCAGTGACCATTTCCTGATAGCCACTCATGGACGTATTAAAGACCACTTCTTGCTCAGTCACTGAGTTTAAACCCTTCAACCACGCCCCAAACTCTTCCCCCTCAAAGGTTGTCCCATCCTTAAATACGAGATAAGCCACCTTCGGCACTTCCTCTCTAATCCTCTATTCAACCCATTAAATCCTTCAATCAAGAGATGCTATAAGCCTATTAATATAGGTTTCAGTATTTTTGTAACTGGCCCTTGATTTTGTTCATTAATCTTGCCTTATAAAGGCCAACTAATATTGATACCTATTTCTATCAATATTTACTTAAAATTACGTTATATTACGGTGCGATTTCTCTGCACAAGTCTGCCTTCCACCCATACCATGACGGGAAAACCTTGTAAGGTCTTACCTAAAAACGGTGTATTCCGCGCTTTCGAAACCAGCTTAGCTGGAACAATCTCCTCATGGAAATCCGGGTCAAAGAGTACCATATCTGCGACTGCTCCCGCTTTAAGCGAACCTCCACTCAAACCAAACCGCTGTGCTGGAGCAACACTCCAGGCCTCGATCACCCGATCCATAGACAACCGCCCTGGCAACACCAAATACTGCCAAACTGCGCTCAGTGCGGTCTCAAGACTTGCTATGCCAAACGGAGCCTCCGCAAAAGGTCGCGCCTTTTCGGCCTGGGTGTGGGGAGCATGGTCCGTCGCGATCATATCGATCGTACCATCTCGGAGTCCCTCAATAAGTGCATCTCTATCCTCTCGGGAACCCAAAGGAGGATTCACCTTTAGCACCGTATCTGTAAGAGTTATCTCTTCATCGCAAAAAATTAAGTGGTGAGGATTTACTTCAGCCGTGACATTAACACCCCGTGCTTTAGCTCTTCGAATCAAGTCAACACTCTCCGCGGTAGAAATATGAGCAAGATGGAGTTTTCCACCCGTTTCCTCGGCCAAGAGCAAATCTCGAGCAACAATGACACTTTCAGCACTCGCAGGAATCCCTCTTAATCCCATCCGACCAGACGCCAGACCGCGACGCATCAAACCTTCTCCGGCTAAATTCTTATCCTCACAATGACTAATAATGGGTAATCCGGTCAATTTGGCATATTCTAGAGCAAGCCGCATCACTTCAGCATTTTGAATGTTTTTACCATCATCCGAAAAGGCCGCTGCTCCCCCCTCTTTCATATCTGCCATTTCGGCCAGTTCTTCACCTTTCATCCCTTTAGTAACCGTCCCAATTGGTAGCACTCGAGCATATCCTGCACGTTCCCCCTGTAATCGTACAAATTCAACCAAAGCTCGGTTATCGATCACGGGCAGAGTGTTAGCCATCGCCAAAATAGTCGTAAATCCTCCGCGCACTGCGGCACGTGAGCCACTTAAAATATCTTCTTTATCCTCTTGTCCCGGCTCACGCAGATGAGTGTGTACATCGATTAGCCCGGGAAAGAGAAATTTCCCTTTTCCCTCGATGGCTTCCACTGGTTCACCTTGTGCTTTTGCCAAAACCTCTGCTTCTGTCATTGAGGAAGAGATTTCTAACACCTTCCCGTTTTTAATCAAAACATCCCGGGCGGACGAAATCATTTGACTCGGGTCAATGACCCGTACTTCTTTAAGCCACCACATTGCTAGATCCTCCTATCAGTAGATATATAAGAGCCATGCGAATGGCCACACCGTTCGTAACCTGTCGCTCGATTAATGCGTCTACACCATCAGCCACGTCATCCGAGATCTCCACGCCCCTATTCATTGGCCCAGGATGTAATACGATACTCTGTTTTCCAGTTTTCTTTAGGCGATCTACCGTGAGGCCATAAAGATGGCTATACTCGCGAAGACTCGGGAAGAGCCCACTTTTCTGGCGTTCAAGTTGAAGGCGTAAAGCCATTACTACATCCGCCCCTGGTAAAGCCCCATCTAGATCATGGGTCAATTTAACACCCACGCCCTCCATTTCAACAGGAACCAACGTCGGAGGGCCTACAAAGGTGACATCAACACCCATTTTGCTGAGACACCAAGCGTTGCTCCGAGCAACCCTAGAGTGCAAAACGTCTCCAACGATGACTACTTTCTTACCTTCAAGTGTTCCTAGGCGCTCCTCCATTGTGAAAATATCCAGTAAAGCTTGAGTTGGATGCTCATGCTGACCGTCTCCCGCATTAATGACGGAGGAATCAAGAATGTCTGCCAAAAAATTCGCAGAACCCGAGCTGGGATGCCTAAGGATTACCAGGTCTGCACGCATCGCCTGAATCGTCTTAGCGGTATCATATAAGCTCTCCCCTTTGCTCACACTACTCTGGGCAACGGCAATACTCGTTGTGTCGGCCCCTAATACTTTTCCAGCCATTTCAAAGGAGGTTCGAGTTCTAGTACTTGCTTCATAGAAAAGATTAACGACGGATTTTCCTTTTAACGTAGGCAATTTCTTGATCGGGCGCATCAAAATTCCCTTCATCGCTTTTGCAGTCTGCAGAATATGACGAATTTCCTCCACGCTCATATCCTCTATCGCTAAAATATCCTTACGCTGCCATTTCATAGTAAACCTCCCTAACTTCGTTAACTCTTATTATCTCTTATGATTTTATGCTTAATCCTAAAGTGGGTATCAAAAAATCCTCTTCCCTAGAGGGAGAGGACTTCAAATAGACATAAGCCTATATCCTACTCGCCCTTGGCCATCTCTCAGGATAGCATTTAAAGGGTTAAGTCTTATTTAATTCGTATGATTATCTTCCCGCTCCAGCAAAAGTACATCCTCATCGCCATCTATTTCCTGCAATCGCACCGCTACAATCTCCCGCTTTGAAGTGGGTAGATTTTTACCAACATAGTCTGCCCGAATAGGTAATTCCCGATGTCCCCGATCCACGAGTACTGCCAATTGAATGCGCTCCGGTCTACCTATGTCCATCGTCGCATCTAAGGCTGCACGAGCCGTCCGCCCTGTATACAGAACATCGTCAATCAGAATCACGGCCTTCCCCTCAATACTCACTGGTACATCGGTTTCATGAACGACCGGATGGACATCAATAGTACTTAGGTCATCTCGATAAAGAGTGATATCCAAAATTCCGAGTGGAACTTTTACCCCTTCAAATTCTTCAATATATTGTTGAATCCGTTCCGCTATCGGCACCCCTCGACGACGAATACCGACCAAGACAAGTTTATCTGTCCCTTTATTCTTTTCCACAATTTCATGGGCAATCCGTATAATTGCTCGGCGAATCCCATCCGCATCTAAGATTTTGCTTTTAATTGTTCCTTCCAAAGCTTTCAAACTCCTTTCCCCCTAGGGCTTATCTTTCGGTCCGCAGATTAGATCGAAATGTACAAAAAAACTGTCTGAATAGCAGACAGTCCTCAATCACTTCCGTCTGCCTTCCCAAGCCTCTCAGGACTTCATTAAAGGCTATATAACTGTCACTAAGTGTACTGCAGGTCCCCCTAAATGTCAACCACGAAAAGTTATGCGAACCACCACACACTTCCTTCCCCAACAGCCCGCAACTGCGTTCCTCCTGCTTTCAGAGCGCCTTTGCGTCAAAGACGTAAACAGCCCCCGAAGCCCTTCCGACACCCCCGTCGACCCACAAACCCGAGGAAGTTTCTTAGCTTAGTGAAGCGCTTTAGCGGAATCGCGTCAATGAGCGCAGATGACACGGCGTGAAGAAACGCAACGGTTAACATGCAGAATATCCCTGAGGTTTTGCGTTTTAGCCGCGGCATCAAGCGAATAGCGATGGAGCGTGTGCGAACACGATAGTCTCCAGTGGAGACTATCGCCGGAGGCGCTGTCCCACAACGAATACATATCGCCGTAGGATGCTAAGACACTGACTCCTTCTAAGACACTTCCTTCCTTAACTTCTCCATTAATTTTGCAAACTTTTTAGGCACAGGAGCCTCAAATTTCATCCATAACCCACTTCTCGGATGCTCAAATCCTAAGTGCGCTGCATGAAGCATTTGTCCCTGTACCCCAAATTGATTCTTTTTTGGTCCATACACTGGGTCTCCAAGAACGGGATGCTTAATATAGCGCATATGGACCCGGATCTGATGGGTTCTTCCAGTCTCTAAACGCACTTCCACATAAGTACTTTCACTAAACCTCTCTAACACAGTGTAATGCGACACAGCCAGTTTCGAATGGTGCATAACCACAGCCATCCGCTTACGATCAGCTGGATCACGTCCAATAGGTGCGTCGACCGTACCAGAAGGCTCTAAAACCACCCCATGAACTAACGCCAAATATTTCCGATCCATAGTATGTGCTTTAAGTTGAGCTGCGAGCCCTTGATGAGCGATATCATTCTTAGCCACCACCAAAATCCCTGACGTATCTTTGTCAATACGATGTACAATTCCCGGACGTAATACCCCATTAATGCCAGAAAGATTCTGACAGTGATATAACAATGCATTAACCAAGGTTCCCGTCCATGCGCCCGGAGCCGGATGAACAACCATCCCCTGGGGCTTATTCACAACCAAAACATCCTCATCCTCATAAAGGATTTCAATCGGGATATTTTCAGGTTCGGCTGTAGATTCACGTGGGGTAGGAAACTCGACCTCAATCTTATCACCCTGGCGCACCTTGTAATTCGCTTTTTTAACTAAGCCATTAACTGTTACACATTCTTGCTCTATGAGTCCTTGAACGAAAGACCGACTCTTGCCCAAAACATCCGTCAGCCCAACGTCTAAGCGAATTCCTTGGGGAAGTTCAAACGTATCCTTTTCGACCGATAAGTCAATACCTCCAAACAAGTTTTCCTCGTCAGAAACTTGTTCGTCCAATTCAAAATCCTCCAGCACAACTTCACTTATCATTTTTTCCATTCTCTAACCCCGCAAATTCTTATATATCGCGATAACGCAACACTAAATATGAACCTTCTCGTAATCATTAAATAACTCTATTAGTTGCTATAAGTAGCCTTGTTTATACTCCTATTTCTCATTCTGAGATATAGATTCAACCTTAGCTTGTTGAGCCCTCTCTTGCTGATATAAGCAAAAAACAAGCAATCCTACCCCTATAACAATCATACTATCCGCAAAATTAAAGACAAACGGCCAAATCTGGAAATCCAAATAATCTACCACACGCCCAATAACGAGTCTATCATACAGGTTTCCTAATGCCCCTCCTCCGATCATACCCAAGGACAGGCGGGTGAGCACTTCACCGTGCGAAATACGAAACTGCCCATAAATCACCCCGCCCACAACTAAAAGCGCAGTAACAACAAAAATCCAGGTCCGACCGGCCATCAAGCCAAACGCCGCGCCTGGATTTAAGACATACGTCAGATGAAATACTTTAGGAATGACTTTCAGCGTCTCACCTGGAATAAAATTTGATTGCACCAAAACCTTAAATAAACGATCAATTATCCATACCCCGATCATAGCAAGCCAAACCAACAACCGACTAACCCCCCCGCTCTTTTCCCCATCTTAACACAGGGCACGAACCAGGGCAAACTATTCGTTTCTCTCCTCTTAATGCGTCCTTCCATGCTCCTTACTATAGTGAATCGTATTACCCCGCCCTTCCGGTTCCCGTTCAGTTTCAATCGTTTCAATATATTGGACCGCCCCAATAACCTCATCCGCATCTTCATATCCGTCATTTGGATCCGCGACATCTCGATTGGTCCCCAAATCCTGGCCAGAATCCGAGGTACCATAACGGGCCACTGCCTGCCAAGAATCTTCTCCATCAAACTCTACGCGGTCTGTGCCATCGTTAAAGGTCCGCGAAAAAGGACGATTCAAGATTTCGTTCTCAACGGGATCACGGTGAAAGGAGTGTTGCTCTTCCTTCTCCTCTTCGCGACTACATTCAGCACATACCGTCGTATGAGGTAAGATCTCTAGTCGATCGTACGGTATCTCGCCGCCACAATGTTCACAAATTCCATACTCACCCTTTTTAAAGCGTTCTAAAGCAGCGTCAATCGCTTCGACTCTGTGTATCAAGCGGTCGTGTTCTGCGACATCTTGAGACCTTTGATAAACCTCTGTGCCAATATCAGCAGGGTGATTGTCTATAACCGACAATTCGCCCAATGACTCTCTCATATCTCCATTAATTAGTTCTGTGGCGGTTTCCATTGAATCTTGTTTCTCTTCATGAAGTGTATCGATCAGTTTCGTGTACCTCGTCTTTTCTTCCATAAATAAACCTCCCTCACAAAGCTAAGATTCTCTCATTATCTTACTCATTATTGGTGCTTCACATTAGGACCTGTCATCCTCACATTTATCCTAAGGCTGATGAACGTACTTACTCAGTTCAGCAATAAGCCCGCCAATAACCGGCAAATTAAGCACGACAATACGTTTCAATAGAAAATAGGCAACCCCTGCGAGAAGTCCCGCTCCCAGCGCAGTACCCAATCCCCGCAAAAGGCCGACGACGAAATTAAACCAGAGCATGCGTCCTGGACGATTCAGATACGCAATATATTCCGCCAATCTCATTTTTTCTAGAGTCTCTGCCAATAATGTGACTTGGTGCCTCACGTCGACCCACTCTTGCATGTTCAAGAGACCGGCATCTTCTTTACATGACAAACGTGATATTGGCGATTTATTCTTATCGTTGGAAACGTCCATCTTTTTTATTCACCTCACGTTAAACCACCAAATTTAGTGTTCCCACGTCTTTGAAATTTACACAGAACTCTACAAACTTCAACAAGCCCTGAAAAGCAGTTTAGGCACAAATTAAGCCTAATGAAATAAGAAAACCTTGGTTAGCGTCAAACCTTTGCGAAGGCGATGCCTTAGTTATACTTTTTCAACCCAAAATCAAGCTCTGTTTGGTACAAAAACAGAAAACCAGGAATAAATATTCCTGGTTTTCTAAGATGTTGCTTTAACGCTCTTATGAATTTTATATCGTAAAGTTTCCTAAACCTAATCGCACAAAACATCTAGTTCTTGCCCATTGGACAGGCTGAGTGCATTGCCTTCGTCAGTATCCACATGTAAATCCAAAGCATAATTGGGGCCTATACGAACGAGCACATGCTCAAAAACCCCACCTCGGCTACCAGGAACCGCAACACGGACATGATCTCCGTCTTTCAAAGAAAATTTCGTCCCTTCACTAGGGGTCATATGAATATGACGGGCTGCAATAATTACGCCTTGATCAAGATGAACCTGGCCCAAAGGCCCTTGGACATCAATACCTGGAGTTCCTTCGAGCATTCCAGAATCCCGTACTGGTGGTCTTACCCCTATCTTAAAGGTATCTGTTGCTGAAAGCTCCACCTGTGAAGCTTTCCTAGCCGGTCCTAAAACTCGAACCCCAGACATAGTGCCCTTTGGCCCAATTAGGGTTACCGTCTCTTCACAGGCAAACTGGCCGGGTTGGCTCAGATCTTTTGTTTTAGTTAAAGAGTGTCCTTGCCCAAAAAGAGCTTCAATATGTTCTTGGGACAAGTGAATGTGTCGATTAGAAATACCTACGGGAACTTTAAAACTTGCCATAATTTCTTCAACCTCCTTGTTCGAACTAAGCCTACCGAAACATAACTGAAAAAATTTCTATTTCTCTTAGTATACTCTATTTCGCCTTAAAACGACATCTAATTTTTTCCAAATTCATACTTGGCATTACCTTTACCTATTACAAATATTTAAAATATTATTTCAAGGATCTAAAGAGCCCTACAGCAATAAAAACCACAACAGTTAAAAAATTAAGGATACATTAATTCACAAATACTATGAATTAATGTATCCCTTTTATTAAACAATTCTATAGTCTTCAACAAGGCGCTGCTTTATCAGCGCATCATTAATATAAAATAGCAATTAGCTCATAAATTTATGCAGATGAAGATAGTGAATTTCTATCAATAACTATTAGAGTTCCTTCCTCCAACGCAAGTTCGGCTTTCGTACCGCACCCACCTCATCTAACCGCGTCACTAATGTGGTATAGGGTGCATTCTTAACAAGATCCGAATTACTTCGAGCTTCCTCTGCAATCTGGATAAGTACCTTTGCAAATTCATCCAGAGTTTCGATGCTTTCTGTTTCCGTTGGCTCGATCATCATGGCTTCTTCAACGATCATCGGGAAATAAATGGTCGGTGGATGATAACCATAGTCCAACAAACGCTTGGCAATATCTAAAGTATGCACCCCAGTGGATTTTAGGTATTTCGGTGTAATAACAAATTCGTGTTGACAAACACGTTCAAACGGCAGAAAATAATGGTCTTTAAGAAGACTCATTAAATAATTAGCATTTAACACCGCGTTTTCCGATGCCGCCTTCAATCCTGCCCCACCTAGGCTACGTATATAGGCATAGGCCTTTACAAGCACAGAGAAGTTTGCATAAAACGAGCGTACCCTGCCAATCGATAGTGGCAAATTTTCCTCAAGTATAAAGGTTCCATCTTCACAACGAACAACCATAGGCTTTGGCAGGAAAGGCGCCAAGAATTTCTTAACCCCCACTGGTCCAGCTCCAGGTCCGCCACCCCCGTGAGGCGTAGCGAATGTTTTGTGCAAGTTGAGATGTACAACGTCAAAACCCATATCTCCCGGGCGCGCAAGACCCATAATCGCATTGGTATTTGCCCCATCGTAGTACAATAACCCTCCCACGTCATGAACCAGCTTTGTGATCTCTAAGATATTTTCATCAAAGAGGCCCACTGTGTTGGGATTCGTCAGCATTAATGCAGCTACTTCGTCGTTAACGACCTTTTTCAAGGCCTCAAGATCAACCCCACCGCGATCATTCGATGGAACCTGAATGATTTCATATCCAGCCATTGCCGCGGTCGCAGGATTCGTCCCATGAGCTGAATCAGGGACAATTACTTTTTTACGCTTTTTATCACCACGATGATCATGATAGCCCTTAATAATCAGCATACCAGTCATTTCCCCGTGAGCACCCGCAGCCGGTTGAAGAGTAAAGGCATCCATTCCCGCTAATTCACAGAGATCTTCCTGAAGTTCTGCCATGAGTTGCAAAGCCCCTTGAGTCAAAGCTTCAGGTTGGTAAGGGTGGAGGGTAGTAAAGCCAGAGAGACGTGCTAACATTTCATTAACCTTAGGATTGTATTTCATTGTACAAGAGCCTAGTGGATAAAACCCGGTGTCCACACCGTAATTGAAAGTAGAAAGATGTGTAAAGTGACGAACCACATCCACTTCCGAAAGTTCTGGGAGATTTGGTTCCTGCTCGCGTAACATATTAGCTGGGATCATCGTATCCAGTGAAACTTCCGGTACATCACACGAGGGTAAGCTAACTGCACTTCGTCCATTGGCGCTGAGTTCGAAAATAAGTGGTTCTAATGCTTTCATTGGATCTCCCCCAATCTGCCTACAAGCCTGTCGATATCTGCTTTACATTTCGTTTCAGTTACACAAAAGAGGAGATGATGATCGAACTCTGGGTAGAAACGAGCAAGATCGAGTCCTCCGATAATCCGATTTTTAAGTAGTGCAGCATTAACTTTAGCCGGTTCGATCTTCGTCTCAACTACAAATTCATGGAAGAACGGCCCTGTGAAGGCCAACTTCATCCCTGGAAGTTTGGCAATCTCCTGTGCAGCATAGTGAGCGTTTTGCAAATTCAGGTACGCCAATTCTTTAACCCCTGTTTTTCCGAGTGCACTCAGATGCATCGTGAAAGCTAACGCACAAAGCGCTTCATTGGAGCAGATATTGGACGTGGCCTTTTCACGTCGAATATGCTGTTCGCGGGCCTGAAGAGTTAAAACATAGCCTTTTTTCCCACTTTTGTCCATGGTTGCCCCAACAATCCGTCCTGGCATCCGTCGGACAAATTTGTCTCGTACTGCAAGAAACCCTAAATAAGGTCCTCCGAAATTAAGGGAATTACCAAAGGGTTGCCCTTCACCAACTACAATATCAGCACCACATTCTCCTGGGGACTTCAGTAACCCCAAAGAAACGGGATTTACTGTCATAACCACAAGAGCTCCTTTGGCATGAGCAAGCTCAACGATTTCTTCCGCCATTTCAATCCGTCCAAAAAAGTTGGGATTTTGAACGAGGACACCTGCAATATCCTCTTGAAGCGCCGCCTCAAGAACGGATCGATCCATTACACCATCCTTAAAGGGAATTTCCACAAGTTCTACACCCCGTGGCGGCAAGTAGGTCTTTAGAACATCGCGATATTCCGGATGCACAGTTTGTAACACAAGTACCTTATCCCGTCGTGTCGCATCGCAGGTCATGAGAGCAGCTTCTGCCAAAGCGGATGCCCCATCATACATAGAGGCATTAGCCACATCCATCCCTGTCAATTCACAAACTAAGGTTTGATATTCATAAATGGCTTGAAGCGTCCCCTGACTAATTTCTGGTTGGTAGGGTGTATAAGCAGTGTAAAACTCGGAGCGAAGCAACAATTGATCCACAAAACTTGGAATATAATGCTCATAAGCTCCTGCACCAAGATAAGAACTGAAGTCCTCGACCGTCGTATTTTGATTCGCCAATTTCTTGACATGCTTAACTAATTCCTGCTCAGACATTCCTCCGTGAATAGCAAGAGGGCGTCTTAAACGAATTTCTTTCGGAATATCGACAAAAAGATCTTCCACCGACTTAACCCCGATACGGGCTAAGAGCCGTGCCTGTTGGCTGTCCGTATTCGGTACGAAATTCATTCTAATGTTCCTCCTCTGCTAAAAATGCTTCGTATTCTTCAGCCGTCATCATACTTTTGAGAGGAGACAAATCCTCAGCTTCGACCTTAATTAACCAGCCTTCACCGTAGGGATCACTGTTTAGCAATTCGGGTGTATCCAAGACAAGAGTATTGACTTCAACCACTTTTCCACTGACAGAAGCCAAGATATCAGAAACTGCTTTCACCGATTCCACCGTTCCATAGGACTTCCCGGCAGTCACCGTCGCGCCAACATCAGGAAGCTCGACAAATACAACATCCCCAAGACTTTCCTGTGCGTGATCTGTAATCCCAAACTCAACGACGTTTCCTTCTACTTTCGCATATTCATGGTCTTTGCTATAGCTCAATTCTACTGGATTCATTAAAATCATCCTCCTAAAATTTTTATTTTTACCTAGTTTTTAATGCATAACAGTCATTTTCCGTTTTTACCCTCGTTTATAAAACAAAGAGGGAATAATCTTGGCTTGCACGGCTTTCCCACGAATCATGACGTCTAAAATCTCGCCCTGAACCGCTAAATCCGAGTGGACGAGGCCCAAAGCAATGTTTTTGTTAAGGGTTGGCGAAAAAGAGCCTGAAGTAACAAATCCGATTTCTTCACCGTTTTTTTGAAGTGGGTAATGGGAGCGGGCAATTCCTCGACCGATCATTTCAAGACCTACCAACTTACGAGATACCCCTTGTTCCTTTTGGGCTAGAAGTGCGTCCCTTCCGATAAAATCCGCTTTATCTAATTTAACAAAGACACCAAGCCCTGCTTCCAACGGAGAGATTTCCGCTCCTAACTCATTGCCATACAGAGGAAGACGAGCTTCAAAACGCAATGTGTCACGGGCTCCCAAGCCAATCGGCTGCACACCTTCCGGAGCACCAATTTCTAGAATCTTCTGCCATAATCCTCTTCCCAATTCGGGAGAAACATAGATTTCAAATCCATCCTCGCCAGTATAACCGGTGCGTGAAATCAAGCATGGCACACCATTAACATCTCCATGTGTAAACCCATAGTATTTAATTTGTGCCAAATTGACGTTTGTAATACGTTGCAAAATAGTTTCAGCTAAAGGCCCTTGTAAAGCAAGTTGGGCATACTGATCGGAAACGTTTTCAACAACCACGTCGTATTCTTTAGTTTGCTCCACCATCCATTCGTAATCCTTATCTGTGTTAGAAGCATTAACGACGATAAAGAAATGTTCTCGATTATAACAATAAACAAGTAAATCATCGACGATTCCGCCGTTTGGATAGCACATAGGAGAATAGAGAATTTTGCCATCTTGGAGCTTACTTACATCATTGGTAATCAACTTTTGTACATAAGCCAGTGCTTCTTTACCGCGAACATCGACCTCTCCCATATGTGAAACATCGAAAAGCCCTGCTTTTGTACGAACCGCATGGTGTTCATCAATAACGCCAACATATTGGACAGGCATCTCCCATCCACCAAAGTCGATTAGTTTGGCCTTTGCTGCCAGATGTTCCTCATAAAGAGGAGTTCGTTTCGTTTCAATCATTTTGTTATAACCTCCTCAACTTTGTCACCTGGTTAGTACTCAGTAAGTAATAGTTGGCAACTAAAAACTCCCATAGGGCTTTCACAATGAGTCAGCTGTCATCTTAATACACTAAAAAAGGACAGAGGAGGTGCATTATCGCACTTCCTCTGTCCTTGAACCTGAGAGATTCGCCGTCTCCGGCTTCCCCTTTGGTGTTCTCTATAAAGAGAAACTCTCCAGAGTATCGTCATCTAGCAGTACGTTTGCCTGAGAGTTTCCCCCCCTGAAAAGCGATTTCAAGGGATTTTCTCCTTCGGCGACTGGTTCTCCCAGCTCTCTCCCACTAGAATCATCCGATATTAATTATTTAGCTATTATTCAATATAATATGCCTTTTCCCTTAATTAGTCTAGTAACTTCTTCTTCTAAATTTTCCAAGATTATTACAAAAGCTAATCACTAATGGGCGTATAAGCAATGAAGGCTTCAATGATCTGACGAAAACTAATGGAATTTCCGTATTGGTATCAGACAATCCTTAAACTTACCTAACTACAGTACTACAACGCGGACAGATCGTGGGATGCTCTAAATTCTTTCCAACTTCCTCGTGAAACATCCAGCAACGCTCACATTTTTCCCCTTTGGCTGGCTGTACTAGAATCCCCAAACCCTCGTGACCTTCCGCAGGTTGTACACCTTCTGGCCTTTCTTCCTGAGGCCCATGGACAGTTAGATTGGAAACAATAAAGATTTCTGCAAGATTCGGGACTTTTTGCAGGAATTCATATTGAACTTCAGTCGGATAAAGATCCACTTGTGCAGTTAACGGATGATTAATTAATTTTTCCTGACGCGCTTTTTCCAAGACTTTGGAAACATCGGCCCGTAACTCCAAGATCTGATCCCAAAGGTCAGCGATCTTTTCATTCATCCATTCCGAATTTACCTTTGGCATTTCAGCTATTTGAACATTTTCTGCGTTCTTATCTCCAGGAATATACGGCCAGATTTCTTCAGTCATGAACGACAAGACCGGAGCTAAAAGGCGAACCAAAGCATCAAGGACTTCGTATAAAACTGTCTGGGCAGAGCGACGAAGGAGTGATGTTTTTCCTTCTACATAAAGTCTGTCCTTAACAATATCCAGATAAACGGCGCTTAATTCAATGGTACAGAAATTATGAATCGTATGGTAAACCCAGTGGAATTCATAAGTCTCATACCCCTGGAGCACGCGTTCAACCACTTTAGAAAGTTTAAGCAAAGCCCACCGATCAATTTCCTGAAGTTCTTGATAAGTCACCTTGTCTTTAGCAGGATCGAAATCATTGAGGTTACTCAACAAGAAACGCAGGGTATTTCGGATTTTACGATAGGCTTCAGACATTTGCTTCATAATACGCGGAGAAGCAGCCACGTCATTCTTATAATCCACAGAACTAACCCAAAGCCTCAAAATGTCTGCGCCTAATTCTTGTACAACCTTAAGAGGATCAACCCCATTGCCCAGCGATTTAGACATCTTGCGCCCCTGCTCATCGACCACAAAGCCGTGGGTTAGTACGCTACGATAGGGAGCTTGACCAAAAGCGGCCACTGACGTTGATAGAGAAGAATTGAACCAACCGCGGTGCTGATCTGAACCTTCTAGGTAGAGATCTGCTGGCCAAGAAAGTTCACTCCGCTGCTTCAAGACGCCAGCATGGCTTGTACCGGAATCAAACCAAACGTCCATGATATCCGTCTCTTTACGGAATTTGGTACTACCACAATCACAAGCGGTCCCTTCTGGCAACAATTCATTAGCAGAATGGGCGAACCAAGCATCCGATCCTTCTTGACGGAAAAAGTCCTGAACTTTTGCGATGGTTTGGTCATTCACCAACACTTTTCCACAATCCTCACAGTAGAAGATGGGAATAGGAACCCCCCAAGTCCTTTGCCGGGAAATACACCAGTCTCCCCGGTCTGCTATCATGTTATAGATCCGATCTCTTCCCCAAGCGGGAATCCAGCGAACCTTCTCAATCTCATCTAGTGCTACTTGGCGAAATCCATCAATGGAGGCAAACCATTGTTCTGTTGCTCGGAAAATGATCGGGCTCTTGCAACGCCAACAATGAGGATAACTGTGCTCAATTGTTTCCTCAAGCACAAGATCTCCGGTTTTCTTGAGGTCCTCTACAATCACAGGATTTGCTTTTCCAGTTTTAAGACCAACATACACTCCGCCTTCTGACGTGAATTTTCCTTGATGGTCAACTGGACATAAGACAGGTAACCCATAGTTCTTCCCAACCAAAAAGTCATCTTCTCCATGGCCTGGCGCGGTATGAACACAGCCTGTGCCGGCTTCTAAGGTAACATGTTCCCCGCAAATCACCACGGAGTCTCGGTCAATGAGCGGATTTCGACAAATCACACCTTCAAGTTCTTTACCAGAGAGTGTCTTTTCAACTGGAAGTTCTAGCTTCCAGAGGGAGCGTAAGGACTCCAACATCCCCTCAGCGACGACCCAATGTTCTTGTTGGGCAGTGACAACGACATACGTTAACTCTGGGTGTACACTGATCGCTAGGTTCGCTGGAAGGGTCCAAGGAGTTGTGGTCCAAATGACCACGAAAGTATTCTCTTCGGCAAGCACGTTCAACCCATCACGTACCGCAAATTTAACATAAATCGCCGTGGCGGGCTTATCCGCATATTCAATTTCCGCTTCAGCTAATGCTGTCTCACAGGAAGGGCACCAGTAGACAGGTTTTAACCCTTTATAAATATAGCCTTTTTTGGTCATATCACCAAAAACCCCAATTTGAGCTGCCTCATACTCCTTTTGCAAGGTGAGGTAAGGATGTTCCCAATCTCCGCGTACTCCAAGCCGTTTGAATTCCTCACGCTGAATCCCTACATATTTCTCAGCATAGTCCTTACATTTCTGTCGGAATTCCAGTGCAGATACCGCATGACGGTTTACGCCTAATTTCTTAATGACTTGTTGCTCGATAGGAAGTCCATGGGTATCCCATCCTGGCACATAAGGCGCATCAAAACCCATCATGGTCTTGTATTTGATGATAACATCCTTCAATACCTTATTGATGGCATGTCCAAGATGTATATCCCCATTAGCATATGGTGGACCGTCATGAAGAATAAATTTTGGTCGTCCTGCACGTGCTTTTTGAACCTTTGCGTAAAGTTTCTCTTCTTCCCATGATTTCAAGATTTCCGGTTCCCTTTGGGGAAGATTTCCCCGCATTGGGAAATCTGTTTCGGGTAAATTCAGTGTATTGCGATAGTCCATTTATAATTTCCTCCTTTGATTAACCAAAAACACAGGTAAAGACAACTACCTTATCCATAACTAAATGTGCGATATTCACACGTTGAGGAATAGGTTAGTTCAATAAATATCAAAAATCTCGTCCCTCATAAAAAGGGACGAGATCACTCGCAGTACCACCCTTGTCGCCATAACTAGCCACTTGGAAGTCTGATAACGGGGACAAACCGAAAGCAGCCTACTCTGATTTCAGCCCTTCACTCCAAGGGGATTTTCTCAGTCACACCTCACGGGTTCACACCATTTCCCGCTCGCTGTTGAAGCGTTTGACAAAGACTGTCCTTTTCAATGTGTTCTACGAAATTTAATTCTTGTCGCTAGTTTTATCCTTTAAAGATAACCCTTCGTAAGATAGTGACAAGCTTCGCTCGTCCTTCCGATTCAATCGGATCTACCATCCACAGACACAGAAATGAAATTTTCTGGCTCTTCCATTCCTGAACAAAGGGATCCATATGTTCCTTAGAAAAGTATAAGTGCGTGGAATCTTGAGAGGGCGTTAAACTGACGACAACGCCACGTTGCTCCATTTCATCCATGGCCTGAAATGCACGATCAAGTAAATCATCGCTTCCAGTCATCAAGACATCCCCTGGGCGAAAATGATGGCTTGCTTCGGCAAATCCAACAGTAAAAATTTTTTCATCCTTTGTATCTACCGGCAAATCGTTGATTGAAGATAAAAGTTGAACTTCTTGTCCTCCTACCTTCCCAACGTAAACATTATTCTCATCCTGATGCAACCCAAATCCTTGAATGAGAAAGTCGGGAGGTATCTCACTAATTAATCTATTCATTGATGACAATCCTTCTCCTTCAAAGTTATCTATTTATCATTTTACCACGAAACCAAGCTGATTCGCAACCTCAGGCACTCTGAGCTCTCAAGCTATGCCTTCTTTTCGATCCTGTGAATTTGCCAAATCTAGGTGGGTAAGCAGAAAAGACTTGAGTTGAGTTCGGAGCAAATCACGATTCCGCGATAGTTCCAGAATTTGCTCTTGAATTTCTTCATATTTTTTTTCAGCCTCAGACACCTTGATCAATTTTTTCTGTTCTGCTTCCCTCAACAAAAGTTCAGCTTCATGACGTGCGGCCTGCTTAACCTCTTCTGCCGTTTGTTGAGCTAGGACTAGAGTTTGTTGCAAGGTGTTCTCTATCTGACGATAATGGCTGACCTCCGATTCTAACCCTTTTGTCTTTTCGCGAAGTTCGAAGTTCTCCGCATACGCAGATTCAAATTCCTGACTCACGGTTTCAAGAAACTTCTCCACTTCCCCGCACTGATAACCTCGTACCCCTTTGCGGAAGGTTTTATTGCGTATATCAAGAGGAGTCATTTGCATCGTATTCCCTCCTAAGGCCGTTTTGACCGGAAAAGTACAATTTGCCAAGCAGTTCGATCCTTACGGGTTTGAGAACATTCCAAAAACTTAATACGCCCCTGCCCCCGGCAAGAGATGGTATCCCCCGGCTGAACTTCTGTATCCGCTTTACTTACCCTAAGTCCATTTCGGCTTACCTTGCCTCGGGTAACCCATTCCAGCGCATTAGACCTCGAAACCCCAAAAGCGTTGGCAATTACCGCATCGATGCGAGAAGAATTAACCGTAATACGACGCTCTTCACCCGAATCAGGATACAGGTCTGGAATCTCTCCACATAGTGAGACTTTTAGTTTCTCTCGCCCAGCTTGTGTCCAATGGCCCAATAAAAAAGGAACAATCTCTGTTGCGGTTGCAATATATTGACCCTTTTGCCCTGCTTGAATGTCCCCAAAAACATCCCTCTTGAAGCCCATACCCATGAGGGAACCTAATATCTGCCTATGTTCAAGCTGAACACGCGAATCCGTTGGAAGGACCCATAAAAGCGAGACATTTGCATCCTCAGACTTCAAAGGCTCCCCTTGAGGGCCTATAAGAATTCGAACCCGCTCTGCCTCCGGAAAGCCTCCCTCCGCCTTTATAGCAAGATGTTCCTTGCTAAGAACGGTTTCAATCCATTCCCGCATACTAAAACTCAAAAAAGGAGTGACTTGTTTAGATCTCTCATGAACCACCGCATCGGCTTGGTCTAATAGATGGGCAGCTTCTAAACGCACTTCTTTTTCGCTCCAAAATCCGAGCCCATTACGATCCATTAAATGTTTCATTTAGAAAAAGGGCCTTACAATCCAAGATTGAATCAGGTTCAGCGCAATAATTGAAATGATCGGAGAAAAATCGACCGCCATAGCTGGTCCGCCGATCTGAAACCGTTGAAACGGCTTTAGAAGGGGGTCTGTCACATCATAGAGGAGGCTAATCAAATAGTTGGACTTCAATTGGGGTACGAAGGAAAGAAACGTTCGAATTACGATCGCATAAATGAGGATAGTTATCACTTTATCAACAATTTGAGCAATTAGTGAAATCACGTTTAGAATCCCTCCCTATTTCGGCCAAAACAATCCTTTGTCTTTCAGTTCATCGCGCATCTCACCAGAAATATCGACGTTATTTGGTACAAATAAGAATATTCCATTCCCTACTTTTTGCATGTTGCCATTTAACGCATAGGTTGTCCCACTAATAAAATCAACGATCCGTTTTGCTAACATTTTTTCTGCATTCTCGAGATTAACAATAACCGGTCGGCGCGATTTCAGCTGATCCGCAATGTTCTGAGCTTCTTCAAAGGAATTCGGTTCCATCACCACCACACGCATTTGTTTCTGAGTGTGTATACTTACGACCTGGGCATTCCTACGGCTAGTGCGCACCTCTTCTTGCTCGTTTTTTTCTCTATCATTTTCTTGAAAAATGTCTTCTTCGGGTTCTTCATCCGCGAACCCCATAATCCCAATCACTTTGTCAATTAACTTAGCCAATTTATTGTTCCTCCCTTTCCAGGTACATTAATTACGTTCTCCAAAAATCTGACGTCCTACACGGACAAGAGTTGCCCCTTCTTCGATCGCCAATTCGAAGTCTCTACTCATTCCCATTGAAAGCTCGCGCAAATCGACTCCAGGCCATTTTCGGGACTGCAACGTATCGCGAAGTTCCCGAAGCTGTTGGAAAAAGCCTTGAGTTTCCAGCGAGCTGGCTTCCAACGCCCCGATGGTCATAAACCCTCGAACTAAGATATGGGGGTAATCCCTAATTGAAGTTAAAAAGTCTGGCACTTCTTCAGGCAAGAGCCCTGCCTTTGCAGGGTCCCGAGCAATATTTACTTGTACAAGTGTCGTCCAGGTCTTAGCACACCGTTCGCCATGCTTGTTAAGTGCCTCCAATAACGAATACCGATCGAGCGAATGAATCATAGCAATATTTTGGTCTAAAAACTTCACTTTGTTTGTCTGTAGCCTTCCCACCAGGTGCCATTCGCAATCGTTCGGAAGAACTGGAGCTTTCTCCATCCACTCTTGAACACGATTCTCAGCAAAGGCACGTTGTCCAGCTTGATAAGCCTCCTCTAAACGTAATACTGGTTGGGTCTTCGACACAGCCAATAATCGAACAGTACGGGGGTCCCTCTTACTCCGCGCTATGGCTTGGTCTATCCGCTGACGAACCTCGACTAAGTTTTGCTCAACACCCGTATTTGTCAACATTAGAATATCTCCTTCGCAATGAATTCTACGCCCTTTCGTCGTTTCCTGCTTGTGAAGCCCAAACCTAAATATTTTTTACGTTGGCTACTAACCCTTCTAGTCCGTCGCGGGGGTTGATCACAACAGGAACACCACTTTGCAGATTTTCAATGCAGGCTTGATTGTCATCTTCATCGAGGACCTTCACCTTCTTAAAGTGCACAACTCCCTCGCTCCACAGGAATACTCCGAGCTCCTCTCCCTGTGTCCAAAGTGCGCTCCTTGGAACGAGAACTCCATTTGTCGGCGATTGGTAGATCCAAGTCACCTCTTGTCGTCTATTGATCGCTGACCCATCAACATAATTGGGAAACTGAACAACGACACCTAGCGGTTTATCTGATTTTCGTGTGATTTTGGCACTCACCGTTTGATCCCCAGCCGTTAAGCGTATCGTTTTTCCAACAATGAGCCCATCAATACTGGGCAGTTCTAAAAATGCCACAGTTGGAATAAGGTTATTCACAATTTTGCCCACAACTTCTCCCGCCTGCGCCGTTGCTCCTGCGGTTTTTACATTGACAGTCTGGGCCAATAACTTACCCAAGTCCATCGAGCTCAGATTTTCACTGGTCATAGTGGATTCTAAGCCATCACTTTGGCGAAAGAACAGCCCCCCATTTGCTGCCAAAATAGCTTGGTTCATCACATATTCCTGTTTAGTTCCAGGAGCCGCACCTTCTGGTTGGAGGGTTGCCACCGTTTCCCCACGTCTAAAGCGCTGTCCATCTTCACCTACAAATTGAACCTTTCCTGAAAATGGGGCAAGTATTGGCCACTCCTGATTGGCAAATGTTGCCGCAACTTTTCGCTGATGGATAATCGTTCCAGTTTGGGCTAAGGCCGATTTTATCGTTCCAGCCATAAGACTGGAGCGATAGGACCACAAAATTCCTGCGACCAGAACAATGAGCAAACTACCCCAAAACCAATATCTTAGTTTAAACTTTTTTTCTTTCATAACGCCCTCCCTGGTTATTCAGCCCTTGGCAATTCACATGTAAAGACGGTTCCAATCCCAAGCTGAGAAGCGACGTTAACTTTGCCACCAAGGTCTTCCACCATATGTTTTACAATACTAAGTCCGAGTCCAGTTCCCCCTTGTTCTCGAGAACGAGCTTTATCCACTCGATAAAAACGCTCGAAAATTCGTGGCAACATTTCCTCTGGAATCCCACAGCCCGTATCTCCAAATTCAAGACGAATTTCTTGGGAATCTACCTGCGCATGCAGCCAGACGCGCCCTTCTGCAGTATATTTAACCGCATTCTCTAACAAATTAAGAAGAAGTTGACTTAGCAAATCTTCTCCTATTAAAATCGGGGGCAAATCTTCCGGGAGTTCAACCTCCACCTCTATTCCTTTGATCTCAGCAAAGCTCAGAATCACTGGTTTTATTTTTTCATAAGCTTGCTGAACGTAACTAGTTTTATTGGAACTCATCCCAGCACGATTTTCTCGTCCCTCAATATGGGCCAGGGTCAGAAGATCTTCGATAAGGCGCTGCAAGCGCAACGTCTCTGCTTGGATTATCTTGAGGAACCGATCGCGCAGAGAGGGATCGTCCACCGCCCCCTCTAGAAGTGTTTCCACAAACCCTTTAATGGAGGTCAGAGGAGTTCTTAATTCATGAGAAACATTAGCGACAAATTCCGTCCGCATTTGTTCTAGTCTCCGAAGCTCTGTAACATCATGAATAACAATGACCGCTCCTCGGGGCTGGTCGCGTTCACTATGAATAGGGTTAATGTGGCTCTGCACTGTCCTTTGGGCAATATGAGTTTCCCTTGTAGCTGAGGGCTGACCAGAAAGCACCTTACGCATTAAACGCTCTAATTCCGGATCATAGGTCAATTCTAATAGATATTCCAATTCTCCATCCGTACGTTGACGTTCAAAAATTCTTTCGGCAGCAGCATTAACTAAAACAACCCGTCCTACATGATCGACAGCCACAACTCCTTCTTGCATCCCTGCCAAAATTGCTTCCATCTTGTGTGCTTCCTGTGTTCCATTTTCAACCATCCTCTCGACATGACGCGAAAGACTGTTTAGTTCAGCAGTGAACTGTCCAAGTTCATCGGTTGAATCCGATAGATGAGTGGGCTCAAAATCTCCCCTAGCAATTCGTTGAGTCGCAATGTGAAGCTTTTCCATGCGACGTGATAGTTGGCTAGAGTAGAAGTAAACAACCCCTGCAGGAAGACACAACGCCAGTGATGCAACCCCAAAGTTAGGAGGCTGCCCTGCAGATCCTAGTTTCGTGCTCTCTCCTACCCAAAACAGGAGTAGAGAAAGCCCTGTCATTGCAAAGAAAAGTCCGGTAATCCTCCATTTAATTCTCATACTCTATTACCCATTAAAACGATAGCCTACCCCTCGTAATGTTTCAATGTACTCAGGGCGTGACGGGTCCCTTTCCACTTTCAACCGCAGATGGCGCACATGAACATCAACCGTTCTAGTATCTCCGTCATATTCATACCCCCAAATGCGTTCAAGTAATTCATCCCGAGAGTAGACCTTACCAGGATATGTTATTAAAACGCGAAGAAGTTCGAATTCTTTGGGCGTTAATTCGATCTCCTCTCCCCGAACATGGACACGAAAACCTGTCAAGTCAATCCGCAACTCTCCCCGCAGTATCTGAGCATTCTCTCCCTCGGGCAAATTCAGACGCCGCAGACGAGCTTTAATCCTTGCTAACAATTCACGCGGACTAAACGGTTTGGTCATGTAGTCGTCTGCACCAAGCTCCAATCCTAAAATCTTGTCGATCTCTTCACCTTTAGCCGTTAGCATGATAATAGGAATTTGCTGAAATTTGGGGTTTGAACGAAGTTTGCGACAAACCTCTAAGCCATTCATCCCTGGAAGCATGACATCCAACACGACAAGGTCAGGCTGTTCCTTTTCCACAAACCTTAAGGCCTCCGGCCCATCCTTCGCCACCCAAACCAGGTAACCTTCCTTTTCCATATTAAACCTGAGGAGTTCTTGAATAGGTTCTTCATCATCAACTACTAAAATTGTCGTCACTTATCCTAAACCCTCCTCTCATTGTCCTTTTGTCGTATCCACCCAGCCATTCGTCCGGTTAGGGCACCATCACGGCGATGGGAAAAAAACCATTCAGGATTGTCTGCAGTACAGATCGATGCTACATCTATATTTTCCGAGCGAACCCCTTTTTCTAAAAGCACGGATTTATTAGCCTCCCACAAATCAAGGTGGTAATGTCCACCTTCTTGAGCGTGCAGAAATGGTGTCTCACGGTAGTTTGCCCGAAACTGTACTGCCACACTTTCATTCACTGCATAACAACAAGGCCCAATACTTGGTCCAATCGCAACCCAAGCGTTCTCTATATGCCCTCCAGCTTCTTCAAAACATTCCAGGACCTTTTGCCCAATCTTATCGACAGTCCCTTTCCAACCAGCGTGAGCAATTCCTATTGCCCCTAGGTCTGGGAAATAGAAAAAAAGCGGAACACAATCTGCATAAAAGGCCATCAGTCCAACATTACTTTGTGTCAATAATCCATCCACCGCGGGGATTGCCGTCTCCAATTCACGAATCCCCCGACCCCCATCTTCCTCCTTGATCCATATAACGTTTGTGCCATGCACCTGTTCGCCCACCGCTACCTCTGACCAGACAGCCCCCCATTGATCCAACCATTGCTTTCGGTTATCTAAAACTGAAGTGGGATCATCACCCACATGAAGCCCTAAATTTAAAGTACCATAGGGAACCCGACTTGCTCCCCCTACCCGAGTGGAGAAACCTAAGTCTATGCCTTTATCTTGCCATTTTGGAATGGTTAGATAGGTTAAGCTTCCTCTTTTCTGCCACTTCCAGCTCATCTCTCCAGCCCCTTTTATTTCCTTTGATTTCCTTTTAATATACCATTTAATATCCTTAAGGACAATCCTGCCTAAGTCCTAGTCAAGTAGTCTGCGCCTCGTTAATAAAACTAGCGTAGGCCCATGTTCCTGTATAATAAACAGGGGGCCTACGCTAGTTCAAATTCTTATTACGATTACCGATTGTTATCATTCTCCGTATTAAACTCAGGCAGATCATTGGCATCCACTAAGATAACGTCTATCCCTATTTTTTTGACTCGGTCCCACGGGATAATATAATCCTCCGTCTTGCCGCCGCCAAAAAATCCCCAACTTCTTGGGGGCCCTGGCACAATAATCCCTTTGACAACGCCCCGTTCGAGATCCAAATCTAGATCTTTGATTGGCCCTAACCTGCGTCCATCCTTAACATTCACTACATCCAATAATCTCAAATCTGAGATCCTCATTCCAAGGCCCTCCCCCCTAATCGAGGCTCGAGGTTCTAATATCGTCCATCGCGCTAACCTCGAGATAAGTCAGTTTCCTATATATCATCATATGAGGGAGAGACTTGAAATAGCCTACAGTTGAGATATTTTTGCATATCTAAGCAATTGCTTCAGACAATGTGCATCGTACTTCATGGTTACACATACTTGCGCATATGTTGCATAGCTGCTTTTTCAAGACGAGATACCTGAGCCTGAGAGATTCCAATCTCATCAGCAACCTCCATCTGAGTTTTACCATTGAAAAAACGCAAAGACAAAATGAGCTTTTCTCGTTCACTAAGACGCCGTAAAGCTTCTCGTACGGCAAGTCCTTCAATCCAACCATTGTCCGATTGCTTATCATCTCCAATTTGGTCCATGACAAAGATAGGATCTCCACCATCATGATAAATCGGTTCAAATAGAGAGATTGGTTCCTGGATGGCATCCAAGGCGAAAATAACATCTTCTCGTGGAAGAGAAAGTTTACCAGCAATCTCCGCTACGGTTGGTTCACGTGAACACTCACAGACCAACTGATCTCTTACTTGAAGTGCCTTATAGGCAATATCCCGTAGCGAACGGCTAACCCGAATAGGATTGTTGTCTCTTAAATATCGACGAATTTCTCCAATGATCATGGGAACGGCATACGTAGAAAACTTTACATTTTGTCCAAGGTCAAAATTGTCAATTGCTTTCATTAATCCAATACAGCCAACCTGAAAAAGGTCATCAACGTACTCTCCTCGATTCGTGAACCTCTGAATCACACTGAGAACTAGACGGAGATTTCCATGAATAAGTTTGTCTCGGGCGCTGCGATCTCCAGCTTGATAAATCACGAACAATTCCTTCATTTTTACACTGGATAATACAGGCAACTTCGAGGTGTTCACTCCGCAGATCTCAACTTTATTTAATGCCAAACCAAGAGCACCTCCCCAGCCAATTCTGTACTGAAGTATGCCCTAACACCGTTTAGGTTATTCCAATCGGCAAAATTCTTTGCGTAATCTGCGAATAATCCTTTTCTCGAGCCGAGAAATGTAAGACTGTGAGATTCCCAATCGATCTGCAACTTCTTTTTGTGTTTTCTCAACCCCATTATCCAGCCCAAACCTTAATTCCATGATCACCTTCTCTCTATTTGTCAGCCTCCCCATCGCCAACTGTAATAACTGCCGATCCACCTGCTCTTCGATGGGCTTAGAGATAATGTCATTTTCCGTACCCAAAACATCGGACAACAGTAATTCGTTTCCATCCCAGTCAATATTAAGAGGTTCATCAAACGATACTTCCGAACGGGTTTTGTTATTACGTCTAAGATACATTAGTATTTCATTTTCGATACATCGAGAAGCGTAAGTGGCTAATTTGATTTTCTTCTGGGGGTCGAACGTATTGACCGCTTTAATCAACCCAATGGTTCCAATTGAAACGAGATCCTCAATCCCTATCCCTGTATTTTCGAATTTGCGTGCAATATACACCACCAGGCGCAAGTTACGTTCGATTAAAATATCCCGAATGGAAGAGTCCCCCATTTCCAATCGTTCTAAGAGAACCCCTTCTTCATCCGAGTTAAGTGGTGGCGGAAGTGCTTCACTACTTCCGACATAATAAATTTCACTAACTCCGAGAATTCTCTGAAGAAGTTTAACCCATAGAAATTTAACCTTATCAAGAGCATTACTCCACCACTTCATTTATCAATCTCCACCTTTCTGTAAATGTTCCGGGTGTAGTAACGCTTGGTATTCACCCTCTGAACTTAATACTTGCTTGACTAGTGCTACCGTTGCTTGAATTTGCTGACTTCCACTTTTGTCATAACATGTCACACGTTCAGGCCTTATCCCAAGAAGCCAGCTCTGACGATCAATCGCTTGAAAAGGGATAAAAACAAGGTGCTTTACTAAACTTGGGCTAAACCTCCAAAGTAACGGCCACGGGTCTGCGTAATCTTTCCAAGGAATAGTTAGAAATGACCGTACATCATCTGGTAATGATGTAGCCGCAACCTCCTCTTCTAACAGAATAACAGGAAATCCTGTCATGGGATCTTTCAAATGATTCCCTGTGTCCAGCATCGCCTTTACATTAACAACCTTTTGTTCTTCAGCGCCAAAATCAATTTCTATATCGTAAATAACTTGCTCCAAGACAGAGTGTTTTGCTTGCCAGCGCTGCCAAAGATGCTGTAAGAACCACCACATAAATCCACCCAACGGGAGAATCCAAAGGTTGTTTAAAGCCAGCGAAAAAAGTTCAGTACCTAACCCACTATCAAATTGCACCCAACCCCAAATGGCATACACAAATCCGCCTAGTCCTGCCGAAAGCAACCAAAAACCAACCAATGATTTCATATAGGTTCTCAATCTCCGAGTCGGGAAAGCGGCCCCAACCATAAGAAACGGGATAATCCATTTACTTAACGTGGTCCACGGCGGTGCGGAATAGCAGGCTAATATGACTGGAATTTCGCCCAGCAAAGCCGCCACCAGAATTAGGCCTGGCCGTACTGGGAGGCGAATGAGTCGGGCTAAAACCACGAGAATAAATGCATCCATTCCTCCGTTAATAAGAATATCCAGATCGAGATAAGTCTCTACTACGGTCATCTGTGCATCCTTTCCATACGCTTCTCTAAAAATTATATCTAAAGTAGGTGATAAAACCTGTCGCTTTCCGTGGGTCAGAATGGGATTTTTTAGGAAGACAAGTGCGAGTGGTGTAGATTTATTTGCAAAAATTGTAATCGTCGACAAAGTGTGCAAATTTACACAGGAGATGCCCCTTTAAAGCTCGTATTTAAGTAAATAAAGACCTGTCGAGAATAGACTGATTGTCTATTCTCGACAGGTCGATAAATCAAAATTTCATGACATTAAAGCATGCTATTCCAAATGGGGCGAAAGTCTTTTTGATTTTTTTCCACTAATGTGAGTAACAACTCTAAGCCAATCGTTATTTTTTCCAAATCTTCTTTTCTAACATCCTTAAAAATATTAGTGATAAATTCGTTCATAAAATCTTTAATAACATTATTATTTTGGAACTCTGGTGATAGTGATAGTTGTACAATTCTGCGATTACCTTCTGGAACCTCTCTGATGACAACTCCCTGCTTAACTAACCGATCCACAATCCCTGAAACCGTACTCTTAGACAAGCCTAACCATTCACTCATATCATTCAAAGTTGAAAAAGGGTTTTTATGCAATCCTATTATTAGGCCAATTTGAGGTCCAGTAAAACCGTGCTGTCTAGATTTTTGGTAAAGTTGATCTCTATATATCTTTTGAATAGACTTAAAGAGAAATACAACTCTCTCAGCCGGGTCATTCCACACACGCGGCAACTCCGACATCTGATCCATCCGGAATCGTCTCCTTTGTTAAGCTCTTGTCTGGCTCAATTTTCTTTGTCTTTTGGTTACTACGCATCATTATAACCAAAACAATAGCTAAAAAGACAGCAGGAACTGTTATTGCCACAGCATAATTCATAGCATCAAGATAAGCCTGAGCATAGATTAGCTTTCCAAGTGTGGAAAATGCAGATCCTTGAGCAACTTGTTGAGATAACCCAGATTTCATATAGACCCCTTGCAAGACCTTGGCAAGATAGTTTGAAGTTTGATTAAACGGAGTAATCTGTTCGGTTAGTCTAGCATAGTTATAACTTGATTTATTGGATATGATTGTAGTCATAAACGTAATTGCTACGGCGCTCATGATATTACGAACTGTTGTTGACAGTGCCGTTGCCTTCCCAAACAGATGTCTCGGAACGGCGTTCATCGAGGCCGTATTGACCGGCATCATGGCAAGCCCAAGTCCAATCCCCCTGAGAGAAGCAATCACAGTAATAGTTATCGCTGGTGTATCCATGGTAAATTGAGACATTATATAGGTGGCAAGGGCTAGAATCATTAGTCCGGGGACAGTCACGACCTTTGCCCCAAACTTGTCAAAAATCGCGCCACTGATGGGCATCATTAATCCGGAAGCAATGGCTGACGGAAAAAGAATCAACCCTGTTTCCATAGCCGTGTATCCTCTTAGATTTTGCAAAAACAGAGGCAGAACATAGATACCACCCATCATAGCCAAAGTAGTTACACCTGATATGATTTGAGCTAGAGAAAAATTATATATTTTGAATACCCGTAATTCTAGCAAGGGATCTGGATGCATCAATTCGTTGACGACAAATATGAGGAGACAAAAACTACCGAAAGCTAGTAAAAGCGGATATTTTACATTTCCCCAATCAATATTATTGCCTTCACCGAGGACGTATAACAGACTGACAATCCCAGCAATTGAGGAAAGGAACCCAATGTAATCAAAATTTCCTTTATAGGGCTTCAGCGGTGTTTCTCTCAATAAAATACCTGCCAGAATTACTCCAAAGACTCCAATTGGCACATTAACATAAAATATGAAACGCCAATCCATATATTGTATAATATATCCACCTAAGGTTGGACCAATTGCAGGCGCCGCCATTGCAGCGATCCCCCAAAAGCCTAAAGCTTTACCACGTTCCTGAATAGGAAACGTTTGCATAATATAGCCCATTCCGACCGGCATAATGGCACCGCCACCTATCGCCTGGATGACTCGGAAAACAACCATAGCATTATTACTCCAAGAAAAGCCGCACAAGAACGACCCTATGGTGAAAAAGCCCAAGGCAAAGATGAATAGTTTTTTAACTCCAAATGTATCACTCAAAAACCCTGTTATAGGTACTACAGCACCCATCGCCAGAGTGTAGCCAGTTAATATCCATTTTGCCGCTTCCAAGTCAGATCCGAAAACGTTCATCATTTTGGGAATCGCGATATTTACAATACTGCTGTCCAGCATGACCATGAACGTCCCTACCACAACAACAAACAACGCAGCCCACTTATATGAACTGTCATCTGCGCTTTCCTGAAGGCCATGTGCTGTCATACTCATTTCACCTCATCACTTTATATGAATATTGACAATAGCATTCGTTCCAGGCAGTAATGTATTATCGCTTTTATCAAATTCGATTTTTACCGGTATTTTTTGGATAACCTTAGTAAAAGTCCCGCTCGTTGATGTAGGAAGCAGTGCAAAAGTGGAATTAGAGGCTTGCCCAACATATTTAACTTTTCCTGAAAACGTCCTATTCGAGAATTGATCAATCGTAATATCCACTTTTTGACCCTGTTTTATATTTGCCAACTTTGTCTCTTCAATGTTCGCAGTGATATAAAGCTTATTGGGGTCAATAAGCATTGCAATCGTTTGCCCTGGAGAAACGATCTCTCCAACAGTCCCTTGCTTTTTGATTACGATACCGCTAATAGGTGCCCTAAAAACCGACGGGTCGATATTGGTTTCCTGAGGGTTGCTGACTCCCTGGCGTCCCAGGATCTGATCCTTAATAACGGTATCCCCTTCTTCAACATTCAATTCCAGTAGTTTCCCAGAAATCTGTGGGCTTACACTTACGAGGTCACCCATAACCTTGGCATCTTCTGTGGAAACGAAGTAAGCATTTTTATACCAGTAATATACTCCGATACTAGCAAACGCAACGACCATGACAGTTATAATTAGATAAATTAACTTTTTACGCTTTTCAATCATATTCTCTCACCTGTCCTTATTTTTTAAGGCCGATTTCTGCCAGCATTCCAGGTTTTAATAAGGAATCCGAATTTAGCTTTATTTTTACCAAAACACTTCTACTCCGTGGATCTATGACAGGGTCAACGACCGAAACCTCTCCCTTAAACTCTTTATCGGGGATCTCCGTTACCTTCACGACAACCTCCTGCCCGACTTTCACACTTCCGATCAATCCAGTAGGAAGAGAAGCATTAATATTTAAGGAGTCAACATTTACGACCGAAAGCAGAGCAACACCGGGAGAGGCCATTTCCCCGACATTGATATTTTTTGCACTAATTGTTCCTGAAACGGGTGAGACAATGGTGCCATTGGCTAGCTGAGTTTTTGCTAACTCTAACGCTGCCTGAGATTGTTTAACTTGTGCTTGTAGGACATTTAAAGTTTCTTGAGTTTCCCCTTTGGTTGACATATCTAACTGATCTTGTGCAGTTTCGAACGCAGCCTGATCAGCCGCTAACTGTGTCTGAGCAGTTTCAAACTGCGATTGGGATATTGCCCCAGCTGACAGGAGTTGTTGATTTCGATCAAAATTGCTCTTTGAATTCGCATACTTCATTTTAGCACTATCCAACGCCGCTTGATCTTTAGCAATCTGCTCTTGGCGAGTTCCAGACTGCGACTTCATTAAATTGGCTTGAGCGGTATCCACCGCCGCTTGAGCCTGTGCGACCTGAGCTTCAAGATCTCTAGTATCCAGTGTAATAATCGTGTCTCCCTGTTTTACCACGGAACCTTTGTCCACAGAGATACTTAATACCCTTGCCGAAATTTTCGAAGTAATTGCAGCTTTTTCATTTCCATCGATGACACCCGCCATCACAAAAACCGGTTTACTTACTTGCACATTCGTACTTATGTTCTTTTCTGTTTGAGCGGTCGTACCACAACCTGTAAGCACTACAACCGTTGCTAATATAACCAGAGCCATCCTCTTCATTACAATCCCCCTTATGTTAGTACTGCAACCGTTCGCATGCGTACTTTTTTTAAGCATTCTTGTAATATACAGTTAAACTCTAGTTATGTCAATACCCAAAATTCAAGTTCCATTTAATGTTAAATTCCTGAAATGATTTCCTTCCTATATGAAAGACTTGTATTGTAAAAACAATAGGGTAGTGTTATTGTAAAGTTGTAATATTATGTAATATTGCTATATTATTTTCAGATTTATTTGAATAATATACAAATTCCTTTGAAGTAGACATAGAAAAACAATGACTGGATAATTATTTCGGCGCTCTCTTGTATTAGATTATAACAAAGGAGGTCGTACGCAAAGGCTAGGCTAGGCTTTAATCACCAAAATAGGGCTATGAGTGAAAAAACAGTACATAGAATAATATTGCCGTTAATAATAATTAGAAGGGGTGAATAATATGGCAAGAAACATAAAAGTTAGCTTCATTCAGAAAAAAAGTGGTCTAGAAATTATCTCTCGAATTGCCAAAGAATTGGAAGAAATCCTAGATAAAACTGGAGATTGGGAAAGTGCCAGGAAACCATTAACTGAAGCGATCGATCATAACCTCGAAAACAATGAGTATATATTGTTGTGTGATCTTAAAGGGCAAGCACTAGTTCACTCGAACCGTCTTCGAGAAGGCCTTTACTTTAATAATGAGACAGAACTTAAAGCAGCACAGTGTTCTGAACCGATTACTCAAATTTATCATCGTAATACGGGAGAAGTTCTACTTGATGCTGCAAGTCCAATTTTCGTAAAAGGGAAGCATCTCTATTCTTTACGCTTAGGCATTCCTCTTCAAAAGATTCGACTCACAAAACAAGTGTACACAGGGATAGTACCCCTTCTCTTTCTTTCAGGGACCTGGATTACCATAAGCTCCTTCTCACCAATTTCCATAATTTCTTCGGTGATCGCTATAGGAATTCAACTTTTTTATAGTTTTTGGCTTAAAAACAAATTAGCAACTGCTCTACAGGAAACTTTTAAAGTGACTAAAGCAATCGCAAAAGGGAATTTAAAAGTTAGCGCTAAAGCCCATTCAGACGATGAATTAGGAAACTTATCTTATGAAATAAACAAGGTATCTATTGGCATGAAATCCATTATTATGGATTTGGCTTCCATTTCCAAGCGAGCTCAAGATATGAGTCAAACTCAAGCTTCTCATGCTCACTCTTCAGCAGAAAATCAAGAAACATTAGCGGCTACTCTACAAGAATTTAGTGCAGGTGCTACGGAACAAACTCAAGGAATGAAGATGGCCCAAAAACAAGTGGATGATATACAAACCGCTTCCCAAAGTATCTTAAAAAGTACTCAAGAAGTTCTTTCCTTGGCTACATCCGCTAAAACGACAAGTCAAGAAGGAAGCTTAGCGGTTAAAGAAGCTATTCGCGAGATGGGCGTTATTTATGAAGTAACCGAGCAAGCCAATCATTCTATTCTTGGTTTAGCCGAGCAGGCACAAAAGATCGGGGATATCATTTCAGTTATCAATGGGATCTCAGCTCAAACCAATCTTTTGGCCCTTAATGCAGCGATTGAAGCGGCCAGGGCTGGAGAACATGGCAGAGGTTTCGCCGTCGTTGCAGAAGAAGTCAGGAAATTAGCGGACAGTTCAAGTTATTCCTCTGGGCAAATCTTGGATCTTATTTCAAACGTCCAAACAATGGTCCATACGACAGTAGAAAATATTGCGCAAGGAATGGAAGAGGTAAATCACGGTAAAGTAGTGATTGAAAAGGCTGGAAGATCGATTACCTCACTTGACGATGTGATTAATACGACCGCAATTAAAGTTGATGCGAATCTTCAACATGCCGATACGTTATTAAAACAAAGTCAACTTTTAGTCGAGTCACAAAAGCAGGCCACATTTATTGCTGCTCAATTTGCTGAAGGTGCAACTCAAGCTGCAACCACCGTGGAGCAACAAATGGTCTCGACCCAAGAAATCGCCTCTATCTCTTCTGAATTAGCTAAAACTTCAGCTCACTTACATCAAGTTATTCAACGTTTTGAATGGTAAAATAACAGTCTGTTATTAATTGCACTAAGGAATCACAAAAACGACCAAGTCTTTTCAAAAGACTTGGTCGTTTTGTGATTCCTTATATATTTTTCCTTGGTCTATCCGTGTTAACGACGTCTTCTCAAAAATTCTGGAATATCGATGTCGACTTCTGTTGCTGCTACAGGTTTAATAATGTTCTCCTGAGATTTTCCCGGTTCCAGCCCAAAGCCGCCCCATTGTTGATCAAATCCAGTGGCTATGACAGTTACTCGAAGTTCTTCCTTTAGGTTCTCATCGATAACTGCACCAAAGATGATATTCGCTTCTGGATCTGCAGCTTCTGCAATAATGCCTGCAGCCTCGTTGACTTCAAAGAGAGTTAAATTAATTCCACCAGTGATGTTGAGAAGCACTCCTTTAGCACCTTCAATAGAAGTTTCCAGCAACGGACTTGAAATTGCTTTACGAGCGGCATCTGCTGCACGATTTTCCCCTGTTGCCTGGCCAATACCCATCAGTGCAGACCCTGTATTCGACATAATGGTCTTGACATCGGCGAAGTCCAAATTTATCAGACCAGGAACTGCAATTAAATCTGAAATCCCTTGTACCCCTTGTCTCAGGACATCATCAGCTATGCGAAAAGCTTCATGGATCGTAGTATGCTTGTCCACCACTTGCAGCAAACGGTCATTCGGAATCGTTATGAGTGTATCCACTTTGCTTTTAAGCTCAGCAATTCCCTTTTCCGCTTGCATGGCCCGTTTACGGCCCTCAAAAGTGAACGGACGAGTGACCACGCCTACTGTGAGTGCTCCCATTTCCTTAGCCACTTCCGCAACGATAGGTGCCCCTCCTGTTCCCGTTCCGCCCCCCATCCCTGCTGTGACGAAGACCATATCCGCTCCCTTTAAGACTTTAGCGATTTCTTCACGGCTTTCTTCTGCCGCCTTAGCTCCGATTTCCGGATTTGCCCCTGCTCCCAGTCCTTTAGTTAACTTAATCCCTATTTGCACTTTTTGACCGGCACGTGATAGTTGTAAAGCCTGTGAATCAGTATTTACTGTAACAAAATCTACCCCTTGTAAGCCAGCGGTAATCATACGGTTCACCGCATTGTTTCCCCCACCACCAACACCGATCACCTTGATCTCTGCAAATTGGTTTAAATCAGTATCAAATTCTAGCATTTAGGCTTTAACCCCCTCGCTTCATTCTGAACTACTATACTTTGGATAAAGTACAGGTTATAACTAAATTCGAGTCTGCTGTTCAAACGCCGTAAGTAAAAAATAATCATTGCACTTATACAATTAGAGTTTTTTTCTTTCTACTGCTACTAATCGCGCTTTAAAACCTACCCATTAACGTGCAAAACTATACCTTTTTACCTTAAATGCACACATCATAATGAATTCTATGTGTTTATGCTTTATCCCTTTTTTTTAGTATAAAAATTTTCTAGGAATTTCTTCAACTTAATCATCTATTTAGTCCATATTACTTCTTTATTAGATGGCGTCGTATACTGCCCAAGTTTTGGAACAGACGAACACCAAATGCCAATACCGCTGCCAAGTAAAGATCAACCCCAATACGGTCTCCGACGTATGCCAAGAAAGCTGCTAGGAGCATGTTACTAAAAAAGCCTGTCAGAAACACCGCACTATCAAAATGATCCTCTTGTGCAGAACGTATTCCACCTAAGACCGAATCCAAAGCCGCAAGGATCCCCACAGATAAGTATTTAGCATATTCAATCGGGACTGAAAAAGGGCTGACATACCCAATTGCCAATCCTAAAACCAATCCCAAGAGTGGTAACCACATCTTCCAAATCCCCCCTGCTTAGCGGCCTATTACTGGTTTTGCCGCCGTGAAATCAATGTATCGTACCCCCTGTTGAAACGATTTATACCCTTTATCGTTAATAAGTTGAAAAAGCGCGTTCAATTTATCTTTCCAATCCTTAGCTTGTCCCAGGCGGACTTCGACCCCACTATTTAAATACAACGTCATTTGTTGGCTAGTATTTAAATGAAGTTCCCCAATCTGGGTAAGTAATTCTGGGGGGGCCTGTCCTAGCAGGCTTAATGCGGAAGTGAGGGAAGGATTCATTAAATTTTGCCCTGGTCCCACGGTATCCGTGAGATTAATTCCTGTGATGACAGGATGATCTGTCTTAGGCCAGCTCTCCAAACGGCGCAAGAAAAATCCTTGTGCATCCACCTCCAAGACCCCTTTGGGAACAACAACCAGGGCAACTGGAGTTCGTTCTGTTACCTGAATGACTAGGGTCTGAGGAAGTTTCCGTTGAAACTGAACACTCTGAACAAGCGGATGCAAGGAGATCTTATGACCAAGTCCCTGCTGATCAAGTAGAAACAAGTTTTGTCCTTGAATCCCGTAGGCCAGTTTTAAGATTTCGTTTTCCGGGATCAGCTTAAGCCCCTGTACCATTACGTGCTCAACCGCAAAAGCACTAGAACGTAAGAAAAGAGCTAAACCCAGTGAAAGCAAAATCGTCAAGACAACGACATAGAGAAAGGACGTATTTATTTTCTTGGGTTGCATTTCGCACTTCCTCCTTGTCCCAAGTATAACGAATACAGTCCTATTCTGTCATGCCTTTTTAAGAGAATTTTTTTGACAAAATAACCCCTTATCTCTCTATATACTCAGGACGTACTCTCCTTTAATTCATTCTAGCTGTACAACTGCCATTATTTGTAATGCTGATTTTCAAGACTTGCTACCCCTTTTGTGTAACACGCTGAAATCTTGCCCCTAAATGGCTATATTTCTCTTCTAAATTTTCATAGCCCCGATCAATGTAATCTACTTTTTCAAGAACGCTTGCATCCTCCGCTGCTAATGCAGCGAGAAAAAGCGCTGCTCCTGCCCGGAGATCTGTAGCCTCCACGAAGGCCCCTTCAAGGGTTTCGACTCCACGAATGACGGCCGTTCTTCCCTCAATTGTGATATGCGCTCCCATACGTCTTAACTCATCCACGTGCTGAAAGCGGTTTTCAAAGATCGTTTCCGTAATAATGCTAGTTCCTTCCGCACAGGATAACATCGCCATAAACTGTGGTTGCATATCAGTAGGAAATCCTGGGTAAGGCATTGTCTTAAGGTCCATACCGCGAATTCTCCCCCGTTGCTGAACACGAACCGAATCATCCTGAAGAGTTATAAGTGCACCTGCCTGACGTAACTTAGCAATAACAGGTTCCAAATGTTCCGGCACAACATTCTCAATCAGCACATCCCCTTCAGTCATGACCGCGGCAATCATATGCGTACCAGCTTCAATCCGATCTGGTATAACGGTATGTTCTGCTGGGTGGAGCGCCTCTACCCCGTCAATTCGAAGTACATCCATTCCCGCTCCACGTACTCTTGCTCCCATTTTGTTTAAGAAGTTTTGTAAATCAACAATTTCCGGTTCTCTTGCCGCATTGCGGATTACAGTGACTCCTTTTGCTAAAACTGCAGCCATCATGATATTTTCAGTAGCCCCTACACTAGGAACATCCAAGTAGACATCAGCGCCGTATAACCGATCCGCCCAGGCTTCAATATACCCATGTTTTTCTTTAACCTTAACCCCTAATTGTTCAAGTCCTTTGATGTGTTGATCCATCGGACGAGAACCAATAGCACACCCGCCTGGCCTTGATATTTTTACCTTTCCATAACGTGCTAGTAACGGGCCTAAAATAAGATTAGAAGCACGCATTTGCCGCATGAGTCCTTCATCAACATCACAGGAAGTTATGGCTCCGGCATTAATGAGCAAAGCCCCATTTTGACGTACTACCCCACAGCCCAGGTGCTCAAGTACTTCAATCATATGCTTAATATCAGCTAACGCAGGAATTTCTATCAAAGAAGACGTTCCTTTCGTTAGTAACGTTGCTGCCAGTAGGGGAAGGGAAGAGTTTTTTGCTCCACTTACTCGAATACTTCCTTCTAACCGTTGTTTTCCCGCGATAACATAGCGATCCATCGCCATAAAGCAACCCCCTTTTCTCCCATGTGATAATTCCTACTTTCTTTGATAGCTACAGATTCATTCTCAACCTTCTTGAAGAAGTCTATGAATTTGGCACAAGATACTCTACTTCAGTTTGCAAGGTGATTCCAAATTTCATCTGAATATCTCTCTGAATGGCATCCACTAGAGCCAGCACATCTGTTGACTTGGCCTTGCCCGTATTTACTATAAAATTGGCATGTTTATTCGAAACTTGAGCACCTCCAAAGGTTTTCCCTTTCCACCCCGCTGCTTCAATTAATCTGCCTGCTGAATCACCAGGTGGATTACGAAAAACACTGCCTGCATTAGGGTCCTCAAGCGGTTGATTGGCGGCCCTTTTAATAAGGTTTTCTCTCATCTCAATTAAAATCTTTTCACGATTTCCCGCTGAAAACGCAAGTTGAGCTTCCAATACCCATGCGTAACCACGCAAAGAACAAAAGCGATATGCAAATTCAAGCTCTGATCGTTCAAATTTCTTGATTTCCCCATCTGCACAAAGTGCGGTGACACTCAAAATATGCGGAGCCATTTCCCCTCCATGGGCACCAGCGTTCATCATAATGGCACCGCCAACAGATCCTGGAATTCCTCGAGCAAATTCAAGGCCACTCCACCCACGTTCACCCGCTTCTTGGGATAAACGTGCTAAAGTGTACCCCGCTTCAACCCGAACCGAATACTCCCCCCATTGAATCGCGCGAAGGGATGTAGTCACTATCGTAATTCCAGGGAGCCCCTCATCAGATACCAACAGATTCGAACCCTTCCCGATCAACCAAACCGGTATTTTTGCTTCCTGAGCACACTTCCACACGCTCAGCATATCATCCGTTGTATTAGGCCAATACACAGCCTCAGCGGGCCCACCAATCTTCCACGTAGTCAATTGGTGCAGCGGGTAATTTTTCTCCACACGCCCTGGCATTCCATCTAAAATCATCGTTGTTCCACCTCAAGTTGTCCGTCTTTATTATGTTATTGAAACTAGAACTGAGGGCCAACCTAATATCCAGCCAGGAAACTCCCAAATCTATGCACTGCGCAATGTTTTGGGCTGCTACTTCTTCATCCTTCAGGACTGGCCAACGAGGCAAATAGCCCACAAATTTCTGCCCCTCTTGTCCCTGATAAAAGTCAACTCCATTATCACGGACTCTCCAAGTTGCCTTATTATCAACCCGTGTAGCCTTTCTTCCCAACGAACTTTCTTCCTCTAATCCCACCATCCAGGACTCTGGGATCACCCAATGTAAGCCCTGCTTCCTTACGCAAAGCCATTTTCCATCTGCCTGTGGCCAGAGTATAGTCGGTTCAAACCCTGCCTCATCTAAAACATGCCCCAACAAAGGCCGCTCTTGAATAAAAACAGTCGGTTCAGGAATCCTGATAAGGATTTCGTCATGCAAAATAGTATGTATAAACGATTGAATAGATTGCTGTCTTAAACCTTGAGCGATTGCCCTTTCTCGCCAGTACTCATATTCAGTCCCCTCTGACCAGAATACTAATTCTGTCGCAGGACCTGATTCCGTAAATCCATGATCTATCGGCTTTTCTAGCCAAGTTTCTGTAAATTCGGAGGTAAACTTCTCCCTTGCTGGGTCAATCTCAAGGAATTCCAGCTGAATCTCTTTTAACACGGCCCGAACTCCGTCTATTCCAGGGGCCGCAGAAGAAGCTATCAATTGTATTTTTCGCTTCGGCCACACCCTGCTCACTCCTTTCATTTGCCTACTGCCATATGCTATGCATTGGAGTAAAAAGGTGTGAGCAGGTGGGTTCAAAAGGGATTATCTTACACTAGATCAGTGCCATGCAGTAGCTCTACATAGGTCGACAATTTTATTCAAAGCTTGTGGTTGCGCCAGCGTCTGGACAGCAGTTCCCATTTTAGCGAGAAGCTTAGGTTGAGAAATCAACCCCTCCACTTCCTTCCACAGGCGTTCCCCATCCAATTCACGATCCAAAATAATTCGAGCTGCGCCCGCTTGCACCATGGCTTGAGCATTATGTTCTTGATGATTTTCTGCAGCAAATGGATAGGGAATCAGAATGCTCGGAATACCTGCAACCTGCATCTCAGCTAAGGATGCCGCCCCAGCCCGACCAATGCAGATATCCGAACAGGCTAAGGCTTCTGGCATAGCGTTCAAATACTCAAGGATCCGCCACTCTGGACGTTCCCAAGAGATTCCTCTTTTCTTAAACTCCTCAATAGTTTCCATATATGTCGTTTTTCCAGTCGCCCAAATCACCTGAATGTCCGAACGCTGGGCCAGATGTTCCAAAACCCCAATCATAGCCTGATTTAACGTGCGTGCCCCTCTGCTTCCCCCTGTCACAAGCAAGGTCAAACGATTGGGTCGTAGCTTAAAGTGCTTTGCCCCAACCTCACGGGATACCTTTCCTATTTCCGGACGGACCGGCAACCCTACGAGCTCCAGCTTCTTTTTGACACTAAAATGCTCCATACTTTCGGGAAACGTTAACATAACACGTCGTACAACCCGCGCAAGAATACGATTAGTGATTCCAGGCAAGGCATTCTGTTCATGAAGTAACGTCGGAATATTAAACAGGGCAGCGGTCAACACAACTGGCCCTGACACATATCCCCCAGTTCCTACTACGAGATCCGGGTGAAAATGACGCAAAAGTTTCTTCGTCTCCCACAAGGCCTTGACACTTTGCCCTAAAACTTTAATAGTATCCAAACTTAAGCGGCGCGGAAGGCCTTTCCCAGAAATCCCAGCAAAAGCGATACCCGCCTCTGGCACCAAACGTGCTTCCATTCCGTCCCGAATTCCCACATAGAGGATTTGAGTCTCGTCATCACGCGCCAACAACCCTTTGGCAATGGCTAAAGCTGGATAAATATGCCCACCTGTTCCACCACCCGTCAACATCACACGCACTTTATATACCCCTTTCTTACCTTACTTCTCGGGAAATGTTCAGCAGCACTCCAACACCTAGCATTGTAAAGACAAGCGATGTCCCACCATAACTTATAAAAGGTAACGTGATCCCTGTCACCGGCAATACCCCGCTAACAACGCCCATGTTAATCATTGCCTGAATACACACCATAGCGGTTAAACCAACCGCGAGAAAGCCCGTAAAGGCATCAGGGGCCCTCATAGCCACTCGAAACCCACGCCATGCGAAAAGGAAAAAGAGTAACACAACCAAAGACGCACCAATAAAACCAAGTTCCTCGCCTATCATAGCAAAGATGAAGTCCGTATGGTTTTCCGGCAAATAAAGAAACTTCTGGCGGCTTTGTCCTAAGCCCAAACCAAACAATCCACCCGGTCCCAAGGCTAAGAGCGCCTGAATGGTCTGATATCCATTTCCCAACGGGTCAGACCAAGGATCCATAAAAGCAAAAATACGTCTCATACGATAGGGAGCTGCGGCAATCGCTAACACCACTAAACCAAGCCCTGTCCCCGCAAGAGAGACAATATGTCTAACCTGTGCTCCTGCAGAAATCAACATAAAAAAAGTAGTGGCTGCAATGACTAGAGTCGTTCCAAGGTCTGGTTGGAGCATTATCAGACCTGCAATTACCCCCATCAAGCCGAGAATGGGCAGAACCCCTTTACGAAACGATTGAATTTTATGAGGGTCAAGAGCTAATACATGGGCCATCACCAACACCATGGAAAGCTTAATGACTTCGGAAGGCTGAATCGACAACGGCCCCAGACCGATCCAACGGTCAGCGCCATTGACTCTGCGCCCGATTCCCGGGATTTTGACTGCAATCAGTAAGGCAATCGCAATGTAAAGGGCAGGCTTGGCAAATCTGCGCAACATTCGCAAATCTACCAACAAGCTCAAGATCATCGCCACGAGTCCCATAGCAACCCACATTACCTCCATTTTCAGAAAGTGATAGGGGTCATCAAACTGTATGTACCCTCTGACAGCACTTGAACTGTAAACCATAACAAACCCTATTCCCAACAGAGCCAAAATCGCTCCAAGCAAGACCAGATCCGGTCGATGAAGCCTTCGCATGTATAGTTCCCCCTTTATAGTTGAATGGGTTCCCTATAATGCCTACGCACTAACTCCTTAAACAATTCCCCTCTTTCCTCATAACTTTTGAACATATCCCAACTTGTACAGGCAGGAGATAATAAAACAACATCACCAGCTATCGCCTCAGATATCGCTCTCTCTACTCCATCCCCAAAACTTGTCGCTCTGATAATAGTCTTTACCCCTTCATCCCGGGCGGCTTGCTCCATCTCATCGGCAGCTTGCCCCAATAAAACAAGACTTTTGACCTTATCACGAACAACTTTCATAAAATCATGAAAATCAAGACCTTTGTTCTTTCCCCCAGCAATTAGAACCAAGGGTTCATCAAAAGCCAATAAAGCCTTGGTTGCAGCATCCGTATTTGTCCCTTTGGAATCATTCACAAAGAGAATTCCCTCAAACATTCCCACAATTTCCTCTCGATGCTCCACTCCTTTGAACTGGCGAAGCCCATCCGCGATCTCAGTCCATGAAAGACCTAACGCCCTCGCTGCTGCCGCAGCAGCCATAACATTTTCCAAATTATGAGCCCCTCGGAGCTGAAGTTCTTTGCGGGAAATAATAGGGATCATAGTTCTCTTATCCTTTTCCGCGTAAACAATCTGTTCGTGCCAGAGACTAATCCCATCTTGTAAAAAAGAGGTCGGGCTAAAGTACATAATACGGCTTTTCAATTTAGGTCCCAAATCACGCACTAAAGGGTCATCCCAATTCAAAATTGCCAAATCAGTTGCCGTTTGATTTTTGAAAATTTGGGCTTTAGCAAAAAGGTAATTCTCTAAGGAGCCATGTCTATCTAAATGATCTGGTGTAAGATTTAGCAAAATTGCTACATGAACACGGAGTTTATCGCTAAACTCCAATTGAAAACTGGAAAGCTCAGCCACTGCAATACCGGTCTCATCCATCCCGGCTACTTGCCCACTTAAAGCCACTCCAATATTCCCAGCAACCGTCGTGGGGCGGCCCGTTAGCTTTGCCAATTCACCGATCAAAGTCGTCGTCGTCGTTTTCCCATTCGTACCAGTAACCCCAATACAAAGAGCAGGGCAATCATACATAGCAAGCTCGACTTCACTCCACACAGGCACGTTTAGGGAAATCCCCTCCTGAACCAAAGAAAGCTTTGGAGATACCCCTGGCGATAAAACAATAAGTTCAGGATTAATCTCCGTAAATTCCGGCACCCTGCCAACAAGCAAATGATCCGGATCAAGTCCCAACCCCTCAACACCGGTGAGCTGCTCCAGCACCTTATTATCCGTCAGAAAAACCTCCGCCCCCAAACGCCGAAGCTGCTGAACAGCCGCCTGCCCACTTAAGCCTGCACCGATAACTAAAACACGTTTATTCAACCAATTCACGTTAATAAACCTCCGCTTAATTAATCTAGCTCTATTCGTATCTCATTGTCATACTCTTATAATTTCATTCCCTTTGCAAGACCAAAATACTACCCAAAACCGATGCATAGATAATATATAAGGACAATTCTTGGTGTAATTGCGAATGAGTCAAGGAATTTCCTACCCCAAAGAAGCAAGCAACTGACCCGTTCCCACGTTCCCGCCATTCCCCCAAAGACGCAAACAGCCCCCAAGTCGTTCCAACCCCCGTCGGCCAAGCCTAGAGGAAGTTTCTTGACTTAGAGAGCGGGCTTTAGCGCAATTGCGTCAATGAACGTAGGCCATTAGGCGTTAAGAACCGCAACGGGACTTGTCCATGGATGGACTGATGCCGCGGTGCCAAGGATGGCAAGGAGCGGCGAACATGCAGGAAGCCCAGAGGTTTTGCATTTCAGCCTCATCGGCAAGCGAATAGCGATTGAGCGTGTGCGAACACGATAGTCTCCGGTGGAGATTATCGCCGAAGGCGCTGACCCAAAACGAACACATACCGCCGTAGGATGCTAAGACACTTTCTCCGCACTTCCTCCAGTGCCCTACCCCAACGTCGGCATATATGCAACAACCCCAAGCACTGCGCAAGCCAGCGCAGCAGCCCAAAAAACGAGGACCACTTTCCACTCACCCCAGCCCCCGAGCTCAAAGTGATGATGAAGCGGGCTCATCCGAAAGACCCGTTTCCCTGTAGTTTGAAAGGAAATAACCTGAATGATCACCGAGAGTGCCTCCACCGCGAATAATCCTCCGATTATTATAAGCACCAATTCGCTTTTCGTGAGTACTGCTAGGCAAGCTAAGGCTCCACCCAAGGCCAGAGACCCTGTATCTCCCATGAATACACGGGCTGGATACGTATTAAAACGCAAAAATCCCAGACAACCGCCCACCAAGGCGGCCGCAAATACAGCCATATCCGTCTCATGCGCCAAAACCGCAACTCCACCCCCTTGAATAGCGGCCAGCAGAGCAATAACAATATAGCCTATTCCAGCAAACATAGTACTTCCCGCAGCCAAACCGTCTAACCCATCGGTGAGATTAACAGCGTTGGTCATGACCACGATCACAAACGAAATTAGAACATAGTAAAACCAACTAAGCTCCAAGTGTATTGACGTGAACGGTATAGCAATATCCGTTCCTCTCCCAAGCCAATGGACGGAAATCCACATGAGAAGAAAGGCCAGGCCAAACTGCCCAATAAGTTTTTGATAAGCTCGTAGCCCTAAGGAACGATGCATCACTACTTTTATAAAATCATCAATGAAGCCAATTAAACCAAAACCTAGCGTGATTCCCACCAACGTTACCATTTCCAAAGAGGTGGGTTGTTCTGCCGAAATCAAAGCACTGGCAATAATACCGACAAGAAAAATAATACCACCCATTGTTGGGGTTCCGGCCTTTTTCAAGTGTCTTTTAGGGCCATCATCGCGTACAGTTTGACCGAACTTAAGGATCCTTAAGACCGGTATCAAAAAAGGGCTCAGGACCAACGTGATGATAAGGGCTAATCCTGCTGCCAAGACCAAACGCTCAGACATTTGTTATTCCATCCTTTACTCTGATCTTTCAAGTTTCACTGTGATCTCTTCCATTTTCATCCCTCGCGACCCTTTGATCAAGACCCATACCTCAGGTCCGAAGAGCGCGAGGAAATCCCGGGCTTTCGCGACAGCTTCTATAGTCGTGGCCGTCACCGTGATATGATCTTCTGGGTATCCTGCTAACCGAGCCCCTTGGGCAATTTCTTCGGCCAATTTGCCCACAGTGATTAATTCACAGATTTCCAGATTCGCTAAAGTTCGTCCGACTTCACGATGTCCCGACTCCACCGAAGTTCCCAGCTCATACATATCTCCCAAAATAGCGAGGGTCTTGTGTCCACCCGCTCGCTCCTTAAGAACTCGTAATGAAGCCTGCATCGAAACCGGATTTGCGTTATAGACATCACTAATCAAGGTCGTTTCAAAAAGACCCTGCCGTATCTCCAACCGCATTTTAGACAATTCCAACTCACCAAGTCCAATACATCCCTCAGCGAGCGACACGCCAAAAGCAGTGCCCACGGCCAGTGCTGCTAATGCATCCAATACATTGTGTTGACCAGGTAGCGGTAGATTAGCAGTAGCCTTTTCAGTCTGGAAGCTTACGTCAAATGTCGTCCCTAAAGCCCCCCACGGTCGAAGCTGAGTCCCTTTAATATGTGGCAGGGCAAACGAACCTTCGATGCCATAGAAACTAATTGAATGCAAATCGTTCCTTGCCTTTTTAACTGAATATGAGTCTTCAGCGTTGATTATGGCGATACCATCTTCCGGCAGGGCCTCGATTAACTCCCACTTAGCCTGTGCAATGCGCTCCTGGGTCAGTAAAAGTTCTAGATGGGTTGTCCCGATATTGGTGATCACCCCAATATCGGGCTTTGCGATTTCACATAAAGCTTTGATCTCACCCAAGCCCCGCATTCCCATCTCGAGAACCAAGATTTCAGTCCCTAGCGGCGCATTGAGGACCGTTAATGGCAGCCCCAATTCGTTATTATGGTTTTCTCTATTGCGATGAACGCGAAATCGCCGTGACAAGACTGCAGTGATCATGTCCTTGGTGGTAGTTTTCCCATTGCTCCCTGTGACTCCAACCACCATAGCACCTAACTCCAAACGCCAAGCTTTCGCTAATTTCTGGAGTGTCTCAAACACTGACTTGACGAGCAGAAGCGCCTTACCCTTCGGAACGAAAGGACTCTTTTCCTTACCCTCAAAGTGAGCTTCTTCTGCAATGACCAGAACCGCCCCTTTACTCCAGGCAGCCTCAATATAATCATGGCCGTCAACCTGTTCCCCAGGCAAGGCGAAAAACATCTCCCCGCCTTGGGCTTGACGACTATCAATAATACACCCTTGAACCTCTAGATTAGGGTTTCCGATCATTCTCCCTTGAGCGATCTGAGCTACCTCTTCAACGGTCCACTTGCTCATATCCTAACCCCCTCAACGCTTCGCGCGCCACTTCCCTATCATCAAACGCATGAACTTCAGTACCGAAGATCTGGTACGTTTCATGTCCTTTGCCAGCAATCAGAATCGTATCTCCTGATTTCGCCATTCGGCAAGCACCCCAAATGGCTTCCCGCCGATCTCTCAGTATAACAAAATCCACTCCAGAAATCCCCTTGTGAATCTCTCTAAAAATTTGATTTGGATCTTCAGTCCGGGGATTATCTGAAGTCACTATGACGAAATCACTTCCTCGTGATGCAACCTCCCCCATCAGCGGTCGTTTACTCCGATCTCGGTCTCCCCCACACCCAAAGACTGTGATAAGCTTTCCTTTGGTAAATCCCCGAGCCGTTCGCACAACATTTTCTAGGCCATCTGGCGTATGAGCATAATCCACGATAACTTGGAAGGGTTGACCAAGTCGAACACTCTCGAAACGACCTGGTACCCCAACGATCTCTGCCAGGGCCTCCGCGACAATCGCCTTATCGTACCCGCGTTCAACTCCCCAAACAAACGCTGCTAAGGCATTGTAGACGCTAAAAACCCCTGGCGTCGCATACCAGATCTTTTGAACCTCATCTCGAAAGTGTACCTGAAAATGCACACCCTCTGTAGTTACTTCGACGTTCTCAGCCCGATAATCCACGGCATTATTAATCCCATAACTCACAACCGGAGCAGACGAAGCTTGACTCAGTTTTGAAAATGCAGGATCATCCCCATTTAAAATACTAATCTTGGGCTGCTTTACTCCTGTAAGATTTGAAAACAGCTGGGATTTGGCAAAAAGATAGTCCTCCATTGTCTTATGATAATCCAAATGATCTTGTGTCAAATTCGTAAAAATACCGACATCAAATTCACAGCCCGCAACGCGTCCTAGATCCAAGGCATGTGATGACACTTCCATCACCGCCAGACTTACCCCTTCGGCAACCATCTCTCCCAGAAGCTTTTGAACTTCAATAGCCTCTGGGGTAGTCCTTTCCCCTGGAATCTCCCGTCCATTGATCCTAGAACCCAACGTTCCGATTAAACCGACTTTTTTGCCATGCTTTGAAGCGATTTTCTCAATAAGATAAGTAATCGTCGTTTTCCCATTCGTCCCCGTCACACCGACCAATTCCAATTGTTCACAAGGGTTGTCATAAATATTAGCGGCTATTGATCCCATAATTTGGCGCACATTGGACACTTTCACTTGCGGAACATCGAGTGGCAAAAACCGTTCAACAACCAATGCCACAGCTCCTGATGCGACTGCACCGGCCGCAAAGTCATGGCCATCCGCTTGAAATCCTGGTACGCAAGCGTAAAGATCACCTGGCAGAATTTGCCGTGAATCCATTGACATCCCAGTAACCATTACTTGAAAGTCCCCAGATGAGGACTGAACCTCAATTCCTTTTAATATTTCTAACAGTGATTTTGCTGCTGTGGGCATCCTTATCATCCTTTCTAAATTTTTCTAAAAAGAAAAACTTAATAATTTAACTTAAAATTATTATTGACAAATTCCCGCTCTAACAGACTTAAACCAGCGATTAGCGTCCAAGTGGGCTTGCAGAAATCGGAACACGTCCTGACAGATTGCGCATCGCTACAATATCCTCATCCTCATCTTCCCACCAATGGGCAAGCGTCGGAGCGGATGCATCCTTTCCTAGATAGAGAAGTACATTTGATCCAGCCTCTACTTGCGCATCCCCATGTGGAACTTGATCAAGAACCACTTCACCCTGACCCTCCGTAATCCCTTTAAACCCGGCTTGAGTCAAAACCTTTTCCGCTTCGGCTAAAGGAAGGCCTAAGACAGAAGGAACGGCAGCTGCCTTCTTAATAGGCGGGAATTCCAGACCAGGCATAGGTTTTCCTGGTATCATTGGCGCCTGAGGATCTGGTTTAATACCGAGGTATCTTAAGGAATCGAGCATAACACTTTGGACTACAGGGCATGCGACAACTCCACCATAAAACGGCACACCATCAATCACGGCGAGCGTAACTAGCCGTGGTTTATCTGCAGGGGCAAACGCCACAAATGAAGCGACATACTCCCCTTGAACATACCCTCCATTGACTACTTTTTGCGCTGTCCCCGTTTTTCCAGCCACACGATAGCCAGGCAGAAAGGACCGCCGCCCAGTTCCATTGGTCACAACTGATTCTAAAACTTCGCGTTCTAATTTTGAGGTATCCTCGCTGATGACGCGTCGGATTTCTTCTTTTTCAAAGGGGGTAACAACCCTTCCGCTAGGGCCGACAATGTCTTTCACCAATTGTGGTTTCATGAGAGTTCCACCGTTGGCAACTGCTGAAACCGCCGTCAATAGTTGAATAGGAGTGACGTTATTCGTTTGCCCAATAGACATCGTCGCCAAATCAAGGGCGGTCGCTTTTTTCTTATTTGCCAGAATGCCTAGCGCTTCACCAGACATCTCAATTTTTGTTTTCTGGCCGAAACCGAAATCACGAAGATATTTATAGAACGCATCCATCCCGAGGCGTTGTCCCATTTCGATAAAACCCGGATTGCAGGAATTTTCGGCAACTTGTAAGTATGTTTGGTCACCATGCCCTCCTGCCTTCCAGCAACGAACGTTTTTTCCCAGAACAGTATAAGCTCCTTTATCGAAATAGTGCTCTGTTAGCTTTATTTTCTTTTCCTCAAGCGCGGCTGCAAGGGTAATGATCTTAAAGGTGGACCCTGGTTCATAGCCATTCTGTATCGCAATATTACGCCTTGTCGTGGGATCAGATTCCTGATAACGATTCGGATCAAACGTTGGTGCCGAAGCAAGTGCAAGCAATTCTCCTGTATTGGGATCCATCACTAGGATAGACGCATTTTTGGGTGCCTGCCCATTCATGTTTACACCCTGACCAGACATCAACTTTTGCAACTCCCGTTCGGCAAAAGCTTGGATATTTTTATCAATAGTCAGCCGCACAGTGTTCCCTTGTTTAGGGGCTAAGTACTGATGCTCTGCTTGAGGAAGAGGAATCCCATTGGCACCAAATTCTTGGAGGATACTACCTGGAATCCCTTTCAGCTCGGATTCCCTGGTTAACTCTATCCCTTCCAGACCCTGATTGTCAATTCCAGCATATCCTATTATATGTGCTGCAAGTGTCCCGCTGGGGTAATATCGTTGACTGTCCTCAGTTGTGCCTATTCCAGGTAAGGATAACGCACGCACTTGGGCCGCGACTTCTGGTTTAACCCGCTTTTGAACGTATTCTAACGCTGTCCGTTTCGTAATATGTGCTTCGACCTCTGCAACAGGTTGCCCTAAAAGTTGGGACAAGGTCAGAGCCATCTCTTTGGCTCGACCGGACTGCCTAACCTCTGCCGGTATTGCATAAACTGTTTCGCTACTTACGCTCATTGCTAAAACGTTCCCTTGTCGATCCTCAATATTTCCACGTTTAGGCGCAACAGGAACACCACGGAAATGAGAATCATCCGCCTTCTTACGCAAATCCGCCCCCTGACTAAGTTGGACGAAACCTAATCGAATGATTAAGACAACTAAAAAGAGACAAACACACAAAAAAAGAAAAGCGATTCGTTTACGCATGACAACAAAAGGACTCACAAGTCCTCACCCCCACCTTTTCGGGGTCTCCGCGTACCCAAAGCGCCATTCTCTTAACGTTGTGTTGAAGCAAAAAAGCCAGTAAAAGTTTGCAAAAATTGATTAAGTGCAGTAGGTTTAGCCACAGTGGGTTGGTTTGCCACTTGGGTCGGCGGAGTCCCCTTTTGATTTTTGACCGCAGGCATTGCACCTGCCACATACACTTTCCCTGTAGGTTTTTCCATGCCCATAGAGATTGCTACACTCTCAATTCGACTCACTGCACGAAGTTTGTCAGCCTCCATCTGCAGAAGGTCTTTCTGTGCTTTAATCGTAGCAATCTCCTTTTCCAAGGATCGAACTTTTGCTCCTTCGACGACAGTCAGTTGAATCGTTTCCGCCCCGATTGCACCCGTCAGCCCAACAATGAAGGCCAATGCCATGACGCTCTTTAATTTGGCGTGCCGTTTCTCTCTTTTGGCGGATCGAGGCTTTCTCTCGATGGATCTTTGCTTTAATGGTTCCTGCCATTCTACTTTTTCCTGCGCCACTACCAAGGGTATTCCTCCTCCTTTTGCTTTAGACCGTTATATTTTTTCCGCAACTCTTAATTTTGCACTTCTAGAACGGGGGTTTTGCTCAACTTCCTCTTCTGAGGGGAGAATAGGTTTTCGTGTCAAGACCTTCGCCATCGCCTTAGCCTCACATCGACATATAGGTAATTCTGGTGGGCAAGTGCAACGCCCGAGCCAAGACTTCATTCGTTCTTTTACAATACGATCCTCAAGTGAGTGAAATGTGATCACGCCAATTCGACCACCATGATCCAGGCAACGCAACGCTTGATCAAGCACTCGGTCTAAGACACCTAGTTCATCATTTACCGCAATCCTTATTGCCTGAAACGTTCGCTTAGCCGGATGAGGACCACTCCGTCGAACTGCAGACGGCACCGCTGCTTTGATCACCTGAACCAGATCACCCGTTGTTTCCAAAGGCTGCTCGTTGCGAGCTCGTACGATAAATTGTGCAATCCGTTTCGACCATTTCTCTTCCCCATAGTTCCAAATAACCTTAGCTAATTCTTCTTCGCTCCACGAATTCACAATTTCGCGGGCATTTAGGGAACGCGAAGGATCCATACGCATATCCAGAGGCGCGTCTTGCATGTAGCTAAAACCGCGTTCGGCTTCATCCAGTTGAGGCGACGAGACCCCTAAATCGAACAAAATACCATCCACTGGCAATAGGTCTAATTCCTTTAACGTTTCTTCCAATGATTCAAAGTTCCGATTAACCAAGGTGATACGTTCGTCTTGGCCAAAAAGTTCCTGTGCGTGACGAATTGCTTGGTCATCTTGGTCAAAACCAATCAATTTTCCAGACGAACCAAGCCTCCCCAAAATCATAGAGCTATGCCCAGCTCCACCTAATGTGCAATCGACATATCTACCCGAGGGATTTGTAACAACTGCATCAACAGTTTCTTCTAACAACACTGTGACATGATGAAAATCCAAGTTAATCCGTTCCTTTCTATATACCCAGCTGGACGAGGGTCTCAGCAGCACTGGCATAAGCGTTTTCTGCTTGCCGACTGTATTCTGTCCAAAGTATCTGGCTCCAAATCTCCACCCGACTTGATACTCCAACCAGAACCAGATCTTTCTCCAATTGCGCATAGTCACGCAAATTAGCCGGCAATAGAATTCTTCCCTGCTTGTCCAGATCACATTCCGTCGCCCCAGAAAAAAAGAAACGGACGAAAGCACGAACATCGGGTTGGGTAAATGGCAAAGCGCGTAGCTTCTCTTCCAAGGTGCTCCATTCTGAAGGAGGATAAACAAACAGACAGTGATCTAAGCCTTTGGTCACAATAAACTTTTCCCCCAAGGCCTCTCGGAACTTTGCCGGAATAATCAGCCGGCCTTTTCCATCGATCGTATGAATGTATTCCCCCATAAACATGTTGTCTCACCCCACAACGGTGCTTCTCTGCCCCACTTCGCCCCACATTACCCCACTTATTCTCCATTCAGAAGGATTATCCTGCTACAGAAACTGCTATTTTCTACGAAAGGCCAAAGATAGGAAAATAGTCCTAAAATTCGTTCCAATTCGACTATGGTCCTAGTACTCCGTAACATAATTGATCTTCTAAAAAAGCTCACCGTTTAAGTTAATGTAACTTAAACGGTGAGCTTTTAGACAGATTACCTCGTTAATTATGACGATAGCCCATATTTTTGTGCCTTTGCCTTTGCCTTTGCGTTTGACCTTCGCCTCTAAAATATTATCAAAAAGCTTATGCCAAATGAAGCGGTCTACCATGAATTCCATGCGCCGCCTCCATGATGGTTTCTGGCAATGTTGGATGTGCATGGATCGTACGCGCAATATCTTCTGCTCGAAGACCTTTCTCAACAGCAACCACCAATTCCGCGATCAAGGTACTAGCCTGAGGACCCATGATACTCGCCCCAAGGATTACTCCCTCATCGTCCGCCAAAATCTTAACTAACCCGATGCTCTCGCCCAAAGCCAAAGCCTTACCATTTGCCGAAAATGGGAACTTGCTCACACGATAGACCTTCCCCGAAGCTTTGAGTTCCTGTTCAGAGTACCCAACTGCGGCAATCTCAGGATGCGTAAAAATTGCGCTTGGTATTGCTCTATAACTCATAGCAACTGAACGTCCTCCGATATGTTCTACCGCAATGATCCCTTCAGAAGAAGCTACATGAGCTAACATGATTCCCCCGACCACATCCCCAATAGCGTATACGTTGGGCAGATTTGTTTGCATCTGTGCATTGACTTTAATGGCCCCTCTTTCAGTCTCCAAACCCAGCTTATCCACATCAATCCCATGCAAATTAGGCCTTCGTCCCGTCGAAAGTAGAACACGGTCAGCGGGTATCTCTCTTACCCCTTTCGCATCTTCAACCTGGACAACAAGGTTCTCTCCCTCTTGTCGAATCTGCTTAACAGCCGTCTTGGCCAAAATCTCCATCCCTGTGCGTTTTAGTAGAGGGGTCAACCGCTTCGGAATTTCCTCATCAATCGTGGGCAACAAGGTTGAAAGCATTTCCACTACACTAACTTTGACTCCAAACGACTGATAGATCGAAGCAAATTCTAAACCAATAACACCGCCGCCAATTACCACAAGACGTTTTGGTAGATCCGTTTCTTCGAGAATTTCATCACTAGTTCCCACCCCCGGGAGATTTGCCCCGGGAATTGGTACTCGCACAGGCACTGACCCTGTCGCCAACACTACGTTTTCAACGTGGAGTTGTTCAACGCCTTGATCTGTTGTCACTGAAATCATACCAGCTTCTTTAAATTCTCCCCATCCTTTGATCACGCGTATGTTCGCCGCCTTCATCAGCTTCTCCACACCGGAAACAAGCGAATTAACAACTTGATTCTTACGGGCAACTACAGCGGCATAATCCACGCGCTTTTCGCCCACAAACAAACCGAACTCCTCAACACGTCCTAACTCGCGCCATAGATCCGCGCTCTTCACCAATGCTTTAGTAGGGATACATCCCCGATTCAAACAAGTACCGCCCAAGCGTTCACCCTCAATAAGTACGACTGATAAGCCAAGCTGGGCAGCTCTCAATGCACATACATAACCACCAGGCCCTCCACCAAGAATACCGACTTGATAATCCACGTTCCTTCTCCCCTTTCCATACCCATACACGATAATTCTACTCACGTCAACATTTTCCCTGCTTGATTACCGCCGATGATTTTATCGCATAAACTCTAGACAATATGTCCAGCACTATCTCATCATATGCACTCATCAAATCACACGAACACAGAGAGAAAAGCGAATAGCAATGTAGCGTGTGCGAACGGGTGGAGAAACCTCCCCCCGTCGACCCAAGCCCAGAGGAAATTTCTCAACTTAGAGAGCACTTTAGCGGAATTGCGTCAATGAGCGCAGACGCTTAGGCGTTAAGAAACTCAACGGTTGACATGCAGAACAACCCCGAGGTTTTGAGTTTTAGCCTCAGCGTCAAGTGAATAGCAATGCAGCGTGTGCGAACGGGTGGAGAAACTTCCTCCCCCCGTCGACCCAAGCCCAGAGGAAGTTTCTCAACTTAGAGAGCACTTTAGCGGAATTGCGTCAATGAGCGCAGACGCTTAGGCGTTAAGAAACTCAACGGTTGACATGCAGAACAACCCCGAGGTTTTGAGTTTTAGCCTCAGCGTCAAGTGAATAGCAATGCAGCGTGTGCGAACGGGTGGAGAAACTTCCTCTTCAAAACGATAAAAACCTGGACCCCGAGCGTTCGCTCAAGGTTCAGGTTCATCTTCAAATTGTTATGATTATATGATCTCACTAGTCTGCATTCTTAGCCATAAAATTCCGAAGTAGCTACTCCAGGGATAAATAAGATTTGTCCTGGATATATAAGATTTGGATTACGCAAATTGTTTGCGAGTATTATAGCTTGCATCGTTGTGCCATAACGTTTGGCAATTTTATAAATGCTATCTCCTTTTTTCACGACATAAACTTCATGCGCTGGAGTGGGTTCGGGCATTGGGCAATGATGCTCATAGTGCTCGTGATGCATGGGTTCATTATACGGTGGGCAAGGCATCGGGCAACAAGGATCATACTCTTGATATTGACACCCACCAGGGACACCATGCATTCCATGCAACATTCTTTCCATTTCGGGCATTCCATGCATTCCACCCATTCCCTGCATACCAGGTTGCATTCCCGGCATGGCTTGCATTCCACTCATTCCTTGCATATCTTGATGCATCCCTGGCATTGCTTGCATTCCGCCCATTCCTTGCATATCTTGATGCATCCCTGGCATTGCTTGCATTCCGCCCATTCCTTGCATATCTTGTTGCATCCCTGGCATTCCACCCATTCCAGGTGTGAGAGTTGGATTATAAGCAACGGAACGTAATTCCATATTATTTTCCTCCTTCAAATAACAAACGTTTAATTTCTTCTTGTCTGACTTTCTTCCCTTTAGTTATTAACAATATATGGTAATCACAGGAGATTGTGTTTGTACTTTAAAAAATTCTTGTAGATCAATATTATCAGTTAATTCTTTAGATTTATTGACAAGCACAAAAAAGAACTGACCTTGATAGGTCAGCTCTACTAATTAACTAAGATATTAAGGAAAAGGAAATTAGACAACTTTAATCGCTTTGTTTAATTGATCAACGAGTTCATTGGGATTTTTGCCATGGGTTAAAGCTGCGCCTTCTAAACTTTCCATTGTGGAAGACGGGCAACCTAAACAATGCATTCCAAGTTCCAGGAAAACTTGAACAGTTTGAGGATATGTTCTCAAGACTTCGCCAACAGTCATTTCTTTAGTTAACATAACAATTAGTTCCTCCTTTGGATTCCATAGTGAAACACTAGGTTTTATTATAAAGCAAAACACTCGGATAAGCAACCCGTGAATCAGGATGCTAGGTACGAAGTTCATTGTTCAGATATCCGATGTCCGTACCCTTGATCAATTATGCAAGATATTAAATAGAATAATAGCTTGATCCTAGTTCATTTAATAGTTTATAAATATGTTCTGCTAAGTCCACTTGCAGCGTCCCAGTCCCACAGCTCGGCGTTATAATACTTTGCTGACGAAGAAGGGATTCATTCACGCCTCTCGTCACGAGTTCCCTAATATTCTTTTCCAGGCGCAGTTTAAGGCTCTGAGAGGTTTCCTCCCATGCGACTGGATTCGTAGGAATAATACCCCAAGAAAGAATCCCTCCACGAGATAAGAATTGATTTATAGGCTCAGCTAAGACCATCATACTCTGCATATAATCGTAAGCATCAAAATTCACGACCTGAACCTTTGAGTTAAATACAAGGGTCCAATCCATCCCTGCACAAACATGAACACCAGGAATTCCGCCTTGACGAAGAATCCCCTCTGCAATTGCATTCAATTCTTCAATAAGTTGTTCTCTGTTCAGAGTAACATGAGTTGAGGCACCAAAGGCATAAAGCCCTGGATCGTCAATCGTCATCAGAATAGGTAACCCAAATTGTCGGAGCCGTTTAGTCTGCCACTCCGCATGTAAAGCAAGGGTTTTAACTAACATATCCCTCAGGGTATCATCATAATAACTCGACCGTCTGTTTTTATCCGTGATCTGCATTCCCAGCGTCAACGAACCACTGAGTTGTCCCTTCAGAAGCACAGCTCCCCGTGTACCGAACCGTTCAAGATCACGACAAAATAGTTCAAATCCTTCACCCCCTTGGGCACTAAATCCAAAGCGTTCCAGAGCTTGTTCATCCCCCTCGAGCGCCTCTAGATAAAGCGTATAGAAGGCCGTCATCCGCTCCATCCAATCAGGCGCTTCGATTTGGAATTTAGGAGATTTGAGATCTTCTATAACTCCAGTCTCGACCAAAGCATTAAGATATTGCCCAACAAAGGAGCTCTCTGCCCCTAGACCCGGAAGTTGAGGCCAATGTGGTGCCCGAGGAACATTCTTCCATATCAATTCTAAAGCATCTTCACCATTAACTTGGGGCATACTCCCAACCCCAGTCGTCAAAAAACATGGTTTAAAACCTTCGTTTTGCATAACTTACCTCTTTCCATGACTAATTCTTAAATTTTGGGAACAAACGCCGTTTGCTTTGCACAGTGTCACAAGCCTTATCTCCATACCGCGGTGCCAAGAATGGCGCTACGACCCGAACAACCCCTCACTCTCCCCAGCGCTATTGCGTCAAAGACACAAACAGCACTTTATCGGAATCGCGTCAAGCGAATAGCGACCCCAGTTCAGAGGAAGTTTCTTAGCTTAGAGAGCACTTTAGCGGAATCGCGTCAATGAGCGCAGACGACAAGGCGTTAAGAAACGCAACGGTTCACATGCAGAACAACCCAGAGGTTTTGCGGTTTAGCCTCGGCGTCAAGCGAATAGCGATGCAGCGTGTGCGAACACGATAGTCTCCGGTGGAGACTATCGCCGAAGGCGCTTACCTAAAACGAACACATACCGCCGTAGGATGCTAAGACACTTCCTCCCCTAACGCCTCACCATATGCCAAAGATAAACCCAATCCGCAAAGTGATAAGAAACCCAGACTAGCAAACCACTCGTTATAATACCGGGTACCCACAAAAAGGGTAAGTAATGCCCCCCAATACGACGAATATCGCGGATACGAATGGGTAAAAACACGCAGACCAGGAAAATGTAACCGAGAATAGGGATATAGAACGGAACCCCCCAGGGTAACAAAGCCCAACTGATTGCGATAAATACAACCCATCGATAGCGTCGTTCCAGCCAATAAACAAGCCCGATCGAATGCGGGGCATTCGGCAAATGTGGAGCAACCACACCCACTTGAAGCAACCGAGCAAGCATGATCAACACGCCCAATAGCGTCCAGATCAGCCAGGGAGATTGTATCTGTAATAACTCAATACCTGGCCATAAATGCGAGAACCATAGACTAGAATGGATCGGAATACGAAATAATCCAGAAGTAATGAGTCCAGCTAGCGTCCCTACACGGCCGAAAACAAACAATCCATCCCAGAACCAAGCTTTGCGCAGACGGCGCCTTGGTTTTTTTTGGGAGATTTCTTTATAACGCCAGGGTACTGATCGAATACTCATCCAGCCCAGAACAATCATCAATAGAGCCCAAATTCCTGCGGCCATCGGCTCCCTCACCCAACGAACGTTGGGTGTCGCTGGGTCCTCAACCGTTACTTGCCCCCATGCCCCTTGAATCTTGTTTCCCTGAATAGTGAGTGATTGTTCCGCCGGAAGTCCAGTAGGAACTGCAGAATTAGTTTTGAGAGCAAAGGCCAAATCAGGCTGAACTGCTTTTGCAGACTGCCGGAAATACGTTTGAGTCAAAGCGTCTGCATCTAATCCTTTCCCTACCGTCCAAGCCCATATGGACGGATGGAGCATTTTTTCCGCAATAATTTTTTGGAAACCATCAGGTTGTGGGAGTCGATTAGAAGGGATTAACTCAACAGGTAATTCAACCCATAAACCCATACCCGTTCGATCTGCCGCTTGAAGCCAAAGTTCATCAGGGAGCTGCCCAATAAAGTAAACAAGGTTTATCCCTTTTTTCTGTTCAGATTTTAGCCAAGAATCCAGCTCTCCTGCTTGTCTAAGCCCATACTCCTTCTGAGGAGTTAATGCCACCCCTTTAATTGGGATCTCCTGATCATTTAATACCCACTTACCAGGTGCAAGAGCAATCGATCGTAGGCCCAAGGGCAATGCCAAATCGTCAATATCCCCTTGATTATTGGAGACAGTTATATGTAGCTGATAGAGAAAAGGAGCTTGCATTGACCAACGGTGAGCATTTGGTATAGTAAAGTTCAACGTCACAGGTTGGCTGTCTGCCTCTTCCTTAGAGTTAACCGTAATCATCTGTTCAGCTACGCCAGCTGAACCATCTGAGATCATGCCGTAAACAGTCCAAGGCCCTTCCTGCGAAAAACCGTGATGCACTAAATTCGTCTTTAACGTCACCTGTGCCGTTGTCTCATTCCAAGTTACCATCACCTGAGGCGGTGTGAAGATCGTATCTACCACGGCTTCTAAGCGAATGTCACCCACGATGCGCCCGGATTTCGGCCAAGTGGAACCCAAAAACATGGCACGCTGATCTGAGCTTCCAGCTAGCTCAACCACCAGAATATTATCTTCTCCATAGTGAAACGCCTTAGGCGGAATCGCCAACGCGTCCGCACCACCGCTTCCTTCAAATTCTCCAACTTTCTGGCCGCTGGTGATTCCATTCAAGTAAACATTCGCATGCCCCTGTACGCCATTAAATGTCAACAACATGGTTCGGGAACTCCATTCTCCCGGAACTTGAAATCGTTTAGACACGACCGTGGCTCTCTCACTTGAAGGTAATGTTAGGAGCCGACCTGCGGTAAAAAAGGATTGATCATTTTTTCCTTTGACGCGTTCAGATTCAGTTGTCCAAGCCTGGCGCAGAGAAGAGAACTCATCCCAGCTTCCGTTTAAACTCTGCGTAAAACGCGTGGCACTTATTCCAGGTTGCCCTGCATGAAGAGATTCTCCTCCAGGACGTTGCCAATACCACCAAAGTGCACCTAAAGTTAATACAAATAAAACGATAAAGATCATTAAGCGACGATTGAACATAAAACGGCCCCTCTTTTATTATCTAGACACTACTTGACTTATTCGTGAAATATCTTAAAAACCCTTGCCGCCAATAAAAAAAACCCATAGGCAACTGGCTTATGAAACCTAGTTTACCCAATGAGTTTTTATCCTAATTTATTACCCTCTTAATTGAATTGCTCACCCTGGCGACATTCAGGGCAAATCCCGTAAAATTCCATACGGTGTCCCAAAATTATAAACCCTGATTTCTCCATCACTTCTTGATCCATATCAATAAGAGGACGGTGAAGGTCCACAACTTTGCCACACTTTGAACATACGACATGATAATGGTTCTGTGGGTTACCATCAAAACGGCTTGACATATCACCATAGGATAACTCTAAAATGTGTCCGTGCTCTTTAAGCATGTTAAGTGTATTATATATCGTCCCAAGACTCACCCCTGGAAAGTTTGCTTTGACGTGATGATAGATTTCATCGGCGGTTGGGTGAGACACTGTTTGAAGCAAGAATTCTAAGATCGCCTGTCTCTGAGGCGTAAAACGGACGCCTTTATTCTTTAATTGTTTAAGAATCCCAATTGCATCCATATCCGTATTCCTTTCATAACTCTATAATTTAAAATAATTGTTATTTAGATTTTAAATTAATATCATAAATTTGTCAATAAAAAAAGGAGAGTGATACTCTCCTTTCTTAGTGACTTTTTAATCCAGGAAAATCTATAAAAGTTAAGCTGGATTAGGTGCCTCAACTGGGCAAACACTCGCGCATGAACCACAATCAATGCAAAGTTCTGCATCAATGACGAATTTGTCGTCGCCCTCGCTAATAGCGGAAACTGTGCATTCTCCTTCGCAAGCGCCGCAACTAATGCAATCGCTGCTAATAACGTATGCCATTATACAACATCTCCTTCTCTCCAAACTTCAAAATCAATATACCAAAGCTATGAAGAAAAGGCAAGCTAAAACATTATCTTTTCCATGACTCGATTAAATTATTCAACATCATTATAGATCCCGTTCTGGCCTATATGGCACCTGATAAAGTCTACGCAGACAATGCGAGCAATAAGGTAGGACTCGATTACTCACATGATTTCGTTTAAAAAGAATATGACCTAAATCTTCATGTTCAAAACCACAAGCACGACATTTTTCTAACATTAATAATTACCCCCCCACACCTTTGTGTGTTTCTGTACAAATAACTTACAAATCTAGTATGCTCCCTTTACCTAGAAAATAAACACAAGTCTTACTAAAATTGCTTGTTTAGAATCTGAGTTAAGTGACCAAGAGTGTAACATTCATACATCTGGCAAAAGGGGAGAAACACTTTAACATGAGGTGTCTCTAACCATCGACGCTCAGGAAGGGTATTCAGCCAAAGCACCTGGCGAACATGACGACTAACCCCGCCCAGTAAAGCTGCTGCTCGTTCTACTTCAAGAGTTTGAGCATCACTGACAATTAGAAGTAGAGTTTGCTTGGAAAGAGCATCTGGAAACTTACTTTGCAATGATTCTAAAGACTTTGCTAAATTGGTTCCTCCCCCCCATTCTTTTCCCGTTAATAGAAGGGCATCTTTAACCATTGCTTCGAATGTTTGCCCTTTGCGAAACTTTCCAGACAAGGGAATCAGCTCTTCACCAAAAGCAAATGTTTTAATTCCGCTTACAACTGTGGAGAGTCCGTACACAAATTGCCAGATAAATTCTGTGTACTTGAGCATGGATCCTGAAATATCGCAGAGCAAAACAATCCTGGGCCGTCCCTTACGGCGACTGCGATAGCTTCGCTCCACGAGAACCCCACCATAGCGTAAATTTCTTCTCAATGTAGCCCGCATATCCAAGCCACCTCGCCTACGAGCCTGGCGGTAACGTCGAGTTACCTGGCTTGCAAGGCGTTGACTGAGGCGGCGAATTAAGCGCACAACTTCCGGCCATTCTTCTGGGGAAATCTTCTTTAAATCTCGACTTAATACCTCAACTTCTCGTTCACGAAGGGCGCGTTGCACTTCAGAGAGAACACCATCCATGGATCCCGGAGCAAGAATTGGCTCATCTTCATTTAACCTCTTACGCCAATACTCCAGAGAGCCGCGCAGAACCCGTTCGACCATAGGTTGATAAGAATGATCCACCGGAGCTCCGCCTCTCGTGCCTTTCGAGGATTTCTCCAAAAAATCGCGTAGGCGTTGCTTATCCTTCTCAGGAAGGCTGGCGTAAACAGCTCGCTGTTCCTCTGAAATATCCAGTTCATTTTCTTGAAAGCGGAGATCCTGACGAGTACTCTCCATCTGCTCATTCCATTGGGTTGCTTTCTGTGCTACATCCTTTTGCCACGCCTCTTTTTGTTCTAGAGTTGCAAAGTAGGATCGAAAAGCTTCTTTGAACGCAGCAATATGTTGGATATCCTTAACAAGTGTCGCTTGGAGCACACCCTCAACCTTATCTCTATCCACCAAACCGATCATCGAAATTCCTTGCGTCGCATCTGAAATTTCCGAAGGACTCACCTTTAGTCCAACCGTCCTTAACAATTGCGCAAATTCCACGAGATGTCGGTCCAATTCACTGACTCTATAATCATTGTTGCTGTCCATGGACATGCCTTTCTCCCTGTGCCACTTTGCTTGACTCGAAAAGGAGGCGTTCTGCTCCCATCTCTCGATAGAATAGTTCTACATCATCTTGGCTCTTGAGCAACAGAGTTAGAGTTGCATCGACCCAAGCTGGATCGAGTCCGGTCTTTCCCATCACTAACAACGACTTAGCCCAATCCATCGTTTCGGATACGGAAGGGATCTTATTCAGAGAGAGGCGTTCCCTAAGGACGTTAACCGCTCGCGCAACCTCTAAGGCCAATCGTTCTGGCAAATCTGGAACTTTGGCACGAAGAATACGGACCTCTTTATTAACCGAAGGCGGCTCCACATGCAGGAAAACACACCGTCGCTTCAGCCCATCGGAAAGCTCTCGTTCTCCATTGGAAGTTAAGACAACAATCGGTCGTTCTTTGGCCTTAACAGTTCCCATCTCAGGAATTGTAACTTGAAACTCCCCTAAAAGTTCGAAAAGAAATGCCTCGAATTCCGAATCCGTCTTATCAATTTCATCAATCAACAGCACGGTCCGTTCATTACTCAGGAGTGCCTGAAGTAAAGGACGGGGTAATAAATAGTCTGTGGAAAAAAGGTCTTCCTCCTGCAGGTGTTCCCGGCCCATTTGAATCTTCAAAAGTTGACGTTGGTAGTTCCATTCGTAGAGTGCTTTGGTTTCATCAAGCCCTTCATAACACTGCAAGCGGATCAGAGGAGCCCCGAAAACTTCACTTAACACTTTGGCAATCTCCGTTTTGCCCACTCCGGCTGGTCCAGAGACCAAAAGAGGTTTGCCTAACTCAGTCGCTAGATATGCTGTAAGCGCGATTCGATCATCCCGTTCCGTGATATAGCCGATTTCTTCCAACTTGTTCTCAAACTGATCCAGTGTCATCTGGTTAGTCATCTAACTCCTCCTTTTGCTATCAGCGATATTTAAACCACGAACTACGAACTAAAAACTATGAATAACCTCATCGTACACCGATTCATACCCTTCCACAGCTCGTCCAACTGGAAAAGTTTCTCGAGCCCAAGTCACGGCTTGTTCCGAAAAAGTCTTATACCGTGTTTCATCGGTCAACAGCTTAAGAACTCCTTCACTCATCCCTTGAACATCCCCGACGTCTGCTAAATAACCTGTTTTTCCATGTTGTACGACTTCAGGTAACCCTCCAACCCGACTGGCAACCACCGGAACCCCACACGCCATCGCCTCTAAGGCCACCAAGCCGAAGCTTTCCTGCTCAGAAGGAAGAATAAAAACATCAACCATCTGAAGAATGTCCTGTACACTTTCCTGTTTTCCAAGAAACTGAACTTTTCCCTCGAGCCCTAGTTTTACGACCTCTCGACTAACCCGCTTCATTTCAGGCCCATCCCCTACGAGCAAGAGACGACTTGGAACGACCTTTTCTACCAAAGCAAAGATATTAACAACATCCACGACCCTTTTAACTTCCCGGAAATTCGAGATATGGGCTAATATCTTCTCTCCATGGGGGGCAAAATGTTTCCTACACCGTTTCATGATTCCCTCCCCTGGCAAATAAACCTGGGGATCAATGAAATTTGGAATAACCTCGATTCCTTGATCCAGTGTTCCGAAGGTCTCCACAGTTTCCTCCGCCAGCGCGCGTGAAACAGCCGTTATGCGGTCGCTGGACCGAAGAGCCAAACGCGTCAATTGATAAAACTCTTCATACGCTCCCACCAAAGTGACATCCGTGCCATGTAACGTTGTAACCAATGGAAGCGGCCTCATCATCATTTGTTTGGCCAAAAATGCACTAATGCTGTGCGGGATTGCATAATGAGCGTGAATCACATCCAGACTAACATCGTTTGCCACTTCGACAATTTTATTAGCAAGTAGCAACGTATAAGGTGGGAATTTAAAGACGGGATAGCTCACATCCGTCACTTCATGAAAAAATAGTTGTTCATGATATCGTTGTAGGCGAAAAGGCCGAGCTGATGAAATGAAATGGACCTCATGTCCCCGCTCGCCGAGCGCATACCCTAGCTCGGTGGCTACAACACCGCTCCCTCCGTAACTTGGGTAACAAACCATTCCGATTTTCATCCTATAACCTCTCTTTTATTTGAGCATATATTTAGTGTGGTAGTTCCTCAAAACCTATTGGCATTGCATCCTGAATCGCTTCACCAATAATCTTCTGAATATCATTAACGATACGTGAAACTTCGAACTCCGCCTCTAAATATTCCCGAGCCGTTGGATTTATACTGACCAAGCTATAGAGGCGTTCAAGCTCTTGCTGTTTTTCCTCACTGATCTCCTGTTCCAGCATTTGTGCCTCGCGAACCTCCCATTGTTTCAATTGAAACTCGCGAACCATCTTGTGATTATTAGCATCACTCATGACCTTTTCTTTGGATTTGAGAAACTGCTTGAATTCATTAGATTCCTTTAGAGTACGCGCCAATTCATAGGCCAGTTCATTTGTAGCCATTCTCTACCTCTCCTCTACCTCTATAATATCTATAATAATTCTAGTTAAGCAATTTAAACGTTCTAACTATTTATAACCAGGTCCTCCAGCAAGTCAAAAGCTTGTAAGCGGCTAAAAGACAGTAAATCATCCCATTGCTCTCGGCTAATATTCCAAGGGCAATGAACAGCTAACCTACTAGCAAATCCCAACGGACTTCCGCCATACATTTTTTCCAACCGACGTTGCGCAAGACTCACTAATCCAGGTGCATGGGAATTACACGTAATAGGTTCAAGGCAAAGCACTGGCTCACCTTCATACGTCACGAGTAAGGAGAACTTAGCCAGCTGTTTTATACCCACTTTTGCTTTATCAATGGGACTTTTCAATGGAACTGACTCCGGTTGGACGATCCCACCCAGCTTCCGCCAAAAATGCTTTTCGGTGGCACTTGAAATAGAAATACATACTCCAAGGGCTCCCATTTGACGAGCAAAGCGGACGACAAAACGAGCAAAATCACATTCGATATTTCCCTTTAACGATAAACCGTCCAAAATGACCAGTCGCTCTGAGCTACTTAACGTGAGTTCTCCAATTCCTGCTTCTCCTAATTGAACCACATTTAATCCAGGTAACATACGAATTCGTGGGTTTAACCCTGTTCCTCTTTCAGTCAAAAAGGCCCCTAGGGCCAGTGCCCAATCCTCAAGACCCTCTTCATTCCATTCTGATTGGGGGGAAAGCACAATTTCAATCCAAGGCATTTGCACGTCTCCTTTACAAACCGAAACACTCAACTTTAGTGTTTCACCAGAGTGTAAAGTTATACTAATTCGATGGATCTCTTTCCCCATGACGTGTTCATTAAATTTTAAATTTTCTTACTAAGGATTATACCATAAAAGTTGTTTGGAAAGATCTAAATCCTTTTACCTTAATCTAATGAATACCTCACCTTGTTTTGATCAGCAAACCCAACAATCGAATGAACCTCGATCTGGCGCAATACCTGAATCGCTTCATCAAGATCTCGACCAACAGACTCTGCATAATGTGCATCAGACCCTAAGGTAAAATCAATTCCTCTCCGTCGAATTTCCTCCATCAAACGTCGTTCCGGATAAAACTCTTGAACTGGCTTATACCTTCCATTCGTGTTTACTTCCAAAACTAAATCCTGTTCAGCGACAACCGTTAATGCCTCATCGGCAAGTACCAGGATATCCGAACTCGGACGAACTCCAAATAGTTTAATGAGATCAAAATGGCCAATCGTTGTAAATAGACCACTCTTCGCGGCACGCGTCACGATGTCAAAATACTCACGGTAAAGCGTATCCGCTTCCTTCTTTAGATGGTTAGGCTCCTCGCCTGGAAAATCAAAAGCCCAGCCCTTGATCTCATGAACAGATCCAATCACAAAATCGAACGGAAACTGTTCAATCAAACGTTTAATTCTTTCCTCTTCGTTCGGACGGTACTCTGCCTCCAGGCCTACTCTAACCTTTATATGTGGATAATCCTTCGCAACCTCCCTGATCAGCGGGAAGTTCATTTGCTCAAAGTAATAATCATGATCGGCAAACCCAATTTCCTTGAGTCCCCGACGGGACGCTTCATCCAAAAACGCCCGTATGTTTTCCCGATTTGCCTCCCGATCGTTATGCCCGAGAAGATGAACATGCAAATCCAACACTGCAAGTTATGCCTCCTTATTCGTTCTAATTTTAAAGAGGTTGTACGCCCGTCTTAAGGATGAGATACGGATGTGTTTCAAAGGCCGAACGAGCCATGACAGTCGTCTGTGCCGCTAAATCCGTGAAGAAATTACCCGTTAATTTCACATCCGTTCGCCCGACGATTTGACCCTTCAAAATCCGCAAACTATGTGGCGCACTGAGAGAATAAGACCCAGAAACCGCCTCCTGAGTATGTAATCCTAGAACAGATAACACAAGTACACCATCCTGCACACTCTGCAAAGCATTTTCCCAAGAGACCTCAGCCTGGTGCTGAAGGTAAAGCCCAGCCGCTCCTTGTGGAAGGGCTGTCGGTTTTGAACCCCAACGCACTGCATCTTTAACCCGAAGATAAGGAGTCTGAAGCTGCCCATTCTGCACCAGCACGGTACGATCCGCCGGTACTCCTTCAGCAGTCACCAGATAAGATCCCAATTCCAACGGGCGGAGTGGGTCAACGCTTAAGGAGAATTGCGGATGGAACACCTGCTTATGATCCATAAAATTCTCCTTTGAAAAAGCACCCTGCCCTTCAATCACCCGATCTCCCGAAAAGTTAGGAAGTACAAACTGTCCTAACATTTCCTCCGTCATAGAGGGGGCTAAAATCACTTGAGTCTGGATCCCTACCGGAGGAGCTTCATGATCCATCGCCTCATAGTGATTCACCGTACGCGACCACAACTCCTCCTGTTCTGCGATATCCATCAATCGTCGCTTAGCAAACCCGCCCCCAACTAAGCTATCAAAGGAAAACCAAGACATAAACTGAGATTGTTGGTATGAAACGGCAAGTCCAGTCGAAGTTCGAACATGTCGGTATCCCCACGCCGCTTGGATACTTCCCTGCATCTTAGCTTTTGAAGGTTTATCGGTTAGCCAACGCTTTACTTGGTCAAATAGAATCTCGTCGTCTCCAGCAATAATTTTCTGGATTTCCCGGTCTTCAACAGCCACAAGTGGCAAGGGTTCTGGAGACGGAATATGTGCTGCATCTGGGTCTTCATAAGAGGCCTGCTTCCATTGTTCCAATTCCTTATGCCAATACTCGGAGTCGTTGTGGGATGGCAACTGAACGATGGCCTGGCTGCATGTTCCATCTGCCCAGATCAAAAACACCTCCCCACTTTGACCCTGACGATAACTAGGTGGAGTATAGACACTTCCCGGCGAATTATCTTTGAGACCCAAGGACACTGATTCCGATTCATGAACCAAAATACGCCAGGCAGATAATCGCGTTTCCTCTTTTTTCGGTGAATGCTGAGCCTGATAGAGAAGTTCCTCTAATTGTGCGACGAGTTTCATCCATGTTCACCTCCCAAACTAACTTGTTGATCGATGTCCATTAGCAAATAGCGATGGCTTCCACCACTTGAGGCAACCGATTGTCCACCCTTTCCGCAGGTTCCTATAGCATCATAACAACCTTCGCCGAGCCCCCCACGAATCGCTTCCAAAGCGGAAAGGATTTTTCCACTAAAGATCGACGGCTGATAAATTGGGAGAGCTGGATCAGCAACATCAATAATCCCATCACATTGAAAGACAAAATCCCCAGTTTTAGGATTGACTTGACCCCCACGATACCCCAAAAGAAGAAGATTCTTCTCTCCCTCGCGTAACTCACCATGCTTCAAAAGAGTTTCCCGCACGGTTTTTACTTCTTCCATCAGATGCTCCGCTGGAGTTAAAGGAAGCATACGGTCAACAAGCAAACGGATATTACTCATACGCGGCAAGGGAATATTCCCATAACCCTCCGCCCGCCCAGCCCCAGTCACAGGCATTCCTGCTTCTTCAGCTGAGAAAACATCTCCCAAACCAGCTTCCAAAATCCCATCCCGTACAATTGTCACAGTTTGCCGAGGAAGACCATTGGCAGAAAAAGGTTGATACGCCCAGTCACCAACGAGCGGTCCATCAATAATGGTCACACCTGGCCGAGCAACCCTGAGGCCTTTACGCAATTTTCCAGCTTCGCCCAGAACTGACTCACTCATATGATCGGACTCCACGGCATGTCCAAAAGCTTCGTGCGCCAGTCCCTTTGCAAGCCCATAATCAATAATAAGGGGATAATGACCACTCAGCAATTGGGGTGCACCACACACAGCTCGGGCAAATTCAGCCCGATCCATCGCCTTTTTTTCCAAAGCATGATCCACTAATTCCTCAAAGAGCACAGTAGCATCCATTCCACTACGATGAATCAAAGTACTCTGAGCTTTGCCGTGATCCCGCACCGTCCCTTGATGCATTAACACCGCTCTCGGAATGATAAACGACACCAACGTCCCATCCGTACGTCCAATACACCATACCTCTTCAACCTGACGATAACTCGTTTGCCAGATCCCCTCTGGAAAAGCACTCCTTAGACGAGAGTGCAAGGACATTACCATCTCCTCAAGTTCAACCAACGGGATTTCTCCGAAAACCTTTTGGGCAGGATTCACCCCCTCATCCTGAATTAGAGGAGCCTCCCAAATCTGGCGATTCCGCTTAGACTCAATCCCTTCATTTCTCTGGGCTAACCGGATGGCCTTTTCGACCAGTTTACGCCCGACCCCTTTTTCTAAAACGTCAGAGGTAGCAAATCCCGATGCCCCGTCTTTCGTAAACGCCTGAACTCCAAAGCCGCTATCCCCACCCGTCGATACCCTTTCAAAACGTCCATTGCTTAAGCGCATACCCCATTCCCTACGCGACTGGGCCCTTACAATAACATACCCGTCAAAAGCCCGAGCCTCCGCCAAAACAGAGTCAACTAACGTTTTCATTTCCTTTTGTTCCACGGTTACCTCCTATAATCAAACGTCCAACACATTTGACCTAAAATCTACCTCAACTACTCCAATATGGATATTAATATTATACCACAGTGAGAAAAAAGGAAACTCCAGCCCCTCACCTGAACGAAATAGTTGGAGAAAAACATATCCCAGGGCTTGTATAAACAGCAAAGCCCTGGGACAAGATATAAACAGTCTCACATTTTCAATTTTTTATCCCCACTCCTCTCTTTTACTTCACTTGCGACAAATAATTTGTCGCAAGCTTTTTTTACCCTATTTTTATTCAATCTAAACTTTTGACCATGAGTTTTCGTTCCTCAGCAAAGCCAAACTTCTCATAAAGGCGAAGCGCCTTCACATTATGACTACTAACAGCAAGGCCTAAGTAGGGAACCCCTTGTTCGCGGCAATGATCCTCCGCCGCTTCAAGCAACACCCGGCCCGCCCCTTTACCCCTCCACTCGGGAAGAACTCCAAAATCCATAACCCATCCCTGGAAAACGCCCGTCAATTCCTCCCTTGATGAAGTATGCAAAACTAAATACCCAATCGGCTGAGTCTTTTTCGTATCCGAACTAGATTTTTCCTCCTCAATAGGAACCTCCACAATAAAGACAACGGACCCTGACTGCTGAATCCAAGTCCAAAACCCTTTAAGAATAACTTCCCTGTAATTAAGGGTCTCCTCCATCGGCTGCTTACGCCATGGAGAAATACTATCCGGAATACCTACTTTCCCAAGGGCAAAAATAAAAGGCCAATCACGAACATTCCCTTTCCGAACACGCATATAATCACCTCTTAGGCTAACTTATGCGAGCATCAGTCAAGTGTCGCTTTCATCCAAAAATATTATTAGAGAACACAAAATTGTGTTCTCTTTTTATGTGAAGATAACTATGTATTCAAAGTTAGTGAACTAAGGCAGGTGATCCCTCTGTACCTATTTACCCTCGTGCTCGGCCTCGTCCTCCTCCTGGGTGGGATGCATTTATTACGCCAAGGACTCCAGACGTTTGCCGGGCATGGCCTCCGCCAAGCGCTACTTTGGATGACCGAGACCCCTTGGAAAGGGTTTTGGAGTGGATCAATATCAACCGCTCTACTCCAATCAAGTACCGCCTTGACCGTTATGGCCGTATCCTTTGTCGATGCCCAGCTACTCCCATTTGAAAATGCCCTCGCACTAGTTTTAGGGAGTAACATTGGAAGCACACTGACCACGCAACTACTCGCTTTTCCCTTAGACCAAATAACCCCCTACATCATGATTCTCGGCGCTCTGGGTTATCTTTTCCTTCCTAATCGAGGACGATTTCTCTCTCTATCCATCTTGGGTCTTGGCATTCTCTTTTTCTCCTTGACTTTACTCCAAGCAGGTATGGCTCCGCTCGCCGATCTTCCGTCCATTCAGCATTTCCTCCGGCAACTTGGAGACAACCATCTTCAAGGGGTTGTCGCAGGGACCATTCTATCTGCCCTACTTCATTCCTCAAGTGCCACGACAGGCATTGTCATGCTACTCGCAGAAGATGGATGGTTAACCCTTCCTACTGCGCTTGCCTTCATCTTTGGAGCGAACATTGGCACCTGTTTTACCGCCGTCTTGGCAGCACTAGCTTCTTCGCGAGCCGCCCAACGGGTAGCTCTTTTCCATGTATTACTCAATGTATTAGGGGTTCTCGTCTTCTTACCCTTCGTTGGACCACTGGCCAACGGGCTCACCCTCATGGGAGGTAGCCTCTCTAGGCAGGTCGCCAACGCCCATACCCTCTTTAATCTTATATCCTCACTATTGGCCTTTCCCTTATTGCCTTGGGCTACTCGAGTCCTTAAAAAGATGCTCCCGTGAAGCCCCGGGACGCAGTGTCACACAAGCGCGACGTCTTTACGTAAGCAGAATAGCAAACTCAGCGAAAGCCCCCCTTCACTTCAAACTTTTCTTCTATTAAATCACAAATCCCGGACGCATCATCTAATCCAAAGCAAGGAATTCCATTATCAAATGAAATATCACTAGCTATTGCAATAAGCTCCTCATGTTTCGAGAAAAGCTCCGTATGCACTTCCGAGCGATACACTTCGATTTTCGGCTTGTTCCCACGCTTGTAGCCTTCGGTAAAGATCACATCCACGCCACTAATTCTGGCAAGGACTTCATCGAGAGGCTGATCGTCTGCAACACTCTCCAAGATGGCAATCCTGTTGGGTGAACTGATTGCCACAACATCTGCACCCGCTTGAGCATGACGGTATGTGTCTTTACCCGGTTGATCCATCTCAAACCCATGGACATCATGTTTCAGGGTCGCCACCCTCCACCCACGTCGCTTCGCTTCCCGGATGATTTTTTCTAAAAGCGTAGTTTTGCCTGAATTAGACCTTCCACCCACAATCGATATGACGGGGATTTCAGAAGTCTCTCCTCTTCGTTCCATCTTAACTCTCCCAGTCCGCAATCCAGCGTGCCATCAAGAGTTCTCCAGTTACGACCGCTCCATGATTAGACGGTACATCCACCAAAAGGTGGCTACCAATCATTGAACGGAGAATTCCCGATCCCTGAGCTGGGGTAAGATCTGCCCACACTTCCCCATCTTTCAACACCGCCTGAGCCCGTAAGAATCGTCGTTGTCTTCCAGTCTTACCAAAACCACTCGCCATCTTAACAAGGAATTGTCCCTCTTCGACTGCGGAGCGACCTGCCAGTTTACGAAGAGCCGGACGAACCAAAAGCTCAAATGTTACCATTGCAGCTGCAGGATTTCCCGAAAGAGAGAAAAAAAACTGTTTCCCTTTTTGTCCCACGGAAGCAGGCGTTCCAGGTTTAATGTCTATTTTCCAAAACAACATCTCACAGCCGAATTGGGTTAAAGCATGGCGCATTATATCGTAATCACCGACCGAAGCTCCGCCAGTCGATATGACCATATCAGTATCTTCAACCTTCTGTAAGGCTTCAAGAGTCTCATTAATTTGATCCGAAACGATCGGAATAACCACGACATCACAACCCGCTTCTTGAAGCATTCCGCGAAGTGTATAACTATTACTATTATAAATCTTACTAGGTAGTAAAGGTTGCCCCACATCCATAAGTTCCGTCCCTGTGGAAAGCAACCCCACACGTGGTCGACGAAAAACCTCCACTTGATCTAGCCCTACCGCAGCTAAGAGCCCGATAGCCGGTGGGGTTAAATAGAAACCTGAGCTGAGAAGAAGTTCCCCTTCTTTTATTTCTTCCCCTCTAGGTACGATATTGGAACCAGGCAACACTGGGCGTAAGATGGTCACTTCATCCAAAACAGACTCTGTGTCTTCCATCCGCACCACACAATTGGCACCAGGCGGAATCGGTGCACCGGTAAATATCTTAGCAGCCTCTCCAATGGTGATTTCCCGTTCTGAGAACGTTCCCGCCGGAATTTCACTTACAATCTTAAGTTGGAGCGGTTTAGGATCAAACGTCTTAGCACAGTATGCATAACCATCCAGCGGCGAGCGCGCAAACGGTGGCATGGAAATTTGTGATTTCACGTCCTGCGCCAATACACGGTGATAAGCCTCAGCAAGCGGAATTCTTTCCTTTTCAACCATTTGAACCCCGGAGAGGACTAATTCTTTCGCTTCTTCTAATTCAATCATCATTTTCATATATCAATAGTTCCTTCCGCGTTACTTTAATTCAAAATTTAAAGGAGACAAAAAATTCTTGATACTCTGCTTAAGTTTAGCATAATTCCAAACATTCTCAAAGGAATTTAAGGAGGAGGTGTACCCATAAGGATATTTATAAATAGAGAACTGACACCTCTAAAAATGAGGTATCAGTTCTCTATTTAAAATCATACCCTGGGAGCGCGTGCCAACTCAAAGTGGATTCGCCCGAATCTTTTCGACTTGAACAACTCCCTTCTCACGATAAATCTCTAATTTCCGGCAGGCTTCCTCGATCCGAATAATTTCCTTTCCTACAGCCACAATGACATTAGAATGGCAATAGTTCACAGAAAGACGGCTGTTGGGACTGATCATGACAAACGTTGAACTCATTTCTGATCCCCCGAGTTCTCGGACACTGACCTGGCCTCCAGCAAAGACTTTTCCTCCCCTACATACGCCCTCAATTGCGACGTCCCCTTCTACCCGAATATCCGAGTTATAGGTCCCCTTCTGACATTCAAACGAGCCGCCACATTCAATCGTTGCTCCTTGCACATAGTTGACCACAAACTTGAGTTTTTCAGGAATCTCGACGGACATGGTTTCAATGGATTGTTCAAGGGCTTGATTCACCCTTAACAAGAACGGCAGGGATTGAAGCTCTAAAGGCCCTAACCCGGCCAAAAAGTGTTTTGCCGTTCGGATGGAAACGATCAAACCTTCCGTGATCAATTCGTCATCCTTGTGTTCCAAAATAAACTTCTCAACCCGATTAGAGAGTTTGGGAAGTTCGGAAAACCGTTTTTCCATGACATGTTTTAGACATTGACCTGGTTGAAGATTCTTAGCTCCTTGTGATTTAATTAACTCTGCCGTATGACGCAAACAATCGCTAAGTTGCTCCCACAACTCGGAGACATTGCGCAGGAGTTCCGAACGGACCACGAATTTTTCCCCAACAACGACCTTGCCACCTAAAAGGTTCTGATGAATCTTAGTTCCTTTTTCTGCCCTTATCTCGGCATGCGACACCGATCCCCTAATCTCTATCTTTCCTCCAGCATAAACATGAAGTCCATCTTGAACATTTCCATTTATGAAGACATCGCCTGGGAATTCGATACTTCCTGTTGCCATATCCACATCCTTTTGCAGGACATAGACATTCTCAACCATGTACGTCTTCTCATCCAACCGAACAGGTTGTCCAGCACACGCGGCTACCACATCGAGTCCATCGGCAGAAAGTTGTACATTCTTTTTTAGACGGAATTGGAAATCCCTAACAGCTGCAGTTGGAAGAACCTTACCGAACACATCTTTCCCTGGCACCCCCGGCTTGCCAGGGATTTTGCGAGCGAGTATAGCACCCTCTTTAACCAGTTTCACTTTGGAAGCAAAAAAATCGATGTTCCCCTCCTCTGCGGCATTAGGCACTTGAGGGTCACCTACAAAATCCACTAGTTGGGCATGCTCTGGTGGCACCGGAAAACTTGCTTCAGCAATCACAACTTCCCCAGCACCCTTGACTGCCAGAATCTCCTGCCAACATTCGGGTCTTACTCCATGGACAATCTTCAACTGCTCTAGATCAGTGCTTAGCTTCGCCTCATTCCAAACTTCAGATTGCGAGGGCACACTCTCCAAATTGACATAACCTACTAAATCAATCTCCTCCAGAGCTGAGAGGTCTTTCGAAAGGATATAACGTCCTGCTTGTTCATGCCTGACTTTCGCCACAACAGACAACCCGAGATGAAGGACTTGCAAATCCCAAGTCAACTGACCTTCTTTAACTAAAGGATGGAATTCTACTCGATCCCCTAATATAACGCGAAACGGCTTATCCTGAAGCTTACCATTCAACCAAACTTCGCCCGCCTGAGTAAAAGGACGAACCTCTTTGACCTCTTCTCCCAAGGCAAGCACATAGTTGCTTCCATCCCAAATCGCTTGGCTACAAGTTAATAGGGGCGCTTGTGTTTGATCTTTCCATTTTAGGCGAACTTTCCACTGACGAGAAAAAAAATTGGGTTTTTCTATGACTTCAAGCATAAGATCTTCTGGTGAAAGTTTTAGTTTAAGCGCCCACTCTTGTCGAATTTCTTCTAGTGAACGTCCTTGAGCGACTTCTTCTGGCACCCCTATCGCCTCACTTTATAAGAATCCCTGATATTCTTAATATATCAGGGATTTTGTTCGACCCACATGGGCCTTAAGTCCTAATTGGCAGGCCTTAAGGCCCAATTGTGATCAGAAATCTTCATTCTCGTGGGAATTATCAGCCCATACATTAATGTTCCACATTCCGGCTGCTCATCTCTACGGTTTAAATATCTGATATCCCGACGACTTTTGCCCATTCGGATCTTGGCTGTTACCAGGGACTTTAGGTAAGGGCTTATTAGGTGTCGAAGTCACAGGCTTTAACAAATCAACATTCTCCTGGTCAATCACTTTCTCCGTTGTCACCCCAAGGAATAAGTTTTTAACTACTTTCTTCACTTCAAGGGGATCAACCTTCCAATAACTTACCCCCTCTATATCTGAAAATGTTCCTGGTAGGGTCTGAGAAACCACATTCGAGCTTTGAATCCCAATCGCAACCTTAGCCAACCCTAAAATGTCCCTTGCCGCCAAATTGGTATGCACCGCCTGCATTAATTGAGGAATAAGGAAGGGTAGCTTCGGAAGGGTGCTTAACTGAAACATCTCCTTGGCAACTGCTTTCAGAACGACCTGTTGTCTTGCCGTCCGCGAAATGTCCGCTAACGCATCATGACGGAAACGTGCATACTGTAGGGCTTTCCCACCGTCTAGACGTTGCACTCCTTTATGCAAGTTAATATATCCATCTTCAATGTCGCCCGTTTCATAGTACATATCTTTCTCGACATCAACCGTAATACCTCCTAACGTATCAATGATTTCCTTAAATCCTTGAAAGTTAGTTTGGACATACCCTGAAATCGTTTCACCCGTCAAGTCTTCAACGCATTTTTGGAGGGTAGATAAATCCGTTAAGGCTGAAACCGCATTTATTTTTATATAACCCTGCCCCGAAAGGAAGATACGAGTATCACGCGGAATGGAAAGCAGGCTAATACGCTGCGTTTCCGGATCGACGCTAGCCAAAATCAACGAATCCGTATTAAACTTTGTCTCCTCTGGACGTTGATCTGCTCCAATCAGTAGAACACTGACCCGTTTTGACAGTCCGTCATTGGAATAACTTATTAGGTTGCCACTAGCGCTTTCGCCCCCAAACCCAGCTCCCATGAATCCGTTATACCCGACAAATCCTAATGCTGAAAAACCCAATAAGGCCACGACCATCAGGATTAAGTTTATCTTGCGCCGCACAATCACCAGCTCCATCATTTGTCATCTTTTTAACATTATACCCAAATTTTAACGATATGAAAGAAAATAGTGAAAGAAACCTAAAAAATAGCTCAGAAAACGAATTTTCTGAGCTATTTACTAAATAAGTTCATGAAAGAAGCCTTTCTTAATTATAAAAGGATTACACACTCGGAAAAATCACCTGTTAGTGGAAGTTCAGCCACTTTGTCAACAAAGCCCAGCCCGTAACGCGCAACAAAGCTTAAAGAGTTGTAGACCCGTTCCTGTCTAGAATGTATCGGTGTAATCCCATCTTCAAGCTGTTGCAAGCGAAGGAGCACCTTATTACATCGTTTACGCTGCGCCTGCCATAGCTTTTTCTGGAGATAATTTAATTGAAAGTTAACTTTCGCTTCATTTCTAATCAACCAATCATGGACATTAACGTGAATCTCTTCCAGAGGTTCAAGCTCAGCATATCCCTTTTCAATTTGTATTTGTAACTGTTTGATGCGTTCATCGATATCCAAGTTATCCCGCTCCCTTACAGAACGTTCGCGGTGTTTCGATAACCCCTGATAGACATCTTTGAGGGTCAGCGCTTCTTTGTTTAAGGATTTTTGCCAAGAAGGCGTCAACACAACGGCAGACAAACGCGGGTAAAGAATGGGCATAACGAATCCAAATGTTGCAAAAACTTTACCTAACTGAGCCCAATAATTTAGTTCTCCTGGCCCGGGAACATAGGCTAAGGTTGGAAACAGATATTCTTGAACGACCGGACGAGTCACAACATTCGGTGAAAATCGTTCCGGCGCTTGAGCTAATAACGCATTAAGAGCATCCAAATTCCAAGGCTCCTCTTGCCCCCGCAAAGAGAACATTTGGTCATTATATAGGATTGCCCGTCGTTCGGGCACGGACAGAAAAAGATTAACCTCTCCGCCAGTTGGCTGAATTTGCGCCTGAAATCCAAGATTTACCCATTCCCTCGTCCGTTCCGCCAAAGCCTCACGAACATCCACGTGCATCTTTAAAGTCTGTTCATACAGCGGAGCAGCCAGTCGCTTAAATTCTGGTAACAAGGGATCAAAGAAAATAAGCCCCCACTTTTGAACAAGCCATTGCAGGGTCAAAGCAAACCATTGCGTCAAATTCTTCGCTTGCTCAGTTAATTTTCGACATTGCTTTAAGATGGAAGATCGAAATTCGCTATCAGGCATTGCTCTCATAAGCTGGCTTTCAATCTCTTTCCAAGAGGGCACTGGTTGGTTTCCAACCGATTCCCCTCTCCCTTCACCCGAAAGACTGCAAGACCCTGGCTTTCCTTCTGAATTCAAAATATAGGTCTCACGTATCTCTAACCAATCATGGTCCTCCCCTGCGATCCAAAAAATCGGCACAACGGGTCGACCCAGTTGTTCACGTTGCTCACCAGCTAACCGAATAGTCGTCATGGCTTTATATAAAGTATACAACGGTCCCGTCAAAATTCCCGCTTGCTGGCCTGTGATCACCGCGAGCGTTTCTCTTTCTCTCAGCTCTTCAATCATCCGTAGAGTTTTCGCGTTAGCCCCTAACTGTATATGATAAGCCTTTAGGGTATCCGCTAAAATTCCCCTTGAATAATCTCTGGTATCCAAATAAGCCGCGCGCCGTTCAAAACTTTCTTGTATCTTAGGATCTCCACTTGGAAAAAATAAAGCTACTTGTTCGAAACAAGTAGCCATGGTTTGCATTGGATCTTTCATTTCTATCCCCCCGCTACCTTTCCAGTACACGAGGTATTTTATCATGCACGACTAGAAACTGCAATTTCTCCAGGCTCGCCACTATGGACTCTTCCAATAACAGCAGCTGCAGGTGTCTTGTGCGCAGTCAACTGTTCAATCAGCAAATCAGCCCGTTCTTCAGGTACTGCAAGCAGTAATCCGCCTGAAGTGATCGCATCAAAAAGCACAATCCGAAGCTCTTCTGACACGTCCCCTGCAAACTTCACCTTATCTTCAAGATGACGTCGGTTCGCTTGAGTCCCACCTGGAATAGCCTTTTGTTGAATACAATCCCAAACACTATCTAAAATCGGCACAGCCCCAGCATAAACCTCGGCACTACACCCGCTGGCCTGAAGCATTTCATGCAAATGCCCTAAAAGTCCAAAACCCGTCACATCCGTGACAGAATGAACCCCCACTGAAATAGCGGCTTCGGCCGCGCCCTTATTCAGGGTAGCCATCACTCGAATCACTTCTGCTTCTGCCTCCGAAGAGACAATCCCTCGTTTGATCCCAGTCGTGATAATTCCTACCCCGAGCGGTTTAGTAAGAACTAAAACATCCCCAGGCTCAGCTTTAGCATTGGACAAAACATGGTCTGGGTGCACAATTCCAGTGACGGACAGCCCATATTTCGGCTCCGGATCATCAATAGAATGCCCACCGACAAGAACCGCACCGGCCTCTCGAATCTTCTCACTTCCACCTTGAAGAATCTTAGCCAAAATTTCCATATCTAACTTTCCAACCGGAAAAGAAACCAAATTCATAGCCGTAAGCGGTTTACCACCCATTGCGTAAATATCACTTAAAGCATTAGCCGCGGCAATTTGCCCAAACGCGAAGGGATCATCCACGACCGGAGTAAAGAAATCAACACTTTGAACGATGGCCTGTTCATCATTTAAACGGTAAACTCCAGCATCATCCGAAGTTTCCATACCCACTAAAAGGTTAGCATCCACTTGGTTCGGTGGTAAGTAGCGCAAAACTTGCGCCAGGTCCGCAGGACCTATCTTACATCCTCAACCCGCTTTGGTCGATAACTGAGTCAACCGAACCTTTTCTGGCATTTTATTTTGCATCATCATATTGAGATCCATCTCACACACCACCTAACGTTTTTAATATTACTCTTTAATTAACTCGAGATATTACTCTTTAATTATAATCTAATTTAATTATACGTCAACTTAGCAAGCAGCCGTGCGCCTTCCACCAAAGCGCCTTTGCGTCAATGAGCGCAAACGCCAAGCCTGAAGAAAGGCAACGGGACTTGTCCAAGGATGGCATAGCAAACGGCCAGAATAGCCAAGGGGTTTTGCGTTTTAGCCGCGGCGTCAAGCGAATAGCAATGGAGCGTGTGCGAACGTGCTAAGACACTGACTCCCCTCTCCAATCCACTAACCGCCGAACAATCTCCTCCATATCTCCACTTAACAAAGTTCGTACATCAACGAGTACCCAATCCTTGCGAATCCGAGACAAAATAGCCACTGGCCCTAAACGCAAAAACCGCTCTAACTCCATCACACTTCCTTGCTTGGGGCGAATTGCACATACCCAGGTTGGAAGTTCAACCGTGGGCCAAGCCCCACCACCCACCTGAGAGACGTCTTCCTTCAAGTCAACCGTGATATTAGAATTCCTAGCTAAAGCTGCTACAAGCTCCGAAGCGGCTGATTCCAACTTATCTAGAGAGAGAGAGAGCATTCGCCAGACGGGAATATCTTCAAATTCCTCATTTTTATATAAACGCAGGGTCGCTTCGAGGGCTGCCAAGGTTAGCTTATCCACCCTCAAAGCCCGGGTCAATTGATTCGCCCTCAAACGTTCGATGAAAGCACGTTTTCCTACGATTATTCCGGCCTGGGGACCACCCAGCAATTTATCTCCACTAAAAGACACGAGGGAAAGCCCTGCTCTGATAGATTGCTCAATGGTCGGTTCAAGTGGGAATCCAAAGTTTGTCCCATCAAAGAAGCTCCCGCTTCCTAAATCCTCCATCACCGGCAAGCCTCGCGCTTCTCCAAGTTCTACCAACTCAGCTCCCGAAACGGAATGGGTGAACCCTTCAACCCGGTAATTGCTCGTATGAACTTTTAAAAATAGAGCAGTCTCTGGTCCGATCGCCGATTCATAATCCCTAAGCCAGGTCTTATTGGTACTTCCGACTTCAACAAGCTTAGCCCCCCCAGCTTTCAAAACTTCAGGAATCCGAAAAGATCCACCCACTTCCACAAGTTCCCCGCGTGAAACAATCACGTCTTTGCCTTGCGCAAACGTATTCATCATTAAAAGAACGGCTGCGGCATTATTATTAACCACCATAGCAGCTTCTGCTCCGGTTAGATGACATAACAGAGCTTCAACATGGACATAGCGCACTCCCCGCTCCCCAGTCTCAATATTCAACTCTAGATTACTGTACCGTTCGGCTTGGTCTGCAACAAAACGCGCAACCGTTGGGGCGAGCAGGGCTCTTCCACAATTAGTATGTAACACAACCCCAGTGGCGTTGATGACACGCCTTAAACTAGTTTCTGAACGTGTCAACTCCTGTAAAAGCTGGGTTTTCAACCACGGCCAAAGGGAGGATTCAAATTCCTCAAATGAATCCGTAAAATTCCCTACGACATTCTCCCTTGCTTTTTGTAAAACCTGTCGAACACCCTGCGTTAAACGAGGAAACCGCCTCTCATTCGCCAAAAACGGACTGAATTCTTCTTCGTGCTCCAGCTGGGAAATTACTTCGTGAACGGCTGGAAGCGCCCTTAATCGTCTTTTTTTCTCTTGTTCCACTGATTGTCACTCCTTAAAGGGGCCACAATTATCTTCGAGCAATTTTCTATATTCGGCCCGCAAGCTTTTTAGGATTTCGACATCACAATTGGCATATGATAAATGCACAAGCAATTCAAGGAGGTATTCCATGTCCAGCATTAGCTCGACTCCCCAACTACAACAGCCAGTTCATCAAGCTATTATTATTCCCTTTAATAGGCCCTCTCGCCCAAGAGAACAGTTCCAACCTTGTATCTTTTGTGGTAAAACCATGAGGATTCACAAGTTTAAAGGAAAAACTGTTTGCATCCACTGCCTGCGCCAAATCCCAGCAATTTTTTCCTTTGGATAACAGTAAGGCTCCATTTAATCTCAATTTCATTCGCTCCTAGTGTTGAGACCAGCCTAAAAGCGAATCTTTCCTCGATGATTTAAAATGTATAGTATAAAGACAAGCTCGTCTAATTCATAGAAAAAGGGAAGCAAACGCTTCCCTTTTCTTATACCTTCTCCATTTTATCATGTGAAGACTTATTGAACGAAGCGTTCAGCGTTTGCACAGCCTTTGCCAAAATAATACCTTTTCCATGTTCAGACAGGAAAGCTCCTGTAGTGGCCACAATTTCTCCATATTCATCGAGAATTGCCTCCGCTAATAAGCGCTTCTTGCCCGATCCCATACGATTTAGGACAAGGTAGTATTCTTCTTCAAATTCATAGAGACTGGAACGCAACTGACTAAATTCAGGCAAACGTCCAGAAACAGAAATCACATCTTCAAGATCAGCAAACACATAAACTAATTCCGTCACACGACCTTTAGGTGTTTTACGAACCGCCTTCTCTTTAACCGAACCTTCGATTGTTTCTTCCTGCTTCATGATCGTGATGACAAATTCATCATTCGTTGCCACCGTTGCCTGAATCCAGAAAGGTTGATCTAGATTAAATTCTACTTCTTCTCTCGCCTGTGCAATGAGTTCCCAAAACAGCTGCTCCGTCTTCGCTGATCGTTGGAATAAATCAGCCATCGTAATATCCCTGTCAGTTAGCTCTGTCAAAGAGATAAAGATGCGGATGGTATGCTCGTTAACTTTTTGAACACGCATATCCCCACTCTCCTTTCCGCATCAAGTTCTTACCCTATCTTATTCCCATTATATCATATTACGACATGACTTTTCTGTGAAATCCAGGGAATTCAGAATATCTTCTTTACCCAATTTGTATGAGTTTATACTCCCTGCTTCCCAAGCCAATCTCTTCCCCATAGGAAAGTTGAATGGTCCAGTCAATGTCCGGAAATAGTACTCGGAATTTATCCTTTTCTTCATGGCGCTCCCCAAGCTCTGAATGAGGATTCCCGTGTGCCTGATTAATCAGATCCACTGCGGCCTGGTCAATAGCAATTGGATCCTTGGATGCTAGAATACCAATATCACCGACGATCGGCACATCATTCCAACCACAACAGTCACAAAGTGGGGAAACGTTCGTCACAAAGGTAATATACCCCGTTTTCCCCTCTTTGCCTTTAAGAACACCAACCGTATACTCGGCAATTTTCTCCTGAATTATGTCAGGTTCTGTCTTCCAATTAATCGCAATGGCACGCACTGGGCAGGTGACCGTGCACTCGCCACAACCGATGCATTTATCTGCTGAAATTCTAGCCTTACCCTCTACAACGATAGCCTTCTCTGGACACCATTTTGAACATTTGCCACAGGCTACGCAGAGCTCTTCATTGATTTGAGGTAAAAGATCAGAATGTTGCTGCTGTTTACCAGAGCGACTACCCAGTCCCATCCCTAGATTTTTGAGTGTACCTCCAAAACCGGTCGCCTCATGCCCTTTCAAATGAGTAATGGCTAGTAAGGCATCCGCTTGGACTGCGGCGCTTCCAATTTTAACTTCATCAAAATGCTTTAAATTAACTGGCACAGATACATAGTCTTTCCCATTAAGACCGTCGGCAATCACCAAAGGGGCCCCCACGACGGAATAATCGAAACCATTTTCAATTGCCGTCTCTAAATGATCCACAGCATTCGAACGAGAACCAGCGTAAAGCGTATTGGCATCTGTTAAGAAAGGAAGTCCACCTTTCTTCTTGACTTGATCCACGACTCTTCTAACATATTGCGGACGGACATAAGCTAAGTTCCCTCGTTCTCCAAAATGCAACTTGATCGCTACAAGGTCTTTGGGTGCAATTGCATCCAGCAATCCTGCCCGTATTATTAAATGCTCAAGTTTTGTTAAGAGGCTTTCACCACTTTTAGTCTTCATACTGGTAAAAAATACTTCCGAACTCAAAATAAACACTCCTCTTTCTCGATATCAAGTCATCCGATTCCCAAAACCCCTGTAATCTCCAAACTATCAGATAACCCCAATTCATAATTTGCGTTTCATACCATCTTAATATAGTAGTTTTTTCATCTTAAAGCAAACTTCCCACAAGTTCACAACGCACAACTTCTCGTCGAGTGGGGAGATACATCACTTTTACTTGATCTTCAATCTTAAGCTTGTCATAGACATTTTTGTCAACATAGAGTTGTTTTTGTTCTGTCCCGCTACGAACCACTAAAGCAAAAGCTTTGAAGCCTGAATCATAGGCTTTTTCCAGAACCGAACCCTGGATAAAACTTGGTTGAGCTAACCAATCTGGTTGAGAAAAGAATAACAGTTTTGTATAGATTCCTAAAACCCCAACCCATATAAAGGCCTTCCCAGCTAATAGGAGAAAACCCCAAGCATCGCGGGCATAACGCCAAGTCCCCACCGATTTCCAAACCAGTCGAGAAACGACAACACCCCATATCAAAAAGAGTACGACTAAATTTGGCCAGGTCGTACTCCAAAGATAACTATAGTACTCTACCATTTTTTACCTCTTTTTACTACTCTGGCTTAACGAATTGTTCTTTGCTACACTACTACACTACAGTTCGGACAAACATTAGGGCGAAAACGGCCTTCAGAGTTGCACCAAATTGGGAACATTTCCAAATTGGCGGATGATTTTGTCCTCCTTAATTAGAGTCATTATTAAGTATAGTTAATAATAACAGCATTTATAAAGATTCGCAATACTCATATTAGTTATCAAAAGAGTCTATAAGATCAAAGATTATTATTAAAAACTCTAATAATCCATGTTGTAACCAATAGGTTTTTTCCTCAAAAATGCTAAAATACTTTCGCCACTTTCTGGGAGAAGACCCCACGAAGTGGCGAATCTCGCTGTGCAACTTAAATGTCAGAGAGGGGTTGATTTTGAAATTATTTATATCACAATGAAGGTGCTGTGATGTTGCCAGCTGTCAGTGTGATCTCTGAGAAGGCGACTATTTTACCGGTTCCATCCACTTCATAAACATTTACATACTTATTTGTTGTTGCATCTACTCCGGTTAGGTCACTACCCGCTGTATACGCCTTTCCACTAGCTGTGGCTCCTAGGGCCGGCAGTGGCGTTACTTTGCTAACCACTTGTACTTTGAATGTATCTCCAGAGTTATTTGCAACTAACGTCAATTTTGTACTTCCTGCCGAAGCTCCGATATCCGCTACTGGTAAGGTAGTCAAAACAGGTGCTGCAATGTTATTGGCTGTTAGTTTAAATTCCTTGAAGGCTACGATATTACTGGTTCCATCCACTTCGTAAACGTCTATATACTTATCTACATCTACGCCGGTTATGTCATTGCCAGATGTATATATCGTGGTTCCAGTTGGAAGAGTTCCTCCAGTAACCGGCAGGGTACTAATTGCTGCAGTATTTATTAGGTATTGGAATGTATCCCCCTTTTTCAGAGGTGTTAGGGTCAATTTTGTAGTCACTGCTGCACTTCCAGGAGTTGCTGTTGCGGTTTTCACTACAGGTGCTGTAATGTTGCCGGCTGTCAGTGTGATCTCTGAGAAGGCGACTATTTTACCGGTTCCATCCACTTCATAAACATTTACATACTTATTTGTTGTTGCATCTACTCCGGTTAGGTCACTACCCGCTGTATACGCCTTTCCACTAGCTGTGGCTCCTAGGGCCGGCAGTGGCGTTACTTTGCTAACCACTTGTACTTTGAATGTATCTCCAGAGTTATTTGCAACTAACGTCAATTTTGTACTTCCTGCCGAAGCTCCGATATCCGCTACTGGTAAGGTAGTCAAAACAGGTGCTGCAATGTTATTGGCTGTTAGTTTAAATTCCTTGAAGGCTACGATATTACTGGTTCCATCCACTTCGTAAACGTCTATATACTTATCTACATCTACGCCGGTTATGTCATTGCCAGATGTATATATCGTGGTTCCAGTTGGAAGAGTTCCTCCAGTAACCGGCAGGGTACTAATTGCTGCAGTATTTATTAGGTATTGGAATGTATCCCCCTTTTTCAGAGGTGTTAGGGTCAATTTTGTAGTCACTGCTGCACTTCCAGGAGTTGCTGTTGCGGTATTTGCATCAGCCCTTTTAGAGTCAATTACTAGACTCGATATGAGCGATGTAACTAATATACCAACAACTAGACCCCAATTTAAACACGGTTTTATAAGAACTCGAAGCTTAGCATACAGTACAGTCATGTTTTCTTACCTCCTATTTTAGTAATTAAATCTCTCTGCTTCTCTACTGGTTCCTCTATTGAATTATAATGTGTAAATAATAAATCCCTTCTACGTTACCGAAGAGGGGATTCTACACTCTTGTTGTTCGGTAGCCCGGCGATCTTAGATTACCTTAGACCCGTGGCTTTGCGTCCCTATCTTTCGATAGGTTTGCTTTTTTCGGATAGGGTTATATTTGTTTGATTAACATATTATCTATATCGTAAGGTTCTCTTAGAAACTTTACACTTCCTAACAGAAGTTTCTTTAAACTTAGAACAGTGACAGTTACGTTTGATGTTGTCATTAATTATGTTAAATTAGCAAATTTGAATAGCAACAACCTCATTGCCCCTATAATTATATAGCAGACTCCATATCCAGTGAATAAACGTTTTCAGCAGAATCAATAACCTTAATCTGTAATTTTTTCCCTATTAGAGCACTTGGTAATTTCGCAACAAATTTTCCATTTTTATCAGGTTTAGAAGTTGTGAGTAAAAATGGAGTTGCTGGGACCGTGTCATAGATATATACTATGGCATCACTGTTAACACTTCCATCTATTTCTTTCGTTGTCGCATCAATACCATTTAATCCGCCTGACCCATCGTCCTTCACAGACTTAGACTCATCAAGCAGAAGTCCCAGTTTATTTATGGGGTCTTCTAGATTGATGGTCTCCAATGGAGTAGCCATTTGACCTGCCGTTACGGTTAATTTATAGCTGTGTTTCTTATATTGAGGTCCATTTCCATCAACCAATAATGTGTAACTACCAGTGGGCAAATAAACCTTAAATTCCCCATTTATATCCGTTGTTGTTGTCCATGTTGTAGTGGTATTCGATACTTTTACAGGTATACCCCATGTTTCTTCTGTTAGACTGGCCCTGTTAGTACTTCCTCCGATAGAACCTGATTTCCCGCCATCTACTCCAGCTTTAGATGGAATAACTAAACTTACAGTCTTTACCGTTACAGTTGGTGTTGCTGTTGTTCCAGTCGTTGGAATTTTAATAGCGGGCACTTTAATAGTGGGTATTTTTATAGATCGAGTATTCATCACACCATTATCAACGCTGAACAAATTCAGAGAATAATCGCCATCAGCATAAATAATAAAAGTATACTTCCCTGTTAACAAATCGCTTGAAAACGGACCAATGCGGTCGCCACTTGGCCCTTGAAGGGATAGTTTTCCTGCAAGATCAGGTGTAACAGAGGGTTTGACATCGTAAGTAACTGTGACTACAAGATTTACGCTAGAGGTAAAGGCGGAAGGTACTATCACTGAGAATGGAACAATAATCGTCTCACTAAGTTGCCCACTAACCTCGGACATAACGCCTTCCGTAATATATAAGTTATAATCCCCCCCCGAATAGGCTTTAGACGGCGTCACAGTTACAGAGAGACCATCGGGGGATAGTTTAATCGTTGTTGCGACCTTGGTTTGTTTGCTATCAGTGACGTAAACAGTATCGCTACTCACACTCGTACTCAAGAGTGGGGCATTAAACGAAATCGTCCAAACCTTATTAACATCTGTTGTTGTAATAGCCGGCCATATCTTAAAACCCGTGGTAGAAGTAGCCGCAAACACCGACGATACGGATAGAAATAACAAAGTGATTACTAAAAGTATAGCAATCCACCAGGTTTTCTTAACCACGATTCCATCCTTCCTTGCTGTGAATTCTAAGCTTCCCAATTTTTTCGATTCAACTCTGCCATAATCTTCTGCACATAGTCCTGAGTTTCCTTATATGGTGGAACCCCCTGGTATTTATCAACTGCTCCCGGTCCGGCATTATAAGCTGCTAAAGTCATCGGAACATCTCCCTGAAAACGGTCTAGTAAGTCCTTTAAGAAATGTGTTCCCCCATCCAGGTTTTGTTTCGCGTCGTAGGCGTTCTGTACTCCATATGAAGCTGCCGTCCCTGGCATTAACTGCATTAAGCCCATAGCACCAGCCGGTGACGTTACATTAGAATTAAACCCTGATTCTGCTTTGACGACCTGCTGAATCAGGGTCGGATCAACCCCGTATTTTTGGGCCATCGAATAAATAACATTTTCAAGAGAACCAACGTTTTCACCCTTAGCCTGGGGAACAGAGGCTAAATGATATCCCTTAACCTGGGCTGTGCTAGACAAACCTTTCAATTGACTGGTTAACCCCTGGGAAGCATTCGTCCCTCCTCCAAGGGCTGCTTGAAGTAAGGCAGCGAAAAGTTGCGAACTTGAATTGCCCATTCCTCCAGCTTCAGACGACCCAGTTTGATCATTTTGAGCCGTCTGCCAAGACGTATTCATTTGTTGAAATTGCAATAGTAGTAACATCTGAGCGGCATTCATTCGAACAAGCCTCCTTTCACTGTCCCTAAATCAGTAGCCAAAAGCGCAAGAACTCTACCTTTAAGTTAGTCGACTCAGTCCCTGAATCTCGTTGCTTTCTAGAATCTGTTCCGGAATGAGCTGAATAATAATTCGATCAGGGAGATTGACAATTCCGCCAATAAAGGGGGCGGTAACCAGCGGTGGGGGGGGAGCAATATTCTCTAAAATGCGAACCTCCCGAACTTGGTCGACAGCAAAACCTACTTGATTTCCATGAACCTCAGTGATTAAAGCAAAGGTATTCTGATTTTCCGGTGAGACAGAACTATCGCCTATCCCAAACCGCACATGTAAATCAATCAGAGGGATCGCCTTACCCCGTAGGTTAATTAGACCACGCACGTAAGCAGGAGCTTGTGGAATCGTACGCACCTCTCCTAGACAGGTAATTTCCCGAACCACTTCGATGGGCATCGCGTACTCTTCTTGACCTAAGGTGAAAATGACGACTTGAACTGCCAAATTGACCACTTCCCTTGCTAAATCTTCCCGACCTCATTGACAGCCTTTCCTAACATCTCGTCTTGGGTCTGAATCATTCTTTGATTGGCTTCGTAAGCTTTCATGACGGTTATCATTTGAACCATTTGTCCAGAAAGATCGACGTTGGAAGTTTCAATGGATCCCTGAAGAAGTTGAGCGGTAGTCGAAACTTGAACCGGTTGAGAAGCGCCATACAAAGATTGTCCTTGACGTCTTAGAGCATCTACAGGAATTTCTACAACACGTAGGACATCAACAAGCCGTCCTCCATCCATAATGGTGCCATCTGACCTAACATCAAAGTTGGAGCTCAGTGGGCCTATAGGGCCTTTTTCGCCCAGCAGCGCATATCCATCAGGAGTAGTAAGCATCCCGTTGCCGTCTTTCAGGAAATGTCCATTACGCGTATATCGCTCTCCTTCCGGAGTCTGAACAACAAAGTATCCGGGTGACGTCAACGCCAAGTCCGTTTTAAGGCCCGTCGTCTGTAAAGATCCCTGAAGATTGGACAGTGTAATACGGTCTACACCAATCCCCGTCCCCAGCCCACCAATCTGTACAGCTTCAGAAGCCTGATTTCCTCCCATGCGTTCAATCAATAATGAGGGAAAAGAAATATTACTGGCAAGTTGTTCTTTATAGCCAGGAGTCTTCGCATTCGAAACATTATCCCCGATAACTTCGCTTTGAGTTTGGGTGGCCAACATACCTGAAGCTGAAGTATATAGTCCTCGAATCACCTTGTACCCCGCCTTTATCCAATTATTCTGGGGTTTCTTGTCGAGCAATACATAAATTGCCCCTACATCTGTGTTATTTGATAACCATTCGAAGCAAACCTAATTGTGAAGAGATGGTACGGGTAAGAGAATTGTAGTAAAGTCCATTTTCAGCCACATTGGACATTTCACGATCCACATCTACGTTATTACCGTCATTACGGATCGATGTCGCATGATCCGTCACAATCCCCGACCCGCCGCCATCTGCAAAGCCCGGAATGTGCTTGGGAGACGTCTGTTTCATTGATAGAGCTACACTCTTTTCACCTAAGACAGCGCCAAGCACCGCTTGGAAGTCTACATCAGAGCGTTTAAAATTCGGAGTATCAATATTGGCAACGTTATTAGTCAAAACCTGTTGCCTCAAATTTGAAGCATTAAGCCCTTTCTGCAAAACGTTTAACACTGGCCCATCCAACCAACCAGACATTTTCCTTACCTCCTTAGGGAATTAGCGATGCCCCACATCTGATCTCCATCTTGAACCAACCTAGCATTCATTTGATAAGCTCGCTGGACCTGCATCAGATCCGTCATCGAGGTAGTCAGGTCCACATTTGATTGTTCCAAAGACTGACCTTTAATCGTTCCTAAAACCTGATCCCCTACAGTGCTACCAGGTTGTCCGATCTGTGGTACACCAGAATTAGCGGTGGGCACAAAGAGGTTGTTCCCACTTTGTTGTAAGCCCTCAGGATTTTGAAATCCTACTAGGGAGATCTGACCGAATAGCATCCCTACTCCATCGACCACTCCCTTTATTTCGCCATCCAACGTAACAGACAAATCTTTAGCATCGGATGGAACCATAATACTCGGTTGTACGACATTTCCTTGCTGATCCGTAAGTTGCCCGGACCCATCCACTTTAAACGCCCCCACACGGGTATAGGCAGTCGTTCCGTCTGGCGTCCTAACCTGAAAAAACCCCGATCCTTCAATCCCCAAATCTAAAGGGTTATCCGTAGTGGCCAAATTCCCTTGTTGAAAATTCACCCCGCTGGCGTTATAAACTACCCCTGCCCCAACTCCGAAAGCTGTCCCAGCAGCATATTTGGTATTCGCGGAACGCACCTCTGTTGTCAGAGCTTCAGCAAAATCCATCTGATTCGCTTTAAATCCAGGTGTGTTCACATTAGCCATGTTATTTCCTATAGTATCCATCGCTACTTGCTGCGCACGAATCCCCGACGCAGCAGTTCCTATCAGGCGCATAAAGTAGACCTCCGTCGTTTCAAATAAGTATAAAGCCTAATTATTGTCGCTTGAGATCAATTAATTCTTGTAAAAGAGAATCCGATACCGTAATAACCCGTGAGTTGGCCTGGAAGCCCCGCTGGGCAACAATCATATCCGTGAATTCAGTTGAAAGGTCGACATTGGACATTTCTACAGTATTTGAGACGAGTGCTGTTCCAGAAGGATAGGGAGTTGTATCAGCCCCATATACAGTTGCAGTCCCGGAATTGTTGGATTCTTGGTAAAAGTTCCCACCTCTACTAGTAAGACCAGCATCATTAGGAAACTTTGCAATTCCAATATTCCCAATGGTAGCCGGCAACGAATCAGAAATTTGGATACCCGTGATAGTCCCTTGCGAATCGATGCTATAGCTACTATATGTGTCAGGGGTAATTTTAATTGGTGCGCCAGCAGTGTCCAATAGCTGTGCCCCAGTTGCAGGATCGATTATAGTACCGTTGGAATCTAATGAAAAGGCACCCGCGCGAGAATATACTTTATCTGTCCCGTTAGTTGTTAAGACAAAGAAACCAGAACCTTGTATCATCATATCCGTGGGATTCCCTGTCGACTGAGAGCTACCCTGAGTCATAATTTGATCAATGGAGCCTAGTGAAGCCCCTAAGCCAACCTGAATCGAATTAGTGCCACCTAATGTTGGAGGTCCTGCCACCGGTGCAGATGCCCCTTTCAAAGTTTGACTAAGCATTGTGGAAAAAGTCACCCGACTTCGTTTAAACCCTGTTGTATTGACATTAGCAATGTTGTTCCCGATAACATCCATTTTGATCTGGTGATTTTTCAACCCCGAAATTGCCGAATAAAGAGAACGCATCATAGCGCATATTCCTCCTCTTAGTGTACTTATGACCAACTAAAGACACAGAATTATATTATGAAGTCACCGCTGCTGCAGCAGTCGTGGGCGCTTGTTCCTTAACCAGTGTAATCAGACTCATTTCCAAATCCACAAGAGTCCCATCTTCCTTACGAATCTGCAACTTGGGATTACCGTCGAGCCACTTCGCCGCTTCAACAGTACCTTCCAGTGGAGTCTTACCATCTGTATCTACTCCGCTTACCCATTTCCCAATCATAGCCGCCCCTTGGGTAAGCGATGACTGTTGGGAGAAATTAGTCATACTTTGGCTCAATGTATTCATGGCATTGGCAATATTAGTCATCTGTTCTAAAGAGCTGAAAGAGGCCAATTGCGCAATGGATTCTTTGTTATCCGTTGGATTCATTGGGTCCTGATTTTGCATCTGCGTAACTAATAACTTGAGAAAATCGTCTTTCCCAAGTTCATCATTAGCCTTAACTTTATTAGTAGTCGTCGAATTGGCTGCATTGTTTGTGGAACTTGTCCCACCAACTGTGTTGCTCATATTTCCTCCTATGCCTTGACATTAATTCTGTTGATCTCATCCTGCCCAAGCGAGGGGTAGGAGGTGACTGAGATTGGGTCCTCGTCCTCGTCGAGGTCGGAGTTTTGCTCGAACGCCCTTTGTGATGAATCCCCGTGAGGATTTTTCTGACGTTCTCCACCTTGTCCCATTTGTAACATACCACAGTTTACACCCTGACTCGTAAGGGCTTGTCGCAAATCTGGAAGTTGATTTTGAAGAACTTGGCCAGTCGCTGCTTCAGAAGCTTGTACCTGTAGATGGACCTGCCCATTTTCCCAGCGTAGATTGATTTGGATTTTTCCTAAATCTGCAGGATGCAGCTGAATGTCTAGTTGCTTCAAATCCTGAGATCTGTTCTTGACTTGCTCACGAAGTACGGTGGAGATCTGTTCCCATACTGGAATGACTGTTTTTCCATCTGCAACATTTGGCGCTACAATGTTACTTGCAACCCCAATGCCTAGGTTTGAATTCTGATTTTGCACGTCTTTCACTGTAGAAGATTCGGAGGGTTGCACTGGATCTCCCTGATCCACTTCGGATGATTTCAGTTGGGGGCTTATATGAATCGCTGTATCTTTGGCAACCGTTACGGCTGGCTCTAAGGCGTTTCCCATAACTTTTGGCTTGTTCATGGATGCCTCTAAATGGCCTTTGAACATAGGTTCGATCATATCGCCTTCTGCTTGAAGCGTTTCATTGACTCTCTGAGGTGCTTTTAATGCTGCCAACAGTGTGGCGATCTTCGCATTTAGCTCAGGGTTAACGATACTTTGCCCAGTGGTTAAAACGTCAAGCAACGGTTGAATACCCTTTTGATTAGTGGAAACGATCTTTGCCATATCTTGACTAAGATCCTTGGTTCCTAAGTTTTCAGAACTTGAAGGAGTCCCCTTTAGAGAAGTGTCTGTAATTTCTCCAGAGAGTGCCACTAAAAGATCTGCTATAACCTGTCTATATTTATCCAACTCCGCGATTCCGGGGTTGTCCCCTTCAGGTATAGGCGTCGTCATCCCTGACTGCGCAGAATCATCTGCTGCCTGAGAAACCAGATTCAACATAGCTAACTCAAGATTGTTGCCCGAAACAATCGGCGCATTAGTCAATGATGTATCAGCCGTTGCCAAACCCCCTGCTCCCTGGCCCACAACGTCTCCGGAATTGGCCTCCTTGCCTGCCGGAAGATCACTCTGTAGCATTGGCTGTGTAATAAATGGAAGCGCATAATTACCGTATCCTAGCAGTACATTTCCCTGTGCACTCAGGTTTTGTGGTTTTTGTGAAGAATCATCGACACACTGCATTCCTTCCAAATCCTGACCTGCTATAGAAGAGCTCTGCCCTTTTGGATTCGCGTTTAGATTCATGGAGCCACTAAGCATCGCCGCAAAGATTTCTGCAGCGTTTCCAGAGCTGTCTATAACGTCTTTTCCCCTTGGGGTTGTTGCCTTCTCTGATTTGTTTCCACCCTGCAGGGAATCCAAAAGGACGTGAATACCTGCCATCCATCGTCACCTCCAACTCAGATTTCTATTACTTATATCGGCAAAATCCCAATGAAACATTAGGACAATTATTTTCTACACTAAATCTCTTTTCTTTCGACCAAGCCTTCCTCTTAAACGCAAAATTGCCTGAGAATGAAGTTGGGAAATCCTAGATTCGGAGAGTTTTAAGACTGCTGCAATCTCTTTTAAGGTCAGTTCTTCTTGATAATAGAGTGCCATTACTAATCTTTCCTTGTCGGGTAATTTTTCTACTGCTACGGCAAGAATCCGTTTTTGTTCCTCTTTTTCGATCGCTTGATACGCTTCCTGAGCTTCTGTGTCTACAAGCAAATTAAGAGGTGAACCGCTACTATCTCCTGTAGCATCAACGCTAGTCTCATCAAACGAGGTCAGAGTCAAGATTTGAGCCTGGGCTAATACCCCTTCTATTTCCCGCACCTCTACTTTAAGTAAATCCGCGACTTCTTCCACCGTAGCCGCTCTTCCGAGTTGATATTCCAGCTCAGCAAAGCCATCTTGAACCCGCTTTACTTTCTGCCTTGCCGAATGAGGAACCCAATCCATGGTCCTAAGTCCGTCGATCATGGCCCCACGAATGCGAATTGAGGCATACGTTTCAAATTTGAACCCTCGGGCTACTTCAAACCGTTCCAAGGCATCGAGTAATCCAAAGACACCATAACCGATCATATCATCCTCGTCGACATGAGGTGGAAGAGACATGGCTAAACGACCCGCAATACGCTTTACCAAAGGTAAGTATTGTTCGATTTGTTCTTGTTTCCACGGGCTGCGCGCAGCGGATTCATAGGCTTTCGGTACCAAGTTTTACTCACCTCCGAATTCATTATTCGTAGTCGACATTCTCTATGTCTACCTCTTATTCTTTATCTTTAGTTTCGTCCCAACCCATACGGCGTACGATTTCCGCTTGTCGCTCACTGTCAGGTAACCCAGCGCTTACATCTCTGTCAACCTGTCCAGGAAATTGTGAATCTTCCCCCTGTGGTGCCTGTTGTGTATCGTCCCCAACAGAAAAATCTATAAAGCTACCGCGTCCTATGTCCGAGCTAGTTGTCTCCTTCTGAAGTTGTTGGGGAGCCGTTCTTTCAAATAAGCGTAAAATTCCGACCATTAAGAGATACATTACACCAAAGGAAACTCCAGCCCGCACTATGATGTCAAAGATTTTCACCTTATTGATAACACTGAGAAGGGTAACAAGCACCATCGTTACTAAAGAAAGACGCATGGCCCAGGTCTTAAATTGCTCGTAGTTCTGGACGACCATCAAACCACCTTTTCTCCATGATTGATTGTTCGTATGCGCAATTGCCCAGTCCCCACATCAAAGTGAATCGTACGTCCAAAACTTCCTCCGACATCGGAAACCAAGAGTGGGATTCCGTTCTTTTTCAGTTCCTGTTCCACAGCCTCTGCATTGCGATCCCCGATTTTCAGAACAGGAGGTTTTCCAGGAAATGAAAACATCTGAGCGCCACCGGCTATTTTGGCCTTGAGACGCGATTTATTAGCGCCCATCCCAGCAATTTCTCTGAGTAGTAATTCTAGCGCGGTATCCGCGTATTTCATCGGATTCCCCCCCAAACTCCCACTAGCCGTCGGGAGCATTATGTGGGCCATCCCACCCACCTTGAGAAGGGGATCATGGATGCAGATCCCGATACAAGACCCTAATCCAGCAGTGAGTAAAAGATCCGGTGCCTTTGCAGTTTTGAAGTCAGCCATACCGACCGTGATAACTACATTCATAATCCCATGGCTCCCAACAATTTTTTTAACGAACCATCGTCTGGTAAAAAGATAAATTGCCCTTCAATCTGAGGAATTCCCGTGAGTTGGGTGTCGATAAACAACACAGTTTCGTCGAGCGTGCCATCTTCGAGAAATATTGCATCTAAACTCGCGCCAATCATATCCACCGCTAATGCAGGTACGGAAGGTTGAAGGGGAATCCCCGAAAATTGACTTAGGGCTATCAGGAAAGAACTCACTAGGATATTCCCAACTTCTCTCAAGGCTGATTGTGCCATCTCATCAGCATATACATCCATCGGCTCATTTGTCCCAAACAGAGCTTGAACCATTATTTGAGCACTTTCTACAGGGAAGAAAAAAACAGCCTTTCCCGGGGCCTCTCCTTCCACTTTCACATAGATGACCGCCTGTGGCATGTCGAGTTGTCCCACAATGGCAGAGACTTGTTCGAAGGGGATTGCCCAAACTTCTGGTACAGACATATCGATTCGACGTTGTAAAAGGGTAGACAAAGCTGTGGCTGCATGTCCCGACCCAATATTTCCGATTTCACGCAAGGCATCCAGTTGGAACTGTGTAATCTCCATTCTATACCAGCCCTTTCTTACGCATCGCCCTTTGTATATCAAAGACGCAGCGAATGACCTTATCGCGCTCTCGTTCCGGGAGGTCATGGAATTCGACGGAAACAGTGTACCGTTTACTATCTTCTACTTTTTCAGCTCGGCAAACACGAACTGGAGTCTGCAAATCTCCGTTTGGCAAAGCTATTTGAACATAGAGTAACGATTTATTCTCCACTCGTTCCTCCGTTAAAAAGCGAATCCCCCCTCCACTTATGTCCAGCATTGTCCCCTTGTGAAGATCACTGAGCCCTTCCCGGGTCACTGATCGAAACGTCACTGGGTACATAGCAGGAACTCGAACAAAGCTACGGCGTTGGACCTTAGCCACCGAATCTGGCAACTCTAAAACAAGCATTGGTATAGGAACTGCAATCCGCTGCATAATCCTCCCCACAAATGAATAGGCTGCCACCTCGTCCCAAAAGGTCAGTTTCACCTTCGTCCCTTCGCGCAAAGGAACCAGCTCCCCATGTTCATATGGAGCTCCAACAGCGAGAATTTTTTCTCCCACTTCTTCAATACGCGTCCGATATGTCCCTACATATTCGCCTTCTGGCACGCTTAGCTCTACCTTTAACCCAAGTAGAAGCTTCTTTTTATATGACAATCATGCCACCTCCTTTAGGAAGATTACTGGTAATAATTATTATAGCCTAGAACGAACGAAGCAACTTACTTAAGAAGCCCCTCACCCCGCCAGCCTGTCGAGGTGGACGAAGATAAATTCCTGCAACCTTTCCAGCAATCCACTGGACACAACGATAAGCTGGACTTTCAGGAAAGCTAATCCCCACAGGTTCCTGCTGCATAACTGAGCGGCCGACGAGCGGGTCGTCATAGACCCAGCCCATAAAATTTACCGACCCATCCAAAAATTTATGCACTGCAGTTTCCAACCGTCTAAACGTCGCCTGTGCGTCTGATTCAGTACGTACCCGGTTAACCACAACATGGATTGGTACCTCACCAGCCTCTTTCCTCAAAGTCTTTAATAAGCCATACGCGTCGGTTAACGAAGTGGGTTCTGGTGTCGTCACCAAAATGATATCGTCAGCAGCCTGCAAAAAATTCATGACAGTATGCCCCAGTCCAGCACCTGTATCAATAATGAGCATATCTGCCATCTTTTCTAATCGGCCGAGATTTGCCAAGACATTGGTCAATTTATCTCTCTCTAAGTCGGCGAGTCCTTGAACGCCAGATCCCCCTGGTATAATTCCTATTCCGCGAGGGCCAGAAAGAATAATCTGTTCTATAGATTTTTCTCCCGATATTAGATGTGCAATCGTATGCCTAGCCGTAAGGCCAAAGGCAATATCCACGTTTGCAAGGCCTAAATCTCCGTCAAGAATGATGATACGCTGTCCATATTCAGCTAGGGCGAGTGCAAGGTTAACCGTAAAATTAGTTTTACCCACTCCCCCTTTGCCACTGGTCACAGCAATAACCCTCATTTTACTATGTTTTTGATTTTCGCGAGAGGCCAAAGCACGCAATGCACTCGCTTGATCATGCATAGGGCATCTCCTCTCCCATAATATAACGAATCAAACAATCTGGCGTTGCCGCCTCAATATCATATGGAACATTTTGCCCATTTGTTAGGTAAGCAGTAGGGAGTTTTGTCTGGGACAACAGATTCAGTATCGATCCAGAACTCCTAGTCTCGTCTAACTTTGTAAAAATGAGATGAGTTGCTAAGGCTTCAAAGCGTTGGTAGATCTGGAGTTGATCCGCAGTTTGCGTGGTCGCACTCATTACCAGCATTGTGAAATCTGGCTGAGCTCTATCCAAGAAGGCACGCAACTCTGACATATGTAAATCATGATGAGGGCTCCGACCTGCCGTATCAATAAAAATAAGTTCTTTATCCGCATGAAGATCTAACGCCTCACGCAGTCCTGTAGGGGTCATCACCACTTCAACAGGCACTCCAATAATTTCGCCAAACGTTTTAAGTTGCTCAACTGCTGCAACCCGATAGGTATCGGCGGTGATCAAAGCAACCTTACGTTTGTCAACAATACTAAACCCTGCAGCAAGCTTTCCAACCGTGGTCGTTTTACCCACACCCGTTGGTCCGATCATGGCAACAATCCTCGGTTTGTCAAACCCAGGCTGAATAAGCCCTATCTGTCCGCAAATTTGACGAACATCGGCTTCAAGCTGCTCATAAACCAGAAGATCATTCATCCACTCCTCTGGTGACAACGTTTGTTGTACTTGACCTATTAAGCTCTTAGTAAGGTTTTCGCTAATCCCTTTGTCTTGTAAATGATCGGCCCACCTTTGAAGCTCTAAGGGCCAAAGACTTTTCTCCTTGCCGAGCCCCTCCATATGCTTATTCATTCTTTCAAGCATCATGCGCATAGACTGAAGCTCATCTTGTATCACCCCAGACTGATCCGTGGAGTCAGACACTGACCTAGATATAGGGAGCTTAACTTCGTTGACATGATACACGTAATTGGGAGAGGGGGTTTTCACACCTGCCACCGGATTTTCTTCGGTAGCCGCCGTGATTTCTACACGTTCTTTCCCGAAGAGGCCAAATATTCCTCCCTCGCGAAACTCGCGTGTTTGAAGGATGACCGCTTCAGATCCCAGTTCTCGTTTCACTTTTCCCATAGTTTCTGCTACATTATCGCCTACAAATCGCCTAACTCGCACGATCCATCCCCACCATTCCTATAGCTTGAACTTGTACCCCTTGAACTAATTCGTTATATGAAAGCACCAATAGTTGTGGGAGTTGACGCTCGGTGACACGTTTTAAATTGATTCTAACCAGTGGAGCACAGACAATGACCGGTGAAAACCCTTTCAACACGACCTTCTCCACTTCTTGTGAAAGATTTTGTACAATTATTTGTAACATCTTCGGATCAAGTGCTAAATAAGTGCCATAATCGGACGGTTGAATACTGTCGAGAATCAGCTGTTCAATTTGCGGATCAAGCGTAATCACAGGTAAAGTTTTATCTTTACCAACAAGCGGCTGTAAAATCTGACGAGCTAAAGCCTGCCGTACATGTTCGGTCAAACGGTCTAGATCCTTAGTGACTTGTGCTTGGTCGGCTAGGGTTTCAAGAATTGACACCATGTCACGAATCGAAACCCTCTCGCGCAGCAAGTTCGCAAGAACTTTCTGTACTTGACCAAGGCTTAATATTTCTGGAATTAGCTCATCCACTACAGCAGGAGCTTGTTCCTTGGCATGGTCTATAAGTGTTTTAACATCTTGGCGGTTTAGAATTTCCCATGCTTGCATCTTAATCACTTCTGTAATATGAGTCGCCAGAACGGTCGGAGCATCCACGACCATCCACCCGCTGAGTTCCGCTTGTTCTCGATACATGGCATTGATCCACTTGGCGTCAAGTCCAAAGGCTGGTTCTTTGGTCGGAGTCCCTGGAATAGAGTCATCGTCAAAGCCATTACTCATTGCCATGTAATGGTCGGCCAGAATTTCGCCTGTGGCCACTTCTGCTCCTCTAAGTTTAATGACATATTGGTTAGGTTGTAAGTTCATATTATCGCGTACCCGAATCACCGGGACGATAAATCCAAGCTCGCTAGCAATTTGGCGACGAATCAGGACAATTCGGTCGAGCAAATCTCCCCCTTGTTGGACATCGACCAAGGCGATCAAGGCATAGCCCAGTTCTAGTTCCATATGGTCAATATGCAAAAGGTTAAGAACATTTTCTGGTTTCTTGCTTTCTTCGATCTCCGACTCCCGAGCCGCTGCCGTTTCTTCAACGACAGATACCTTAGAACTCTTTTGGAGAATCACACCAGCGCCGACTAAACCGACAGCTACGGTCAGCATGGGTAATTTCGGCAGGCCAAGAAAGGCAAGAAGGGTCAATACGCCACCTGTAATGAACAAAGCCTTGGGATTTCGAAACAACTGTTTACTCAAATCCTCACCCAAGTTTCTATCCGAAGAGGCTCGAGTGACGACGAGACCTGTCGCCGTGGAAATCAAGAGCGCAGGGATCTGGGAGACAAGCCCATCTCCGATGGTGAGCATCGTATACTTCTGTAAAGCTTCGAGCAAAGGCATCCCCTGCATCGCAACCCCAGAAATAAACCCTCCGACAATATTGACAAATAAAATAATAATAGCGGCAATGGCATCCCCTTTGATAAACTTGGTGGAACCATCCATTGCACCATAAAAATCTGCTTCCTGTTGAATTGCTTTACGGCGATCTCTAGCCTGTTGTTCGTTGATCATCCCAGCATTGAGGTCCGCATCAATCGACATCTGCTTTCCTGGCATAGCATCCAAGGTAAAGCGGGCAGCCACTTCCGAGACACGCTCTGCTCCTTTAGTAATAACAATGAATTGTACAATGACCAAAATTGCAAAGACGATAAAACCGACGACCATATTCCCTCGAATCACGAATTGAGCAAACTGTTGGATGACCTGCCCAGCGAAGCCGTCCAGAAGAACAAGACGAGTTGTCGAGACATTTAACGATAGTCGAAATAACGTCATCATCAATAAGAGCGAAGGAAGCGCAGAGAATTCCAGCGGGTCTTTAGCAAAGACCGCGAGCATCAACGTGAGCACGGAACCTGAAATATTTAGGGTGATCAAGATATCCAGTAAGCTCGCAGGCAAGGGAACGACCATCATTACAACAATGCCCACAATCCCGATCGCAGCCAATATATCAGTATTATCCAGCAACCCGCGCTTCAACGATATGGCCATAAATGGTCCTCCTTTCAAGTTTGCTTTCGATGTGGCCTCGGAAGTTTCTTAGCATCCTACGGCGACATGTGTTTGTTGTGGGTCAGCGCCTTCGGCGATAGTCTCCACTGGAGACTATCGTGTTCGCACACGTTCCATCGCTATTCACTTGTCGCTAAGGCTAAAACGCAAAACCTCTGGGCTATTCCTGAATGTTCGCCGCTCCTTGCCATCCTTGGCACCGCGGCATCAGTCCATCAATGGACAAGTCCCGTTGCGTTTCTTTACGCCTTATCGACTGCGCTCATTGACGCAATTCCGCTCTCCGTGCTCTCTATGCAAAGAAACTTCCTTTATCTTGGGTCTACGGGGATTGGGCATCCTTTGATGCGTCGTCAAGGCTTAGTTATCACGATATTCCCTTCCCCGTCGTAATCAAAGTTAATGAATGAAATGAAATTGCAAAGAGAACCATCAAGCGTGAGGAGCTATGCTCGCCTTTTTTTCTTTAACCGATAAACGAAGGCCAAAACTTCGGCCACTGCTTTATACAGATCCGCTGGAATTCCCTGTCCGATATCCACTTGTGCATAGAGGGCGCGGGCTAGCGGCTTATTTTCCATAATCACAAGGTCATATTCTTTCGCCAATTCTCGTATGCGAAGGGCAACTTGATCTTGCCCTTTAGCGACAACATAAGGTGCTTTCTGTTCTTTTATGTCATAGCGAAGGGCGACTGCAAAGTGAGTAGGATTGGTGACGACAACATCCGCCTTCTTCAAATCTTGCATCATCCGGCTCATAGCCATAGCCCGTTGACGTTTTTTAATCTCAGCTTTCAGTTGTGGATTTCCTTCGGTTTGTTTGTATTCCTGTTTTAATTCTTCGTGGGACATCCGTAAGTTCTTTTCATAATCCCAGCGTTGATAGAGGTAATCGAAAGCAGCTATCCCGAAAAAGGATATCGAAATATTCCAAGCAAGTTCTAATATGGCTTGCCCTAGATATATAGCTCCTTGCCCAACGTCCAGTTGTTGCAGTGCAGGATAGATAAAAAGACGGTCTCGTACACTAGCATAGAGATAATACCCAATCAGGATCACTTTGGTTAGGGACTTTGCCAATTCGACCCAGGCCTTAACACCAAACATTCGTTTCGCGCCACTAATCATACTTAAGCGAGATAGTTGAGGTTTCATGGACTCCCCTGTAAAGAGGATTCCTACTTGGATGTAATTTGCAGCCAAAGCAATCAGAAAACCTGTACCAAAGATTGGCCACATAATTTGAATTCCAAGCCACAGAACATTCAACATCAGACTGGCCACCGAACGCTCGGTCCACTCTGAGGAAAGACCTAAGACATAAGGAAAGAGTTGCTCCATGTGCTCTATCATGCTCGGAATCCAGTATTTTAGAATGGCTACGAGACCTAAGAGCATAAATGCAGAGATGACTTCCTGACTTTTAAATACCTGGCCCTTTTTGCGCGCGTCTTCTTTGCGCCTGGGCGTGGCGGCATGTTTTTTCTCACTCACTGCTTCCACCCCTGATAAAGTTCTAAAAGCCAAGAAATATTGGTGTTAAAGAGATGCACGACGGATTCCCCGAAAAAAGGAACCGCGAGGAAAAGAAGAATAAATCCAAATACAATCTTCACAGGAAAAACCACTGAGAAAATATTAAGTTGGGGTACAGTCCTAGACAAGAGTCCGACCCCAATATCTGAAACCAGAAGTGCTCCAAAAACGGGCATCCCTAATTGAATCGCCAAAGCAAACACATGTGTGATCAGTTGGGCGTAAAAAAGATAGTTAACCGGTAGCTTGGTTGGATTAATTGAAATATAGGCATAGCTCTTCACCATTGCGGCGATAAGAAAGTGATGGGAGTTGGTCGCGAGCAGTAACATCGTGGCTAAGACCATCTGGAAGTTTCCCATCATGGGGCTTTGCACCCCATAAACAGGGTCGATCGCTGCCCCCATAGTAAAACCCATTTGAAAATCGATCAGTTGCCCTGCCCCTTGTATGATGGCAGTCATGGCATAAATCACAAACCCAATGACTAGGCCTACCAAGGCTTCCTTGATCACCACTGCGACATAAGGGAGTAACTCGACGGGAATGGATGGATTTAACGCAGAAATCAAGGGATAAACAATTACAGAAAGGCTCCCAGCCAAACCTAACTTTACCATGGTTGGAACCCCTCGGGCACCAAATACTGGGGCTAACATAATCATGCCTGTCCAACGGGCGAAGATTAGCAGAAATAAGGAGAGGTTCCATTGGAGCATCTGCGTCAAACTCAAATTTCAACCCCCCAAATTTGATGTTCGTGTTTCGAAGTCCGAGGTTTGATTTCAAATATCGCTTACATGCCTCCAAACGTCGCCAATTGGGTCAACAAATTTGTAGTGTAAGCCGTCAGAACAGACAGCATCCACGGACCTAACAAGAGCATTATGGCAACCACTGCAACAACTTTGGGAATAAAGGAAAGTGTCTGCTCCTGAATCTGGGTCATGGATTGGAAGATGCTAACCAGCAGACCGACCAACAAACTCACCCCAAGGATTGGCCCTCCCACAAGGAGCACAGCGCCCACGGCTTCCTTAGCCATATAGAGTACCTGGGCTTGATTCATCGTCCCCCGCTCCTTTTTCCCTAATAATGGTCTTATCCTCTGAGTCTCTCCACTCTCCTAATGAAAACTCGTCACGAGTGACTGAACCACTAAATGCCAGCCATCGACTAGAACGAATAAAAGCAATTTGAACGGTAGTGAAATCATCATGGGAGGGAGCATCATCATCCCGATCGACATGAGCGTACTCGATACAATCATATCAATAACGATGAAAGGAATGAATATGGCAAATCCCATTTGAAATGCCGTCTTCAATTCACTAATCACAAAGGACGGAACAAGAACATACGTCGGAACATCCCTATAGGTTTTGGGTCGTTCCATTTTGGACAGGCCGACAAAAAGTTCTAGATCCTTTTCCCGAGTCTGCCTAAGCATGAAATTCCGAAGCGGCTCCTCTGCTTTGGTCAGAGCCTCCGTCTGTGTGATCTGATTTTTCATATAAGGCTGAAGAGCATTCGTGTTAATCTGGATCCACGTCGGAGCCATGACAAAAAACGTGAGGAACAGCGCTAACCCTGCCAATACCTGGTTCGGAGGAAGTTGCTGGGTTCCCAGTGCGTTGCGCACAAAGGACAAGACTATGATAATCCGAGTAAAGGAAGTCATCAGCATGAGAATAGCCGGAGCCAACGATAACACGGTCATTAGCATCAAAATCTGCAGTGATGTACCTGTTTGCTGCGTCGAAGAGGTCCCCAGATCCAACGTGAGGCCTGCCGCATAAGCTGTTTTGGGACTTGCCAACATCCCTACACCGAGAGCTATTCCGAAGAATCCCACAAATTTAGAGAGTTTCGTTTTAAGGCTTGATGGAGACATCATGGGTCTACCTCCTCAAGCAAGCGATCCAGCTCTGCAGAAAATGATTTCTTCTTGCGCGACCGGGCCTGCCAAAGTCTATCAATGCTTTTAGCCCAGCCTTCGACTCGTTCCACTGGACGAGTCGCAATCTCCTCTAGAATTTCGGCAGCAACATTGGGATCATTAATCTCGCTTAATTTCAGCAAGTGATGATCTGATCCCCCAAGTACCTGTAACTGACCAGCAATCTCTACTAGATATAGTCTCTGCTGGCCACTCAACACTTGTCGGTCGAGAACCCTTGCCCAGGGAGCATTCATACTCCGAAGATTAGACTTGTTGAGCCGCCGGATAACCCAAAGGGACACGAGTAAAATGAAGAGGAAAACCAACAAAGTACCTATAAGCCCCCACCATGAAAAAACAGATTGTGCGACGGCTGGGGTGGCTCCACTTGGAGGAAATGGCTGGCTTTCTAAGTCCGACATGTTATTTCAACGCCTTTGTGACAGCCTCAACCACGCGTTCTGCTTGGAAGGGCTTAACCACGAAATCTTTGGCTCCAGACTGAATCGCTTCAATAACCATAGCTTGTTGGCCCATAGCACTACACATGATAACGCGAGCTTTAGGGTCCTTTTTACGAATTTCCTTAACCGCTTGAAGTCCATCCATTTCTGGCATGGTGATATCCATTATCGTTAAGTTCGGTTGCAATTCCATATACTTTTCCACGGCAACGGCCCCATTTTCTGCTTCACCAATTACAGTAAACCCATTCTTACCCAAGATATCTTTCAGCATCATACGCATAAACGCGGCATCATCGACGATCATTATTGTAGCACTCACTCGTATTTCCTCCTCTATTTTAACGAATTCATCCGTTCCATGGGATGCACAATATCAGTAATCCGAATCCCAAACGTCTCGTTAATGACAACAACCTCACATTTAGCAATCAACTTGCCATTGACAATCATATCCACAGACTCCCCAGCCAAACGATCCAGTTCTATAACCGAGCCTGGACCCATTTCCAGAATTTCCTTAATGGTTTTCTTCGCTCGACCTAGCTCCACACTAATTTGTAACGGGACATCTAAAATCAGCTGCAAGTTATCCGGCTGTATCGGCGGTTGCCCAGGTTGAAGTGGCGCAAATTGGGCCGGTTGAACAGGAGTTGACGGTCCCGGAGCATAACTTGTGGGAGGCGGGTAATATCCACCTTGCATTCCCCCTTGGGGATAGGCTTGTGACGCTCCATAAGGAGGGTAGCTGGCGGCTGGCGCCTGATAAGGCGGTGGTTCATAGGCTGGTGGCGGTGAATACGGGGGTGCCTGATAAGTTGGTGTAGGCTCAGGTTGGGCAAGGGCAGCGGATTGCTGAGCCGAAGCAACTGAGGAGCCACCACTCATCACGCTCATTAACTTATTAACCATCCCTCGAGCCACACTGATTGGAACCACCTGAATTAGAATACTGTCAATGACATCTTCTACAACCATCCGGAATGAGATCCGTACAAGCGACTCCTTTGCACGAAGGAAGTCCTGAATCACATCGTTCTCCATCGATAAATCATTGAGCACTAAGGTCGGGGGCGTAATATCTACCATTGAATTAAACATGGTGGACATAGAAGTAGCCGCTGATCCCATCATTTGATTCATGGCCTCGGAAATTCCACTAATTTGAAGTTCCGAGAGATCTGGAGACGGATTTTTGCCATCTCCCCCCATCATGAGATCCACGATGACTGAACCGTCCCTTTGAGAAAGGATCAAGAGGTTTGAACCCTCAATTCCAGCTTTATATTTGACATCGCAAATCACGGAAGGAATGGGATAATCCTGGCGAATCTGTTCCGAGGTCGTTAAGTCGACTTTTGGCGTGGTAATTTCTACCTTTTTTCCTAAGAGCTGAGATAATGTCGTAGCTGCGGTGCCCATAGAGATGTTGGCAATTTCTCCGAGAGTATCTCTCTCCATTTCATTTAGAAAGGATTCCTCAGACGGTGCCTCTGGTTCCAAGTCTGGCTCCATTGTCCCTCGAAGCAATGCGTCAATCTCTTCCTGGGAGAGCATCCCATTACCCATCTTCTTCCCCTCCTTCCTCTATTGTTTCCGTAATCTGAACTGCGAGATGTTCTCCATGTAGTCCCGGTGTACACCTAAATTTCATAAACTCTCCTACATAAACAGGGAGCGGATCATGAATGGATTGATTCAAGGGAATAACATCTCCCTTAGCAAGGTCTAAAAGATCTCGAACAAGGATTTCAGAATGACCCAAAAATGAAACCATATCGACCTTTGCCCATTCAATTTTTTGCCGAATCGCTTGAACTTGCTCAGGAGAGGTGACCTTCGCTTGAGTGGAAAAAAGGAAAAACGTACTTAGCTTATCCAAGATAGGTTCGAGTACAAGATAAGGCATACAAATATTAATCATTCCTACCCCATCGCCAATCCTAACTTCCAGAGTAATGAGTACAATCATTTCGTTCGGAGCCACAATTTGCGTAAACTGTGGATTTGTCTCCATGGACACGAACTGGGGTTTGAGCTCGTAAACCTCTGCCCAGGCCTCTTCAGAGATAGATATCATCTGAACCAGACGGTGCTCAATAATGGTTCTTTCAATCTCCGTTAAATCTCGATTCTTTTCCGACCCTTGCCCTTGCCCACCTAAAAGTCGATCCACTACGGCGAAAACTAAGGAAGGGCTCACCTCTATCAAAACTGTCCCCTCTAACGGATTCAACGAGTAAAGACCTAAGACGGTGGGGCTTGGTAGGGAACGAATGAATTCATCATACGTGATCTGCTCAATAGAAAGAACGTTGCTTTCAACAACTGAGTGTAAGTTTCCGGAGAAATACGTGCTCAATCCTCGGCAAAAATTCTCGTGAATGTTTTGGAGGGAGTGAATCTGATCCTTGGAAAACTTATTCGGGCGTTTAAAGTCGTACACTCGAATCCGCTTTTGGCTCTTGGTTGTTCGCATTTCCTCCACGTCAACTTGTCCTTCGGACAGCGCACTCAGTAGCGCATCAATTTCAGACTGGGACAAGACGTCTCCCATAGAATCCCCCCCCTCATCTCGGTTTGCGATATTCGTGGTTCGTTCCACGACCTAACTCCGATATCTGTTATTCATGTTCAATCCACGAACATGAAACTACGATTACTGGTAAACCAATGATAGAAATAAGACATCCTTAATTTTATTATCTGCTACTTCATTGAGTTGTTTAATTAATTCTTCTCTCAATTTTTCTCGTGCAGCAGTTGTTTGCACATCAGTAATAGATTTATTTGCTAAAACGGTATTCACCCGATCCTTCAAGAAAGCGACTTCCTCCTTCAAGAGAACTTCCGCTTTCGCATCTGTCACTTCAACAGTAATCGTAGTCTTTAGAAAAGACCCTCCTTGCAAATTCACGGTGAATTCACCGACGGGCAGAAGTGGCCCTGCCTTTTTTGCTGTACTCGCCGCCGTGGCACTTTGTGTCGAGGATTTAAAGATAAATTTTTGGGCACCGATGGTTCCCCCTACGCCCAAAGCCACGCCCAAGACTAGGGCGATAATCATAAAAACAAGAGATTTTCGGTTCATATATCTTTTTGCTCCTCCACTTTGCAAATCTGGAGACAGCGCCTACGGAACTCAGCGATCCGCTCAATGAGAACCTCGATGGGCTCTGACACCACGAATTTATTTCCACCGGTTAACGTTATGACCGTATCTGGAGTTTCTTCCATCATTTCAATCAAGTCGGGATTGATGACAAAGGTTTTGTCATTTAAGCGTGTGACATAAATCATATCTTCTCCCCTTCATGAATGGGTCTTATTCGACCATAGTTTGCTGACGCCAGTGAAGAACCTGACCCGTTTCATCTAATATCTTCTGTTCTCTTTGCAACTCGGCCCACTGGAAAGCCTTGGCCTGCTTATCCTTCAAGCGCTGGAACTTTTCCACTTCACGGTGAACTTCTAGCAAGATACCACGCGCGTTGTCCACGACGGATTCTTGTTCTATTCGTTGTTCTTCATATTGGGTTAAGCGCTTCCGTTGTTCCAATGTGAAAACTTGCCAAACTCCAAGCTCTTCAGGCCGGTGTCGACCCGCGTCCCGTTGCCCTTCTTGTGCCTCGTCAAAACGTTCTTGTTGAACCATGCAGGCATGGACACAGGCTTGCCAACGCTGTACCTCCTGGGCAAACTCTCTCTGTGCCTTTTCTAAGGCTTGTTCCGCGAGTCTAAGGCTTGCTTCCAATCGAAACTGAAATCGCGCCATTGTTTAACCCCCTCCAGCACTCAACTTTGTCTATCTGGGAACGGTAGCTAGAGTTGAAGGCTGGATAATCTGTTGCATTTGCAGGAGCATTTCTTTAAATCCAGCGTGTTCGTCCACCCCTTGTCGAATAAACTCTTGAATACGGTCCATATGCTCTATAGCGGCATCAATTTTGGAATTACTACCGGGAGTATACGCCCCAATGTCAATTAAATCTTTAGCATCACGGTAAACTGCCAAATGTTCGCGAACCACCTTAGCGATTGCTTTGTGTTCTAGACTGATAACATCGTTCATAACCCTGCTGACAGATTGTAAAATATCGATGGCTGGATACTGATTTTGCATGGCCAACTCCCTGGTCAAGACAATATGCCCATCGAGAATCCCTCGAACCGAATCCGCGATCGGTTCATTATGATCGTCTCCATCCACCAACACTGTATAGATCCCCGTGATACTTCCGATCTCCGCCATTCCCGATCGTTCCAAAAGCTTAGGCAGAAGGGCAAAAACAGAGGGAGGATATCCTCGCGTCGCCGGAGGTTCTCCCACCGTCAACCCCACTTCCCGCTGTGCCATAGCAAAACGTGTCACAGAATCCATCATCAGGAGGACATCTTTCCCTTGGTCCCGAAAATACTCGGCGATAGCCGTCGCGGTAAAAGCTGCTTTCAGCCTTACTAAGGCTGGCTGATCCGACGTCGCCACAATAATCACCGAACGCGCTAATCCCTCAGGACCTAAATCCTTCTCGATGAAATCTCGCAGTTCTCGACCTCGTTCCCCTACTAAGGCGATGACATTGATTTCTGCCACAGTGTTTCTCGCCATCATGCCAAGCAGAGTACTCTTACCCACACCAGACCCCGCAAAGATCCCCATACGTTGTCCTCGGCCAATGGTGAGAATTCCGTCAATCGTTCTAACTCCAACACTCAGGGTATCTCGAATTCTTGGACGTAATAAAGCGTTAGGCGGTTTATTTTGGAGAGGATACGCCGTTTCCGAGACAAGCGGTCGATCATCCATAGGATGTCCAAGCCCATCAAGGATTCGTCCGAGCAGCCCTGGCCCCACAGCAACCGTTAGCTTTTGGTGCTGAGGAATTACTCGGTCTCCTGGAGCAATCCCCTCAAGTTCCCCTAAAGGCATGAGCAGGGTAATGGAATCCCGAAAGCCCACCACTTCCGCCGGAAGCTCCTGTCCATTGCGCCCGATGATGTGACAATATTCTCCAACGCTCGCGCGTGGACCCGCTGCCTCAACCATCAAACCCACGATCTTCGAGACCCTCCCTTGAGCCGAAATCGGTTCAATTTGTTCCACTTTCTGCGTCAAACGATTCCAGGCCCCCATGCTCGAACTCCTCTCGCAAACTTTGCTCTAATTTAACTAACTGGGCTTCAAGCTGAGCATCAAAAATTCCTTCCTGACACTCTAGGAAACAATCTCCAGGACCCAATGACTCATCTGAAACCCAGGGGCAAGGCGGTTGATTGCCAACGCGCTCCAGCCAACGAGCATCCTCTGGGGCTACATGCAACCGCCAGCCCTCTCGATTTTGCGGCAATAGAGTTAAGGCCTGAATGATTGCTGCTAATCGCTGCGGTTCGACGGCCAAGCTTGATCGCACTATGCGTTCAGCAATCTTTATGGCTAAACCCAGCAATTCTCCGTCGACTTTAGCATACTCCTCCTGAACCGCTCGCTGCGCTAAGTTAAAAAGCTGGTTTGCCTCTTGGAACAAGCGGTTTCCCTCAGCCTCTCCTTTTTGTAATCCCGCCTGATATCCCTCGGACTGTGCTGCGGGATACACCTCAGCTCGTGCAGTCTCTACGACTTCCTGACGGAAACGATCCGCATCAGCCTGGGCCTGGACACGAATTTCTTGAGCCTCTGCTTCAGCCTCAGCGAGGATGATGGCTGCTTTCTCTTGGGCCTCAGCAAAGATGGCTGCTGCCTTCTCCTTGGCCTCTACCTCAATGGGATTCGCAATCCAACTAAGGTGTTCTGAGTTTGCCGAGGTACGGTCCTCTTCTTCAACACTGAGTACCGTCAAACGCGGACCCAACTGCTGAAACCCCTCGAGGCTCTCTACCATTCGCGGGGCAGAAACCTCAACATCGTAACTTTTGACAACCCGCCCGCTAATAGACAATCTCATCACTTCCCCCCCTTGAGATCACAATCGCACCACTTTCCTCAAGCTTACGAATCACCTTCACAATGCGTTGCTGAGCCTCTTCGACATCACGCAACCGCACTGGACCCATAAATTCCATATCGTCTTTGAGCATCTGAGCTGCACGCGAGGACATATTTCCTTGGATCCTTTGCGCCACTTCGGGGTTGGACCCTTTCAGAGCTAGCCCCAAATCCTTGGTTTCTACTTCGCGCAGGACCAATTGTATACCGCGGTCGTCCAGAATAATAATGTCTTCAAAGACAAACATCTGCCTCTTGATCTGTTCAGCCAAGACAGGATCATCGACTTCTAAGGCATCCATGACCACTTTGACGGTTCCGGGATCTGCACGGTTAAGAACATCTACGATACTTTGAATCCCACCTGAGGTCGTATAATCCGTCGGAGCGAGACTAGAAATCTTGCGTTCCAAGACCTTCTCGATCTCTTTGAGCACTTCCGGACTTGTTCGGCCCATTGTCGCAACACGTTTCGCCACATCAGCCTGTCGGTCTAGTGCAAGACTAGAGAGCAAGGTCGCTGCTTTTTCTGCTGGAAGATGTGTCATGATCAGCGCTATCGTTTGAGGATGTTCTCCTTGAATAAAGGAAAAAAGTTGTTTGGGATCCGTCCGACGCACGAGGTCGAAAGGCCGCATCTTCAAAGAGGTCGACAAGCGGCTGATAATCTCAAACGCCCGTGTTTCCCCGAGGGCCCGTTCCAACACCTCACGCGCGTACTCGATGCCCCCTTGAGAAATATAAGCATTAGCAATGCACATTTGATGAAATTCTTCCACAACAGCATCCCGCTGTTCCGGCGATATCCTACCAACATTCGCCATTTCTAAGGTTAACTGTTCTATCTCACCCTCACCGAGGTGTTTAACCACTTGAGCTGAATTCTCTGCGCCCAAGGCGACCATTAGAATCGCGGCTTTTTGAATTCCCGTTAAAGCTTGCGCCATCTAACTCTCCTCCGATAGCCAGGTTCTCATAAGACGGGCAACTTCATCCGGATTATTGCGCGAATACAGTTCGACTGACTCTTTCGTCTTTTGCTTTTCAAGCTCATCAGCAGTCTTAGTGTTTTTCTGAGCAAATTTAAGCTTCGCCTCTTCTTCTGCCGACTGTTGTTCGGCCATGAGAAGTTCGGCCGCTGCGAGTGTTACCGGCTGTGAACCATTCAGTTCGAGCAATTTTCCAGCACGTGCTTTCTTCGAACGGGATCGTAAAAACGCTAAGAAAAACATTATGCCGAACAAAACAGCCGCTCCTAGTTCGGCATAATTAAGCATTTGCTGCCGTTTCTGTGCATTATCCATCGCAAGTTTTTCCTGCTGCAAATCTGTTTTATTAAAGGGCAGAGCTGCTACTTGAATTTGATCTCCACGGGTTTGGTCCACGCCAGCCGCAGAAGCCACAATCGTTTTAATCTGATCCAGTTGAGTCTGAGAAATAATATCCGAATCCGCCATAACTGACACAGAAAGATGTTTTATAGCACCCGGGCTTACGACTTGTTCTTCCTGTGTTGTATCTACCTGATAGTTCTTAGTACTATTGACCTTGCTAGATGAATTCGATCCTTGGGTCCCAGTGGGATATGTCGGAGCTCCATTTGCAGTCACTCCTGGCGTCCCCCCCACTGCTGAAGAGCCGTTCGTAGCGGTTTCATTCGTATATTGCTCACTCACCACAGCGCCTGGTCCATTCGTTTGCTTGGTCCGTTTGATTTGATCAAAATCTAGTACAGCATTAATACGAACGACAGTCTTACCCGAACCCAGCACCTTATCTAACATACTTTGAACCGATTTTCGAGTGTCTTCTTCAACCGTTAGTTGAAGTTGATAATCCGTTCCCGTAAGACGTTTAGGATCTTTGCTTTTTCCTAAGACATCCGAAAGTACATTTCCTCCAGTATCCACAATCGTCACATTCTCCGGTTGCAGTCCTTCTACAGAACCTGCCAAAAGATTAGCAATCGCACGTACCTGGTCCTCACCGAGTTTCGTCCCAGGAACGAGTTTCAATGTCACCGCCGCCGTTGCCGTTTTTTGACTATCTACGAATAATGACGGTTCGGGCATCACAATATGCACACGCGCATCTTGCACACCATTCAACGTTTTCAAGGTATTCTCTAGTTCATTCTGTAACCCGAGAACATAACGTAGTTTCCGGTCCGCATCCGTTTCGCCTAGATGCATTGTATTAAGGCTGTCAAAGCTAAATTTACTTTGTTGAGGAAGCCCCGCACTAGCAAGCTGTAAGCGAATATCAGCGGCTGTCTGTTGAGTAACCATAATGGTTGACCCATTATCCGCCAACTTATAATCTGCTTTTAAATCTTTCAGCTTCGTGGTGATTGCCCCTGCCTCTGTGTCACTCAGTTTCGTAAAGATTGCCACATATTGCGGTCGTCCCGCCCAAGTGATCAAGGTGATCAGTGCGGCAGCAACCAAAAGAGGAGCAAGCACCGTTATTATTTTCTGTGGGCTCGAAAGTTTATCCCAAAATGACTTCAATGATTGCCGAATTCCAGCCCAAGAAAAATCCATTCTTCGCTCCTCCTTTCTTCAAATCTAGGATATTTATCCATTGTTTACCCACCAAAAAATGCAACTCCAAACGTATTTACTTATAACACCCTCACTTCTTACATCTGCATACGCATGATTTGATTATAAGCATCTAACACTTTATCTCGCACCGAAACCGTCAAAGACATGGACAAACTTGCTTTCTCTAGGGCAACCATGACCGATGACATATCTTGCACCTGACCCGTTGCCAATTCTAAGCTGGCTACATCCGCCTTCGATTGCAAGGCATCAACTTGATGGAGAGCATCGTTTAAAAACTTGGAAAAATCCGTGCCCGCCTTTTGTGCCCCATCTCCAGAGCCAACACTTTGCTGAGTCTCCAAAGATGCTGAACTGATTGGACTTAAAACGCCAAGGGGCATGATCGGTGCTATTGGCGGAATACTCATTTAATGTTTACCCCTTTCCAATCTCTAACGCTTTAGCCGCCATCGACTTACTGGCATTGAGAGCTGTCACATTCGCCTCGTACGCCCGCGATGCGGAAATCATATCTACCATTTCAGTCACAATATTGACATTCGGTTGACGGACATATCCCACTGGTAAACCAGGCTCGGCCACTTTAGCTGCATCAGGGGAATCCGGGTTATATTCTAAGCGAAATGGCGCTTGAACGTCGCGCTCAATGCTTGAAACTTGTACCCCATTTCCAACGTTTCGGTCCCCTAAAGTTTCTCCTAAGACATTGGCAAACGGTGTTTCCGAGGGGCGTGGGACGAACACTGCGGCTTGCCTGCTGTAAGGTATGGGGTTTCCCCCAGGGGTAAGTTCGCCCGTGCGGGTTGTATTAATATTGGCGATATTATTGGAAATAAGGTCCAAACGCAGACGTTGGGCAGTTAAACCCGAGGCACTGATATCGATGGCTCCAAAAAGACTCATAGGTCTATCCCCTCCTCATGACACACTCTACAATGGTTCGCCCAATCTCCCCCAGCGGTACGACCCGGTCAGCGAGACCAGCATCCACCAGGGATCTTGGCATTCCATAGACCACGCAGGTCTCTTCCGACTCGGCTATCGCAAACCCATCTGAAGCCTTAACTTCCTTCATACCCTTCGTACCGTCACTTCCCATTCCGGTCATCACCACTCCAAGGGTTCCTTTACCAACGACCTTTGCTAAGGAAAGAAACATGACGTCCACAGAAGGATGGTAAAGCGTGGGGATGGGTGCTTCGTCTCCAATGTGAAGGATCAACTGCCCCGGCTTGCGCTGAACCTGTAGCTGTTTTCCTGCTGGAGCAACATATACAGTTCCAGCTTTCAATACTTCTCCATGGATACCTTCTCGAACATTTAACGGACAGAGCCCATTTAATCGCTGGGCAAGCGGCCCAGTAAACCCCGGAGGCATGTGCTGTGCAACGAGCACTGGAACAGGAAAATTGGCCGGGAGAGCGGGTAAAACTGCTTGTAAAGCAGACGGCCCACCCGTGGAAGTTCCGATAGCCACTATCTCGACCGCATGCTTGGGCAACAAGCCCATCCTTCCTGTGCCAGGAAGGCGAGGGCTCTGGCCAATGGACGTTGGCGCAGCGATCTTGGTCGTCCCTCCAACGCCCGTTGTTCCCATAGCACCCGATGTCGAGGAAGCAACCATTGAGGTTAATCCCTTACGCCCAAGTCGCGCAGGATTAACACCCGCAGCAGCTTTCACCTTATCCACTAAATCGCGAGAAAGCGCCTGTAAATCCGCTCCTGGGTTGCCTGACGGTTTCGCCACAACATCAAAGGCCCCTAGATCAAGAGCTTTTAGCGTTGCTTGCGCACCTTCAGTCGTCACCGAGCTCAAGATGATCACCGGGGTAGGCTGCCAACGCATGATTTCTTCCAAAGCTTGAAGTCCGTTCATAACCGGCATTTCCACGTCCATCGTCACGACTTGAGGGCGAAGGGACTGGAGTTTGAGAATCCCTTCACGTCCATCCCGAGCCGTATCCAAAACCTTAATACTCGGATCCTGACTAAGGATTTTCTGTAAGGTCAAACGCATAAAGGGAGAATCATCCACGATTAGAACCCCGATCGGCGGCTTAAGCGCTGAACTCATGGCTCATCTCTCCGCCCATTATCTGGTCAAGTTCTAATAGGATAAGGAGACGCTCGCCGATTTTTCCCACTCCGCGTATAAACTGAGAGTCCATACCTAAGGCAATCGGTGGCGGGGGTTCAATGGCTTCGCTCTGTAAGCGTAAGACTTCGGTTACCGCATCCACCCTAATACCAAAGACTTTATTCTGAACTTGCAAAACAATGATTCTGCTGAGATCAGTTTCATCGACTCGAGGCATACTAAAACGGCTACGCAAACTGATGACAGGAATCACGTTCCCACGCAAGTTAATAACACCCTCGACATAGCTCGGGGCTTTTGGCACACGAGTAATGGGTGGGATGCGAATAATCTCTTGAACACGCATAATATCGACGCCAAATTCTTCAGACCCTAAGCTAAAGGTAACTAATTGTTCTTCCGCCATAGTTAAATCCTCCTCATAATAGATACTCTCTATCTAGCCTTTGCGCATAACCAACACGTCTTGAATCAATGATCCTATGTCAAGAATCAACGTGACTTTGCCGTCTCCGAGAATCGTAGCACCAGCAATACCAGGGAGATTATTCAGAAAATCGCCCAACGACTTAATGACAACTTCTTGTTGTCCACGCAGTTCATCCACAATAAGCCCCAGGGCTTTATCTCCAAAGCCCACGACCACGACAAAGACCTCACTACTGGCCGTTTCTGGAGCTGCAAGACCAAATTTTTCTTGTAACGAAATCAGGGGTAACGTATTCCCGCGTAGTTGAACCATCGGCAAACCGCCGACCGTTTTAATATCCGTTCGATTGACGAGAAGGGTCTCCAACACCGAAGAGAGTGGAACTGCATAAATTTCTTTCCCAACCTCCACGAGCAGAGCTTGAATGATCGCTAAAGTTAGAGGCAACCGGATAGTAAAGGTTGTACCTTTACCCTTATTGGTCGTGATATCCACCATGCCCCCAAGATTATTCAAGGCCTTTTTCACAACATCCATTCCAACACCCCGACCCGAGATATCAGTCACCTTATCTGCCGTGCTAAAACCTGGCAAGAAAATAAGGTTAGCAATATCGCGTTCAGAGAGTTCCTCTTTATCACCGACTAGGCCCTTGGAAACTGCAATTTTCCGGATTTTATCAAGGTCCAACCCTGCCCCGTCATCTGAAATGAGAATCGCAATATGATTTCCTTCATGATAGGCGTCCAGCGTAATCGTACCACGATCCGGTTTACCCGCCGCGCGACGCTCTTCCGGAGACTCCACCCCGTGATCCACTGAATTCCGTATGAGATGCATTAAGGGATCCCCGATAACTTCGACGACCGTTTTATCTAGTTCAGTGTCTTCACCTTTTAAGACAAGTTCTATCTCTTTCCCAGTTTTCTTAGCGAGATCGCGGACCAAACGGGGGAATCGACTAAAAACAGTTCCAATCGCCACCATTCGCAGACGCATGACACTCTCTTGAAGATCATTCATTAAGCGACCCAAGTAAACATTGGCCTCGTTTAAATTATTGACCATATTATCCGTAGTGTACTGGGCCTTTAGATCCAGTCCGATTTGTACCAAGCGGGTTCGGGTAATGACCATTTCCCCGACGAGATTGATAAGATTATCCATCCGGGCCGTATCGACCCGAATCGTATGTACTTGCGTGTTACCTTCCCCGCTAACGACTTCGATAGCCGGTGCCGTAGACGTTGTGCTTATCGCTTTAGGTTGAACCTCAGCTATTTTATCGGAAAAGGATTGGAAGCTAGGGGATATTTCCTGATCTAAAATGGGTTCATCAATAACCACAGTCGCACCCGCAGCTACCTCTTCAACCAGCCCTTCGCCCTCTGGGTAAGGGTGAATAGCAACATCTACCAACTCAGATATTTCTAATAATTCCCTGTGCATTTCTTCAATGGACTCATTACATAGTACAAGTAAGGAGAAGCCCTCGGCATTCCCGACTTCCAGATCTTCAACACTCGGATAAAGCTTAATCACCGTGCCCATACCCTCAAGCCGCTGGGTCGCCATCACTGCACGAACGGCTTTCATAATCGTATTAGGCGCCAGTCTCACATCCACTTGATAGATTCCATACCCCATAATGTAAGCATTGTTTACTTTTTCACGTTCTGACTGAGATAAGACAAAGTCTAGCGGGACAAAATCATCTACCACATCTTCGTTTCCCTTTACAAGCTGTGGACTCACGGATTCAGCAGGTTTCTCTCCATTTAATAACCCCTTCATGGAGGAAACTACATCTTCATACTCAACAGAAATCTCCAGACGCTGCTCCACTTGAGCCAGCATCACTTTCACCCTGTCGGTCACTGCTAATAAAATATCAATCATTTCTAGAGAAACTTCCATTTTACCTTGCCGCAAACGATCCAATAAATCCTCAGCCGCATGGGTCAACGCAACTATAGGAGTGAACCCCATTGTGCCCGAGGCCCCCTTCAAACTGTGAGCCGAGCGGAAAAGATCGTTAATAAGCCCGATATTTCCTCCCTCTTTCTCCAGTTGCAAGAGCCCCGCCCCGAGTTTTTCAATCTGTTCCTGGGAATCCAACAAATAAAACTCTAAGAACTCCCCCAGATCTACTCCCTGATTTTTACCGTCATCCTGGCTCATGCTTTGCCACCCCAATCTTTTTCTTAAGAAACTATATGATACAACTTTGTAATTCACCACTTAAGGGTACGTATTTGAATTATCGAACAACCTATGTACAGCTTATTCCAAGAATAGACATATTGCTCCAGTCTTGTTATTCGCCATTTTTTGTGAAATTCCTCCAAAGAAAACGAATATACAATCTTCTCAGCTTATTCCCTAATATTAGCATCAAGTTGTAAATGCGTATATAGTTATTCGACAAAATTTGATAGGACTTTCGGGCAAAAATAAAAAACAACAGAGTACACAAAGTATCCTGTTGTTTTTTCAAACTATATTGAATTCTTAACGTCATTTTAAAAGCACTTCACTCTTTCAGATATGTTTATCGAACAATAAACCTGCCATCTGGCTAAAAGAATCAAAAATCTCCAAAGCACGTTTCGATGGAATTTCATCCAGTACTTCCCCGCTTTGTTGATCCACGATCCTAACCGTAAGCCGGTGAGAACTTTCATGAATACTGAATTCGTAACGTTTATCGATAATTCCCATAAGTCGATTGAGCTTTTCCGTAGCTTTTTCTACTTCTTCACGTGGAATTTCTTCACGGGCCGAGGGAATTTCCTGCTTACGATCGACAACCTGACGCGGTGTATCTTGGGACCTTTCCAGCTTTTGACCTGGAAAGGCATCCACTGGGATCGTGGTGGACTGAGTATTCGGTTGAATGGGATTGACCATCGAAGATTCCTCCTAACCTCATGCCTAATAATTGATAAGATTAAATTCAGTGGTATCTAATAGGAGAATGATTACACTTTATATATCGAAGATTGAGCTTCATAACTTTAAAGATTCATCAACGATAGTTCTTCCCAACGAGTACTAAATTTCCCTCAGACGCTTAAGAGCTGCTGGATAGTTTTCGCATTTCTCATAATACCTAACCGCTTCAGCCCGGTATCCCAAACACTCATATATAACGGCAATGTTAAACTTCGGCAAATAGGAATTAGTTCCTTCTACCTTTCCTTCTTTATTATCGATGCACCGCATAAATTGTTCGATTGCCTGAGAAAATCTCCCGTTATTCATAGAGATAAGAGCCATCAAAAATTGATAATCCGTTGAACTAGCGTAATACTTCTCATAGTTTTTGAGACACATTGCTTCTCCATAACTTCCGCTATTAATTAAAGCATATCCGTACGTTTCAACCAGATTTTTCACATATTCAAGTGAAAAATCTAGCGGCAAGGCTAACGCTCGTTTAAAGCAATACACAGCATCTTTGTAACTCTTAGCCATATAATATGTTTTGGCTAATTGATAAAGCATATAAGCATCCTCGGGATTTTTCTCCAATGCCTGTTCCAGCAACGTGATATTTCTGGCGATTTTATCTGTGCGTTGAATAACTTCCTGGGTGTAACCACTATGTTCTACCGTAATCTCCACCGGAACAGTATTAAAGGAGTTTCCGTCTTTTTTGACAATCTGTTCATGGATAATCCCTTCATAATGAAATAATCTTCGATTAAATAAGCGACTGATTCTCTCCGTACAGCGTTTCTCTCCCGTCGCATCGGATACAATATCGATCAGTCTAATTCGTCCAACAACGGACTTATCGCTCTTTATAACGTTCCAGAAATGTCCAACGTTGAAATTAGTTATGACTTCATCAGCATCCAAAACAAGCACCCAATCGCAAGACGCTTTCTCTAATGAAAAGTTCCTGGCAGCAGAAAAATCATCACACCATGTAAAATCATAGACCTTTTCAGTAAATGTCAGCGCTATTTCTTTGGTACGATCGGTTGAACCAGTGTCTACAACAATGATTTCATCGACATAACGACCAACCTTGTTCAAACTTTGTTGAAGAACATCTTCTTCATTCTTCACTATCATGCATAGGCTTATTTTCATGGAATCCCCACTCTTCTCTTCTAGAAAAACATCCCCGACCTTCACATAGAAAGTCGAGGATAGTCTACCAATTATCGTTTCCAATTCATCTCGCTAACGGCCGTAGTGCTCGTAGCACTATAAGCTTCTGATACCTGATGTTGCCGCTTGCTACTGTGGAGGCGAACTTGCAAATTATGGATGATGCATTCACTATCTTTCTGGATTTCGGTAAGCAAGCTCTGTCCTACTGGCGAGACTTTGAAACCATCATCATCAGTCTGTTCAATGAGGGTCTGCAACCGCTCCCTTTGATTCAGCAGGTCATAAAAAAGATTCATATCCTGCTTAGTCAGAAATTTCATCATTTCTTTCGTCAAAAACCGGTAATTCTCCCACAAACCTTGTGCTGTCTCGCCTACCATTACTTAGCCATTGCCCGGGCCACATGAGTTTGTTTCATGGCGCCTACCCAAGCATCCCTCAGTTCCTCTAACACGCCTTTAGCCTGTTGCAACTGTGCCACATCTTTCTTAATATTGCCTTGAATAAGGCAGTGTTCCGTGTATTCATAAAGCTGTGCCCAGTTTTTCGAAAGTTCATAGCTCATATCCAACGTGAGTACAAATTCACGAACGATGTCCTGTACACGCATATTGGCATTGTGGGATTTTTGTATATCCCCCTGCTCCATCGCCAAAATGCTTTCATTCAGAAACCGTAGCGCTCCATTATAGAGCAATAAGGTCAATTGTTCCGGTGGAGCCGTCATAACCTGTTGATTTTTATAAGCATTTGCCATCTGCGAATTCATCAAGATAAACCCTCCCTATGATTTCCTGTATTATTAGCCAGTACTACTGGTACCCAATTGCGATGATAACCAACTACTCTGGGAGCTCAATGCCGACAACGCTACTTCCATAGCATTATACTGCTTATAATAAGCACTCTGCATCGTATTGAACCTGTTTGTAGCATTGCTGATCTGCGTATTGTAGGCAATAATTTTTTTAGCAAAATTGCTATTGGTATCATATTGGGAATTAGCAGTAGTACCCGCTATTTGGTTCAATTGATCCATTGTGTTCTTAATGCCATCATACAGCCGCCCTGCGATCCCCTGACTTTTACTGTCGGTAGTCGTTTTACCATTAATTGTTGTTGTTGTACCAGCAGCGCCAAATAGCTGATTCAGTACATTCGGATTCGCGTTTAACGCGGTCCGCAATTTATCCGTATTCAAGTATAATTTACCGCCCTCGGTATAGTCGCCAGTGGTAATACCGATTGAGGACGCACTATTATAGGTGCCAGTAATGCCAGAGACAGGGCTAGAAAATGCATTTCGCATGGCGTTCACAAGGCTCGTCAAGGTCGCATCACTGTGAAGCATCCCGCTCTGTGCCTTGGTATTCCAGAGAGTAATATCTGCATCTTTCATAGCTGCCTTCTGAGTATCCGTAAGGGGGGGGTAGTCAGTGTAGCGCGTCTCCTTTACCTTGCCATTAACCTCAGCCAAAATCTTATTATAGGAATCAACTAAGGATTGGATATTGTCCACCGCTTTGTCGACATCGTTTGTCACACTCACACTAGTCGCTTGTCCCGCAGACAACTTATCTTCGATATTGCCCGCCCCCACGTTAGGCGATACGCCTGTTATACTGTACGTCACGCCGGAGATATTAAATGTATTACTAGCTTCGGTTAAATGAACCCCGTCTAGTTTAAATTCCGCATCTAGACCGGTAGGACTAGAAAACGTAGTGGTAGTTGTATTAGCAGTAGTATCGTCGGCGGTAGTGAAACCTCCAGTGTTAGTTGTGGAATCAGGAGCAGCATTAGGAAATAGATTAAGTTTCCTGATAAAATCGGCCCCTGCATCAGGGGTTCCAGTAGTAACAGTACTACTAATACTAATCCCCGTAGTAGATCCTAAATTGGTTGTCGAAAGGAAAAACCGGTCTAAGGTGCTATCATAACTTGCTTGCACGTTAACACCAGCACTATTTATCGCACTGACAACATCATTAATACTCTCGGTAGGCGTAATGGTAATAGCCTTGCTAGCCGAACCGTTCCCAATATTAATAGCAAAAGAACTTGTTACACCCAACTGTGTGGCAAGTGTCTTCTTATCCGCTCCAGTAGGGGTGATGCTACTAGTACTCGTCAAGTTCACTCCACTGGCTAACTGCGCAACCACCAAGGAATGATTTACATCCACTGCACCAGCATTAGCTGTCGCAGTGACTACAGACATGTTATTGGAAGAAACCTTATTCGGATTTAAAGTCCCCTCGAGTTTATAATTAAATACCGTATTACGAAACGTGCTAATATCATCATACACCGTATTATAGGCAGTTTTTTGCCATTGCAATACCGTCTTCTTTTGCACCAACGCATCGTCTTTTGTTTGCTGTCCAGCCATTAGCTTTTTTACGATAGAATCAATATCCATGCCCGAACCAGACAGTCCATAAGTTCCTCCTATCGATGACATATTTCAGACCTCCTATCAAAAATCCATCACTATATCTTTTTATCAAGTAGTATCCCGACATATTCCCGAATCGCAGCCATCGTATCGAGAAATTCATGGGGCGGAAACTCTTTTAGAACTTTATTATTAGTTTGGTCAATGACTTGTACCATAAGTTCGTTTGTCTTTTGATGGACTGTGAATCTAATATTGGCATCCATTGCTTCAATAAACCGATTTATCGATTCCGTTATCTGGGTTACATCATGCAAATTGACTGGCTTTTTATTGACTTTGTCGTCAATGGGTGCAGTCACTAGTTTATCCGTAACGTTACCCGTAGTCGCAGTTGGAACATTAATAACGAACTGTGTACGGGGAACCGTCTGCTCTATATTGGCAGAGTCACCAAAACCTACGGAAGTCTTTAGTGCGCTTATATCCAAATCGAACACCTCTGATTGATTTACTCTACTATATGTATCGTAAGAAGTGCTACTAAGCTTTAGTGTAAACTACTAAAAACGTGTTTTTTTGCGTGGCAGTTCGCAATGATACAGGTCGCCAAGAATAATAAAGCCACTAGCTAGGTATGATCCTAAACTAGCGGCTGTTCCTTAGGCTTGTATATCAAGATTAGCACCCAAGTTTGGCTGAACGGACGTTTCCATGGTCTTAGTTGTTCCACTTACTAGAGATGCAATTGAGTCACCTTTAGTCGCTTCAACGCCCATCGCCATTTTCATGACCGATATGCCTGCTTGTTGCTGAACTTTGCCTTGACTGAGCACGACTGACATAGCTGCTATATCCATTTCAATCACTCCTTCGTTAGATTTACTACCAAAAAGTCAAATCTTAAAGTGAATCATTCCCACTGGAGATCACTGAAAGTCTAGCCAAAAAGTTCTGCTTTGTTCATCCATTTCGCTAACTTCTTGTTGGCATCTGTGCAGTCTGGTATTAATTACCTTGATTTGTTTACCGCTTAGCTTGTTATCTCGGGCACCTTCGGCCAGTTGTCTCATTTCAACCAACTTCTCATCAATTTGATTTAACATTTCGAGTCTGTACTTCACCCATTCTAGTTTTCGGATCAAATAGTTTTCATCGGTCACAGCTGGCTCCTTTGCAATGCCTGACTACTAGTCGTCTAATGATACCACACATCCCTCAATTTAGAGAAGAGCCAGAGAAGTAGATCTCTGGCTCTTGAGCGTGACGATTGGGCATCAATTGCTAGCCAGGACGCTAAGCCAATTATCTCAGTAATTGGAGAACGCCTTGAGGCTGTTGGTTAGCTTGCGCCAGCATAGCTTGTGCAGCCTGTTGGAGAATGTTGTTCTTTTGGAAGTTGGTCATTTCTTTGGCCATATCTACATCGCGGATGTTGGCCTCAGCTGTGGTAATGTTCTGGGAAGAAGTGCCAAGGTTATTGATGGTGTGTTCGAGACGGTTCTGGTAAGCACCGAGCTTAGAGCGCTCAGCAGATACTGCGGCGGTGGCGTCATCGATAACACTGATGGCTGCTGTTGCTTTGTCAGCGGTAGAGATGTCCAGTGCAAATTCGACATTGGTATTGTCGGTACCATTGCTTACGTTGGCTGTTGCCACATACGAGGCAATGGTGCCATTTTGCGCTGCGACGGTACTTGCCGTGCCATCGCCGGAGATGCCAAGTGCCACGGATCTCATATCAGCAACGTCAAGGGTCATTGTTTGACCAGTGTTTGCTCCAATTTGCAATTTGGCAATAAAGTCGCCGGAAGTTGAAGTCGTCGTCGATACCTGAGGTGCGGTCGAGCTGGCTCCAAAGGCAGTTTGTGTGAGTACCAGGTTGCCGCTGGTGGAATCAACCGATGCGGTATAATTGACTTTAAGGGTGGCGTTGGTGTTGATGGCATCCGCCAAAGCCTTCGTCTGATCGGCCACGGTTGCAGCCACTTTAATTGCCGTACCATTAGCATAGCCCACATTGGCGGCTTTGTTGGAAACGCTAATTTTCTGACCATCCAGTTCAAAGGACGCACCATTGGTCATCAGACTACTAACATCAACGGCGTATTGCCCGGCTGTTCCAGTCCCTTTTACTGCAAGGTCAGTAGTTTTCAGGTCAGTTCCAGTTGCCGTAATTTCCTTCAAGTCAACGTTAGCGCCTGTGCCACTGACATTATAGGTAGCACTCAAGGTGCTGTTTAAACTAATAGCATTGCGTAAGCTGATTGCCTGGTTGTCAATATCGCCACCAGAGACATCGAACTCGTTTTTAGAACCAACGGCATTACCAGCGACTGCAGTGAAGATTTGACCCTTAACATTCACTAGGTCACCAACGTCAAACGCCTTGGCGATGTCAAAGCTGTAGTCACCTTTGACTTCTGTGGTACCACCTACCAAGGTGGTGTTAGCTTTTACAATATCTTCGCCTGTTGCTTTGGTATCCCAATTGCCTTCAGCCTTGAACTGATATTTGCTAAAGTCTACATCGCCATTTGCAGTCTTGACGGTGCCTAACGCTTGCACGGCGGTCTGAATCTTAGCAGCAGTATTATTGCTTGCTGTGGTGTTAGCCAAGTAGATCGTTAGGTTGCCGTCTTTTTGATCGACGGTCAAGGTATCAGCCACAACGTCTTTTACGCCACCAGAAAATGTCATACTATTTCCGTTCATAGCTGTAGCAATCAAAGTAGCACTACCACCAGCACCGGTACCGGCAGTACCAGGAGTCAGAGTAAGTGCAGCCCCACCTTGGAAGCCAGCGTCAGTCAAACCAGTCTTTGCCGTAGCCAAAACAGCAGCTCCAAAATTAGCATCAGTTTCTGCATCAGCAATACTACCGGTTATATTTAAGGTTTGTGCTGCTGCATCCCACGAAGACGTCAAACTCGTTGAAGTCCCTGATGTTAAACCTGAAAAGGACAGCTTTATACCATTTAACTCGGTGCTTTTTGTTCCAGACGTCAAGGTCATAGAATCTACGGCTGATGTTACAGCTGCAGTACCAGCGGCAAGAGAACCTTTGACAATGGTAATTTGGCTCAAATTCTTACCGCTTGTGTCAGTAATATCTAGTTTGTCATTGGCTCCAGCACCGGCAGTAGTAACAGTGGATAATGCCGTACCAGTTGCTTGGTTAGTTTTTTCGGTCATGGTGATTTTGCCATTCGCCACAGTAGCACTAAAATGTTTGCTTAAATCAGTATCGGCATTGATAGCCATCAGTAAATTTTTTGCCTGCTCAGCAGCACTGCTAGTATCTGTACCAGCGGTTCCAGTGACTGGAGCGGCAAATCCGGTTAAAGTTGCAAGGTTAGCTGCATTCGTACCAGATAAAGTAACTGTAGGAACACCGTGGGCTGCGTTATTTGTTTTGTCTGTGATCGTAAGTTTATTAGAAGCTATAGTTACATTTGCAACGGTTGAAAGAGCAACATTGCCAGCAGTTTTTGCAGCACCAATTAATGCAATCAGCGCAGCATCATCTTTTACGGAGCCGTCATACGCTGCTAGAGCGTTATGATCCACATTATAATCCGTTCCACCTAGGTTGATTTTTATATTTTCATTACCTGCTAATGTGGCGCCCGTATTTGTAGCTGACACCCTATCACTGGCTGCAGCAACAACTCCCGCAGTTCCTGCATCAATATCGGTACCATCAGTGCCAGGAGTAGAACCCAAAGCAAATCCAGTTAAAGCTGTAATCGAATCTGTTTCAGTTGAACTAGTACCTGATACAGTAACTGTAGGTGCTGCGCCGAGTAAAGCATTGGTCTTGGCTGTTATAGTAACTTTATTACCAGATATAGTTACGTTAGCAACGTCTGAAAGTTTACCAGTACCGCCATCAGATGCATTATCAAATAGATCAGTCAGATCACTAGCAGCTGCCGAAGAACCATCGCCATATCCTGATAGAGCGGTATGATCGATAGTATAAGTCGTTACACCAAATGCGATGTCTATCTGTCCATCAGTTGTTACTCCAGTCATATCTGTCGCTATTGTTCTATCACCTGCTGCAGCAACAACTGCCGCGCTTCCTAGATCGGGATCGGTTCCAGCGGTTCCAACATTAGCAGAAACAGCAAATCCAGTTAAAGTCGAGGCTGCACTACCTGTTACCGAAACTACAGGTGCAGCAACAGCAGATCCAGCAGTTTTGGCAGTGATATTAATTTTTCCACTAGTGTCAACAGTTACATTAGCCACATCTGAAAGTTTAGCTGTACCATTTGCAGCGCTACCAATTAACGTCGCTACATCTGCATTAGTTTTTCCAACACCGTCACCATATCCCGTAATTGCCGTATTATTCAAGGTATAAGTTGTGCCACCAATTGCAATATCAATTTGATTTCCTGTAGCAGCGGAAACGTCTGTTGTTGCCGCAGCGCCTGCTCCTGCAACAACTGCAGCTGCAGTTTTATCAACATTGAATTCACCTTTGGAAGCATCCGCAGTGCCTGCTACCGCTGTAAAGGTTTTGCCACCGACATTAATCGTATCGCCAGCTTCTTTGATGGCACTGGTAATAGAGAACGTACTAACACCTTTTACTTCGGTTATACCACCAGACAAGCTGCTACTGGAAATTGTTGAGGCAGCGGCTACTTTCGTAGCATCTGACATACCAACCAGTTTTTCTGCAGAACCAGCACCTGGAGGAGCAATTGTCACTCCTGAACCAGCATAACCTGAGCCACCTGTGATACTGGTGAGATAATTGGACAATTCACCACGGTTAGAACCAGTAAAGAGGGATTTGCCATCCGTACCAGTACCAATATTAAAGTTGATTACAGCAGTAGCACCAGAACCAGTAATGTCTACGGAACTGCCAATTCCAGTTGCGTTTGCCAATTGGTTAATCTTAACCGTTACCCCATTTACAGATTTATCGTTTTTGGTAATTGAGGTAAAAGTAAGTCCCTGGAGCGTAGTCGAAGCGGTAGCACCTTTCACGCTCGCCGTTGTGATATCCGTAGAGCCGACTTTACCGGTGGCAGCGGCAGTATTACCCTGCACTGAGCCGGTAGAAGCTATCGCCACAACACTCTTTGCATTGACTACCATAGCATCGGTTGCGCCTGCAGCAATGCCAGTCACACCATCAACATTAGTATTTGTGGTTTGAGCAGTGGTCACTGCCGCTGCATTGGTACCTTTGAGCAATTTCTGGGTATTGAACTCAGTGGTATTACCGATCCGGTTGATTTCAGAGGTTAACTGATTCATCTCAGTTTGGATTGCAGTACGGTCGCTCGTAGTGTTGGTATCATTAGAACCCTGAACAGCCAATTCGCGCATACGTTGAAGGATGCTAGTGGTCTCATTCAGTGAACCTTCTGCAGTGGATACTAGGGAAATACCATCTTGAGCATTGCTAGTAGCTTTGTTCAAACCAGCAATCTGACCACGCATTTTTTCGGAGATCGCTAGACCTGCTGCATCGTCAGCTGCAGTGTTTATGCGAAGACCTGAGGACAATTTTGCCAAGGCGCTCTGGGTATTCTTCTCATTGATACCCAACTGACGTAAGGTGTTGAGGGACGCCATATTAGTATTGATAATCATAATTAAAACCTCCGTGTATTTTTTATTTATGTGAACATCCGTGTTCACATATTTATATAACAAGCCTCATGGCCACTCGGCTTATTACCATAAGAAGATGCTTAACTATAGAAAAAAGGACGATTGCTCTGCTGCATTTAACCCAGCGTCCTGCTAGGAATCAGCAAAGGTAATCGTCCTTGAAGTATTATTAAAGGGTCTCTTTGCAAAATTTGATATACTTCACCTAATTGGTCTCGGGAGGCTTGTTTTGTTCTTCATACAATTCTCCACGTATAATAGGTGTGGTTTTAGGGGCATCAATTGCTAATCTCAAATCTCCTAAGTCACTTTCAATGACTTTGACCATGATATCGTCGCCAATCATCACGTATTCGCCTGGCTTCCTGCCTAACACCAGCATAATTCACTCCTCCTTGATTGTATGAATAAATAAAAAAACGAGCAAACTATCCCAAATTTATCCCCTACGTCCTGTAAGAGTTACTTGGTTTTTTTGCTCGTCCCTGTACTTGTATTAAATTGGGTTCATACAATGTGTCGTTAAGATAGCATTACTGCATATTAGTCGTGAGAGAATTCTTTTGACTTTCGTACAACTCTCCACGTGTGATCGTTACGCTTTTAGGGGCATCAATTGCGAGTCTTAAATCACCTGAGTTACTCCTGACAACTTTAACCATAACATCGCCGATCATGACATATTCGCCAGGCTTTCTTCCTAATACTAGCACGATTTTCTCCTCCTTGATTCCTATAAATTAGGTCAATAAAAAAAACGAGCAAATATTCCAAACCTTCCCTACGTCCTGTAAGGGTGATTTGGCTTATTTGCTCGTCCATGCAATGTTATTTAATTACGTATGCTATTAGCCATTGATATGGCTTTGGTGCGTATTCATCGTGAGAGAGTTATTTTGATTTTGATATAATTCTCCACGTGTAATTGTTGTGGTTTCAGGGGCATCAATTGCGAGTCTTAAATTACCTGTGTCACTTCTGACAACTTTGACCATGATGTCGTCACCAATCATCACATATTCGCCAGGTTTTCTTCCTAACACTAGCACGATTGTTCCTCCTATTCTATATATCGTAATATCGTCGCAAAACTTAAGGACTTTTTTAAAGATGTTTAAAATTTAATGCAGATTCCAGGCAGTGGTATCCTAACATTTTTTGAGTTAAAAATAGATTTCTGCACTGGAATCATCGATAAACTTCCATCCATAACCTCACTCACCTTCCATTTACTGTGTTAGTCCGATCATAAACCACTCACCCTAAATGAACCCTAAATGGGAAGTGCCCAATAAGATTAATCACTCTTATTGGGCACTCAATGTAAAACCTTATATATCACGGTTTTGGAATAATTTGTTCTATAATATAGAACAAATTTAAAAAACTCATTTATATATCTTTTTCAAATTTTTTATTATCATTTTACACATTTCATCAAGTTCCGCAGCTCTTGAATGTGCCCAAGCATACCCACTCGCTTCCATATATCCCCTTTGCTTTAACCGTTCAAGCAAACGAAAATCTTCCTCTCTTTTTATCTGATAGCCCTTGATCAGCTCATTCAGCTGATAGAGTTCACATTTAACTTGGTCTGTCACGACTCTATAATTCCCACGGCCGCTTTCCAGTATCTGAGAGATGCCTGCATCTGCCAATCGTTTACGCAGCAAATAGGTGGTTGCATGAAAGTTTGTTTGGGCTTTTTCAGAATTATAGTCTGGCCAAACTGCATCCGCTATCTTTTCCCAATTTACTGGCACGCCATTTTTATGTATCAAGAAAGCCAATACTTCCTTTGCCTTGGAGTTTTTCCAGACCAGAGCATCTCCATTCAGGAACACTTCAAAGTCGCCAAAGCATTGAATAAACGGTTTCCTAGGTCGCCCGACTGTACTCTTGTTTTTCAATAATCGCTTGACTGTTTTCCCCAGTCTTTCTTCTGTCAAGGGCTTCATAATATAATCCATCGCCTGTAATTCAAAAGCCTCCACCGCATATTGGTTAAAGGCGGTCACGAAAATAATATCGATCGTTTCATTAAGGTCTAATATCTGCTCGGATAGCTGAAGGCCATTAACATCTGGCATTTCAATATCTAAGAAAACGGCATCCAGCGGATGCTCTTTTAGATAGGATAATAACTGTTCCGCTGTTTCAAACAGACCGCATAGCTCAAGTTCCTTAATTCCCAGCACCATTCTTTCAAATCGTTCCAACACATGCATCTCATCGTCGACTGCCGCAATCCGTATCATCATGGCTTTCTCCCTTCCGGTATCACCAGTATCACGCAGGTGCCTCGTCCCACCTCACTGCTGATATCGAGACCTCTGCCATATAATCTAAGGAGTCGATGGTGGATATTAAGGAGACCAACGCCTTGATCTTTTCTTTCTTCACTCAAGAGGCGAGTAAGCTTTTCCCCTTCAATTCCAATACCATCATCTTCAACCTCAATGCCTATGCCTTCTTCTAGCTGCATCAGCCTTATGCGAACCCTTCCTCCGCCTTGTTTTTTTGATATACCATGTCGAACTGCATTCTCCACTAAGGGTTGGAGGATTAGAACAGGTATTTGATCGTCTAAAGGTATTTCAATTTCTTTAAGGAGCTGTATCTTTTGACCAAAGCGTGCTTGTTCAATGTTGAAATAAGTGTTGATAAATTCCAGCTCTTTTTCTAACGTCACCATTTTATCCATGTGATTAAATTCCAGACTTCCTCTTAAATAGATTGCTAAATCTATTATTAGCTTGCCAGCTTTTGCCCCATCCTTTTCGCATACATTGGCAATGGCATTCAAGGCATTGTATAGAAAATGCGGCTTAATCTGTGCTTGTAAAAATGACATTTCTGTTGCCATTATTTTGTCCTTGAGTGTGTCTGCCTCAACTAAGTTCTCATTGTACATAATAAGCTTTTTATAGGTATTGGCCTGTTGTCTGGCTTGAACAAAAGACATCGCTATAATAACGGCAAAATTTCCATATAAAATCATATAGGATAAATTAATACCGCCAATTCCTTTATAATGAAGTATATCTTCAATGCTAGCTAAAACAAAGACGCAGATGGCTACAAACATTATTATCGCATTGTCTCTTTTACGGAGCACTGCTTTTATTTGGACGCCCATGATGTAAATCATTTGCAGCAGAATCAGTACGTATAAATAATTAGTAAATGACGACATCAACCCAGGGGGTGTTAGCAGCATTCCATCAAAAAATAGTGTAGGCAACAAGACTAAACCCAATGTCGTTTTTGTGTATTCCAAAGGATAAATACTAAGGACAAACAAGATCATAATTGGCATCAAATTATAACCTGTCAAATAATTAATATACATTTTGACGTCGTATGACACATTAGGGAAGAAGATCATGAGCGGTGTTTCGCCCCATATCAAGGAACGCAAGGCTGTGATAAAACAAAGCATGCTAAAAAGCAAGGCTGTCTTATTTTTTGTTTGCAAAAGAAAGAGTAATAAATAATAAATACTAACTATAAAAACACTGCCAATAAAGAATAGCTGTAGCGCTAAGAGTGTCATTTTTTGTCGTTCTAATACTTGTTTTGATCCGAATACTGGGCCTTGGCGAAGTCCTCCCCTGGCATAATCCAGATTGGCCACCTGAAAAATCAACTCAAGCTCTTGCGTATCCTTTGGCAAATCTAGAATAAGCAATTTCTCGCCGTCTTTGAAATCAGAAGGTTTGGTCGATACCTTTCCGACTTCCGCCATAAGCTGTCCATTGGCATAGAGCTTATAGGCATTGGTAACATTTTGAATGCGAAGAGCAGGGTCTTTAAGAGTCGATGGATAGTTTAGGCGCAAACGATAGGTGGCAACCCCACGATGTGGATAAACCTTGGTTCCTGCTCCTCTATCATCCCAAGTACCTGGCACTTTTATGAGCGAATCCATTTGTGGCGGTTGCTTTGCATTGAAATCTCCCGGCATCAATAATCTATCCCAATAGAATTCCCATTGACCATCTAATGCCACTAACTTATTTTGGTTAAAATCAACGTTCGACAAATCTACATTGCCGTTATCAACAATTCCTGAGCCCGATGTATACATCATGCCAATGGCAAAAAGCATCGAAGCAACAAATAATATGATGAATATTATTCTCCAATTCGATCCAGCGTTTTTCATGCCTTTCTTCACACCTCGGTTTCAATTATCCTCTTTCATAATAATACTCCCATCCAGCAGGTAGAATCTACCGACTCCTTTGTAATAACAGTCAAGGAAGCAAAGTGCTTGTCAACACGCGACTTTATCCATACCTGGCTCTCAAGATTAACAAAGCCACTAGCCAGGTATTTTCTAAACTAGTGGCTGCTCCCTATGCTTGTATATCAAGATTCGCTCCTAAATTTGGTTGAACAGACGATTCCATGGCCTTGGTTGTTCCACTTACTAGAGACGCTATTGAATCACCTTTAGTCGCTTCAATGCCCATCGCCATTTTCATGACCGATATACCCGCCTGTTGCTGTACTTTGCTCTGACTAAGCACGACTGACATGGCTGCTATATCCATTGTAGATCACCCCTTACGTTGGATTTACCAATATGGTGTCTAGTCTTAGAGTGGATCAATCCCACTGAGAATTACTAGACGTCTAGCCAAAAGGTTTTGTTTTTGTTCATCCATTTCGCTAACTTCTTGTTGGCATCTGCGCAGTTAGGTATTCATCACCTTGATTTGCTTGCTGCTTAGCTTGTTGTCTCTGGCGCTTTCAACCAGTTGTCTCATTTCAAACAGTTCGGCTTCATTTGGTCTAACTTTTCAAGTCGGTATTTCACCCATTTCAATTTTTGGTTCAAGTAGTCTTCATCGGTCACATCTGGCTCCTTTGCGATGCCTAACTCCTAGTCGTCTCAAGAAACCACACATCCTTTTAATTTCGAGAAGAGCCAGAGAAATAATTCTCTGGCTCTCGAGTGGTAACGATTGGCTATACGTTTAAAATCTAGGACCCTAAGCCAATTATCTCAGTAATTGTAGAACGCCTTGGCCTTGTTGGTTAGCTTGAGCAAGCATAGCTTGAGCAGCCTGTTGGAGAATGTTGTTCTTTTGGAAGTTAGTCATTTCTTTGGCCATATCTACATCGCGGATGTTGGCCTCAGCAGTGGTAACATTTTGTGAAGAAGTTCCCAAGTTGTTGATGGTGTGTTCCAAACGATTTTGAACCGCACCCAGATTTGAACGCTCAGCGGATACTTTGGTGATAGCATCATCAATAATACTGATCGCCGCAGTTGCTTTAGCGGCGGTAGACAGGTCAAGCGTGTACTCAACATTATTGTTGTCAGAACCATTGGAAGCTGATAGAATTTTTCCGAACGATGCTTTTGCTCCGTTTAATGCCGTATCAGTACCGCCCGCAACAGTTCCCGAAATGCCTAAAGCTTGTGAACGCATATCTTTGATATTAACAGTCATCGTTTGGCCAGTATTGGCACCAATCTGGAATGTAGCATTAAAGTTGCCTCCAACTGCTGACGAATCTGCTGCCACTGAACCTAGTATTTGATCCAGATGACTACCACTGATGCTGAATTTCGGTGTAGTTTCTTGAACAATATCACCGTTAGCTACCCCACCAGAAGTCATTACTGTTGAATCAGTTGTGAATTGGAAGTAATTGTTTACATCATTAACATTATTCGGGTTAGTAGTTATAGATGCTGTTACCGCACCTGAACCAAATACTGAATCTAATTGTTTATTTAATTCAGTTACTAAATCATCAGAAGTTACTGTTTTCAACGTGGGATCAGTACCAAACTCGGCCCCTAAAGTAATATTTGCATCTCTTCCATTATAGTTTACTGAAAAGGTCTGACCTCTCCAATCAGCAGCCTCTAATGTGTCGGCACCAGCGGTAGCATTGAGCACCTTATTACCATATAGAGTGGCCTCTATTGCGGTAGTTCCTGCAGCTGTAATATCACTACCAGCTGTATCTACAGCACCAAACCCTAATAGGGTACCAAACGAATCAGTTGTCGCACCACCTGAACCATCAGCCGCGATTGTAATATCTCCAGCGCCAACCTTTGACTGTAAGGAAAGAATTCCACTGCTAGAAATGTTGACATCTGCGACTTCACCTAAGGTGACTTTCCTAGAAGTGCCATCATTCATCGTGAAATTACCTGTGGAGGCAATACTACCTAATACCGACCCTAGAGCCTGATTTTTCATAGCGGTTGTGGCGTTACCGCCAGCTTTAGCAGCATCCGTCTGATTCCATAAAGTTGCAAACTGATCACCATTTATGATGAAAGTCCCACTTGCTCCAGCGGCATCCACTACATCAATTTCCAAGTTGTCCCCATCGGTAGCAAAATTTAAAGTCCCAGGATCTGTAGTGAAATCTGTTGCATTAATCCCTAGAAGTTTACCCCCTTGCGCTGCAGTTCCTGTTGTTCCAGAAGTACCTGCACTGATACCTTTTGCAGATTGTCCGCCATCCAAGAGCTTCTGAGTGTTAAATTCGGTGCTGTTTCCGATACGATTAATTTCAGAGGTCAGCTGATTCACTTCCGTCTGCATAGCGGTACGATCATTAGCCGTATTAGTATCATTACCAGCCTGAACAGCCAACTCACGCATACGTTGGAGAATGCTAGTGGTTTCACTCAGTGAACCTTCAGCAGTGGATACCATGGAGATACCATCTTGAGCATTGCTAACAGCTTTGTTCAAACCACTGATCTGACCGCGCATTTTTTCAGAAATAGCGAGACCTGCGGCATCATCAGCTGCGCTATTGATGCGAAGACCTGAGGACAATTTTGCCAAAGCACCTTGAGTAGCCTTTTCATTGATACCCAACTGCCGAACGGTGTTGAGTGAAGCCATATTAGTATTGATAATCATAAATAGAATCCTCCTTGATATTACATCAGGCGTCCTTGCCCGATTTCTTCATGCCCTCCAGCCATGTTTCTCCCTCCGGCCGGTTGGAAGAAAGCAGAGCTTTTTGACATGTTACTTATATATCGAGAGGTTGGAGTGAAAACTTAAGGCCTTTGGGGAAATTTTTTGACTGAAGAGAGAAAATATTTAGCTCAAATATTCTTCCCGAACTAAAAAGAGGTAAGATGCAACTTTAGCACCTTACCTCTTTTTTAGCCCTCAGCTTATCCGACTCCAATAAATTATTGGGAAATTCAAACCTTGACATCCATTACTGATATTTCAATACTGGGGTATTGACTGACCCGAATATCGACACTCCCGGGCTGATAATCCCCTTGGACGGTGCCGGGTTGTACGGTAAAGTTTACTTTTCCGGCGACGGGGTTGAATTGAACCGGATTAGCTTGATAATGAATGTCAGGTGCATCGATATGTGCCCAAGTAACGCCCAGTAGTTCAGAACGGGTGGAATCAGCGGCTATGTCAGCTATCGCATTGGAATTGCTCTCAATGTGAGCCAATTGATAGCCTTCTTGAGCAATTCTAGCAATGGCGTCCATGGCAGTTTGTTTTCCGAGTGCAGCATTATCCCGGGCGAAATCGGCGTTATTCTTCAAACCAATTGAGTAACGACAGGGCGTCATATCAATTGTCAACTCCCCACGCGGTTGGCTAATTTCTAACGTTGCCGGTGTCGTCTCCATTTGCAGCGAAGGCCGAGTAGTTTTCAGATTTGACTGGGCATTTCGAGTGGTATATTCCAGACGTGTGGATTGCGTAGAAATATTAATTCGAAGCATGGAAGCACCCTCCCTTATGCTGACCGAGTTTTAACGAAACATTCCTAACTCTTTCAAAAGTTGAAGCGATTGTCCATGTTCTTCTCCTGCCACTGCTTCACGATTCTGTCTTTGGATTTCTTCATAGATTTCATTTCGCAAAATCTTGAGATCACGCGGAGCATCAATCCCGATACGTACGGTATCCCCAGAAATAGCGACAATCGTAATTTCAATGTCTTCTCCAAGCCTGATTTTTTCATTAAGTTTACGTGCTAGAACCAACATTTATCCCGCAACCCCTTCCTGTCGGGGCTTTTGGTTTTCTTCTGTAAATATTGGTTGCCTTGACGGATATCGATCGTCATTGAAGATCACCTGCATTCCAATCCTATCTACGGTGTTAAAGAGAATCGGAGCACGTAAATTCGCCGTCGTCTTGGCCATATCTTGACGATGTAGGGTCAGAATCACCCATACGTCCACTGGCATATCCGCATGAACGTTTAGAACCTTGATACTTTCTTCATCAACATCCAGCCCCTTCAAATACTCAGGAAAGTAGGCTTCAGGGCGCATGAGAATAAATCCAATTTTCTCTTCTTGGACAGAGATCAACTGAGCGAGCATAGCATCTTCTTCAGGAAAAAATCTAAAGTCGTGGTGCGTCTCAAATCCCGGAATCCCTTGGGGAAAGTGAAATATTCGTGGTTCATTAGGCAATATACTCAACTCCTTATACTAGTTCGTCCAACCAAGCCTAAGTTCAAGTTCAGTCTGCAAATGATATGGCTAGCCGAGGCTAACAAAACATTCCTAGATCATAAAACTCTTCCCACAAATGCCCAGATGTTTTGCTTAACACAAAGAGAAGCCTTAGAATGAGCAGCTTGCCAAACTCAACGAAGACGAGGCCCCCATACTAAGGGCTGAGCACACGATGTGCGAAGCCGCCAACTGAGCCAAGGTCGCCTCCCGCCGTCCTTGGCTCCGGCGACACTAGGCCATCCATGGCCGTCGGATGGCGAATTTGGCGGGTACCCTCACCCCCAACCGAGTCTAAGTTCTAGTTTGGCCTGCGAGATCTGGCTGAACGCGTGTTAACAAAACATCCTCTACCTCATAAAATCCACCAAGGACGGCTCAATAATCTTGGCACCAACAGATAATGCTGCTTTATAAACATTTTGCTGGCTCGTAAAATCCGTAATCGTCTTCGCCATATCCACATCTTGAATACTGGAAAGGTTATCTTGCATATTAGTTGATGTAGAATCCAACTGACCCTGTATTGCAGTCATTCGGTTGATGCGCGCTCCCAGGCCTGCGCGCTGATCGACAACGTTATTAATAGTTGTGTCAATATCGCCCAATAAATTACTGACACCTGTTGAATCGTTGCTCCTCAAGTCTGAGCTCAAAGTATTGAGTGTACTCAGCATTCCGGTGGGAGTAGGAGTATTAGTAGAAGTTAATCCAAACAAAGTTTGACCGTTGACTGAAACAGGGATACTTAAATTATTTCCGACTTCAAACTTGATATCTTGCCCGTTAGCCTGAGAAGCACTTCCATCTGAAAGTATGAGTTCCTTATCCGTTGCCGTACCCGAGAACATATATTTCGACCCAACTTGCGTGTTCGCCATCATCTTAAGTTGGGTAGAGATTTGATCTACTTCATCCGCTATAGCGCCTCGGTCGGCAGTAGCTAAAGTCCCATTAGCTCCTTGTACTGCAAGCTCCCTGACACGTTGCAGCATTGACGTCATATCCCCCATGGTGCTGTCCGTCGTATTCATAAACTGCAACGCCGCATCTGCATTGCTCTTCCACTGCTCAACGGAGGAAATATTGCTTTTCAAGCGCATTGCATTTTGAATCCCCGCGGGATCGTCTGAGGGACGGCTTATCCGATGCCCGGAAGACAGCTGATTTTGCATCTGATCCATTCTTCCCTGAGCCGATTCTAGATTGCGCAACAGGCTTTGGCTCAACATGTTATTCGTTATCCGCATTGATGTTCACTCCTATTTTGTTATCCCCATATTCATGATCGTACTTAACATATCGTCCATCATGGTGACCATCCGAGCAGCTGCAGAATAGCTTTTCTGAAACTTGACAAGATTGGTCATTTCCTCATCCAGTGATACACCAGACAAAGACTCCCGTTGGTTTGTTACATTTGTAACCAAGACATCTTCTCCTGCTTTCATTCTGTCAGCCTGCTGCACTTTTACGCCCAATTGAGCGACATTCGCAGCGTAAAAATCCGAAAGTGAGGAAGCCGAAATAGTATTAGTAAAACCACTTAGACTCTTTAGAGCATTCCAGCCGCTCGATAATGAGGAAATAGCTTGAGCAATCGACCCATCTCCTGCTGTAACCGTTGTCGTACCATCTATCGGGGTGGTTCCTGTAGCAATTTTATTGACATCGGTCTCGATTGCAGAGTTGAGGGTAATTGTTGCAGCTGTTACTCCCGGGAGGGCCGATGGAGTCGAAGTAGAATACGTTCCATCTGTAAAAAAATCAATCCCACCCGATCCTATTGTTAACCCCTGACCTGTCCGATGAAGTGCATTAACCGCGTCGGCGATTCCTTGTGCTAGTGCATCAACTTGCGCTTCAAAATCGGGAATATCGTTATTACGCGTTTCGAGGTCTGCTGACAGTGTCCCAAGTTTTGTACCTAAGTCAACGGGTGTACTATCACTCCATGCGATTCCAGATAGGCCATTTAAATCCGTAGTGGGATTGGTATCTAAAGAGTTAAGAGTACTGTCATCCACCAATACATTATTACTCGTTGAATTTTCGTTCCCGATAATCACCTTGTAACTATTCACATTTCGGTCCGCAAACGTCGTGTCCTTGGTTTCGACGACTCTGACACTGACAATCTTTGAAAGATCATCCACTAAGGAGTCCCGTTGATCCCGCAAATCGTTAGGGCTATCTCCAGCGACTTCGGCCCGCTTGATTTGGTCATTCAGATCTTTAATTTGCTGACCATAGCTATTTATTTGAGTAATTTGCACCTTAATTGATGCATCCACATTTTCCTTTAAATCGCTGACCTGTTGGGCAATATTGTGAAAACTATCCGTTAACTCTTGAGCACGTTCACTGACGACTGAGCGTGCCCCCGCATTCTCAGGATCCTTTGAAAGGTCACTCCAAGCAGTCCAGAACTGATTCATGTCACTACTCAAACTGTTGTCTGAAGGTTCATTTAGGATGCTTTCAACCTTCGTAAGGCTATCCTGTTTCGAGCCCCAGTATTGTTGCTTTGACGTCTCCGACCGAAACTGCCGATCCACAAACGCGTCCCTCGCCCGAGTGATCGTATCCAGTGTCACCCCTGAACCTAAACTAAGATTCCGCCCCATTGCTGGAATAGAATCTGGCGTCGTGGCCGTCAAATTTGCAATTTGTCTTGTATACCCTTGGGTATTGGCATTGGCAATATTGTGCCCGGTAATATTTAAAGCGACTTGCTGTGATTCCAGCGCTCTTCGCGATAATTCCAATCCAAAAAAAGTCGAATTCATATCTTTAAATCCTCCGATCCAAAAGGTGGAGCTTTTCGTTTCGTTCATTCTCTCTGCGGTGTGGATGCGCGTAGGTATTTTTTTCTTGGTGGGTTAGCATCCCTACGGTAAACTCAACAATTTTCATAGCCTGCTGCAGAAGCTGGGCATTAATGTCATGAACCTCTTGTAAACGGCTAACTACTTTATCAAGATCAAGGCGAACTTCCTCTAAAACCGGGAAATGCTCCGCTAGTTCTACCAATGTGAGGTCTTCCGAAGCCTTTCCCAGGTCTCGCCCTATGTGTTCAGCCCATAACATTCGTTCCTTTTCCAGGTGATTAGCACCTAATAAGAGTTGTTCTTCCTGGGCAGTGATCTCCTCAATTCCTTGAAGATTGTTTGCGATTAAGGCCTTCTGTTTTTCTATTTCTAGGACGTTTAATTCCTCATAAAGTGCCACTTGCTGTTTTAAATTGTCGTTCAAGTTCCGAAGTACTTCAGGCACAAGAATTTCCCCCTCACGTATGGAATCTCACTCAGAACTCCGGAGAAACTATAGTTTCGGCAATTTTTTGTCCGTTCACTTTAAACTCCCCACGTTCAATCTGCTCAGAGAGGGCTCGTACGCGATCCTCACGAATGGAGGGAAGCTCTTTAGCCTTCTGAATTAAGGCTTGATAAACTTGTGCTTTATCCGAGACGGCCACATTATCACCTTCGGAAGGCATCGTCTTTTTAGAGATTTGATTGATGCGACTGGTCGCTTTAACGCCCCCGACGGGAGGCAGTGATGGTCCTTCTACTTTCATATCGTTCACTCCAACAATCTTATTCTTACTCACTATATCGTAGATGTTCCTATAAAACTGAAGAGGAATTTTGTTCATTGTGAACATTTTTCGGGGGGGATAAGAATTCTAGCCCCTTCTCAGCTTTTCCTGTATAATATGTTTGGACTACGAACTAAAGTTTAAGCTGAAATATGACGATAGAACAAATAGGACTGGTTATGCTTAGTCCAAATTTCTAGTACGAAACTAAATTTATTCAAAGTTTCACTTAGATACTTCTCTTCCCTCATAAATAGCCGAATCTCAGTAACATTATTAATTAATTAAGCAAGGGAGGTACGTCGCAAGCCCTCAATGGAACGGGGCCCGGCAACTACAACATGGATTTATCAACTGTAATTGGGATTATCACAGGATTCGGCGCCCTACTGACCGGATTTATTTTAGAAGGGGGAAGTCCAGCTTCACTTGGCGGATTATCTGCGGCCATCATTGTATTTGGGGGGACCATCGGGGCGGTTGTTACTAGCTTTCCACTCGCTGATCTCAAGAAATTCCCACAGTGGATAAAGATGGCCTTTACGACACAATCCTTTGGGACTCTTGAAGCTTACACGACCTTAGTGCGGTTTGCTGAGAAAGCACGGCGTGAAGGATTACTCAGTCTTGAACAAGAACTCGAATCTGTCACTGATCGTTTTACGCGCCAAGGCATGCAGCTTGTTATTGATGGAACGGATCCGGAAATCACACGAGAGATCCTAGAATCGAATATTGCGGTTCTGGAGAAACGCCATAAGGTCGGGATCGCCGTCTTCGAAGCAGCCGGTGGATTTGGACCGACCCTGGGAATTATCGGAACCGTTATGGGCCTTGTCATGGTGCTAGGTAATCTTTCAGATGCTGAAGCACTCTCCCATTCTATCGCTGCCGCTTTTATTGCCACCCTCTATGGGGTCGCCTCCGCAAACCTTCTCTGGCTTCCTATTGCCAGCAAACTAAAAATGAAAGACAAAGCAGAAGTGTCAGCCATGGAAATGGTTTTAGACGGAATTCTCTCGATTCAGGCGGGCGAAAATCCCTCTATTCTGAAAGAAAAATTAAAAACTCACGTTGGGACGCTACTCCCCTCTGAGGAAACGATCGCAGAAGGTTCAGGTGCACCGGGTGCTGCCGCCATGGGTGATAGCCGATGAGTAGAAAGCGTGAACATGAAGCCGAAAAGGAAAATGGCGAACGCTGGCTTCTCACCTATTCTGACCTAATTACCCTGCTCATGATTTTCTTTGTCGTTCTTTATTCTATGAGTAAGGTCGATGCTCAAAAGTTCCAAGCCGTGGCTGAGTCTTTAAACAAAGCCCTCGGTGGGGGGACACCTTCTAAAATGGAAATATCATCCAGTCCTGCTGGGCCTTCTCTCTTTCAGACAGGAACTCCTTCCGCGAAAGCTACCGTTCCTGGGAAGGGGACAGATCCCAACAATACGACCTATACGGATCCAGCCTCAAGCCCCAATAACAAAAATGTCGGTCAGGGAAATGCTGATGCAGAAAGCACGTCCATTAACTCGATTAAAGTCAAGCTGGATAAATTCGCAGCGGATAATGGAATTCAGACAACCTTAGTCACTTCCATTGAGGAACGTGGCCTCGTGGTTAGCATCCAAGAGACCTTGCTCTTTGAAAGCGGTTCTGCTGATATTACTACCCGAGCCCGCGAAATTCTGGAAAAGATTTCGACAGTCCTTGCACAAGCGCCTAACCAAATCAAGGTCGAAGGACATACGGACAATCTTCCCATCCACACTGCCCAATTCCCAAGCAATTGGGTGCTCTCCGTGGTTCGTTCGACCAATGTCGTACAGATATTACAGCATGACGGTATTATCCCGGACCGTCTCTCAGCCACGGGCTACGGAGAATATCGGCCGATTGCTACGAATGATACAGATGCAGGGCGCGGTAAAAACCGCCGAATTGACCTGATCATTCTCCGCACTAAATACGACCTGACTGAGCCAGCAAAACAAGCTCCCGTCTCTGACACAGTAGTGCCCGCAACCATCAAACCCTAGAAACAACTAGAAGGCAAGAGTGTGGACCGCCCGGTATAGTATCTCCGCTGCCAAGGTTATTTGTTCAGGCTTTATTAAGGCAATAGTGTCGTCAGGAGTATGGTTTTTAGTGAGCCAGTCATGCGACATGAACGTAATCGCAGGTATGTTCGCCGCAGCAAAACTGACCGAGTCGCTGTTATGCCCTGCTTTTGAAACTAATAGAGCACTAGCCCCACATTCAGCGGCTGCTTGGCTGATAGCCTTTAGTGCCGTATTTTCCCCATCCGCCCAAAGTGCAAAATTCCCTATCATCCCATTTCCTACTGTATCGGCGTTGAGTACCGCTTTAATCTGTTGAAGGGGAAACGGTGAAGATCGGACAAACGCCTCAGACCCTACGAATCCCATCTCTTCCGCACTCCAGAAAGCAATAACAATCGTGCGCTTGGGGCTTTTTCCTTCCCGGAGGATTCGCCGCATGACATCAAGTACGCATCCGACGCCAGAAGCGTTATCGTTGGCCCCGGGGTAAACCTTACCCTCGAAAATTCCCAGATGGTCATAATGGGCGGATAGCAGAATGATCTCCTGCAGTTTTTCGCCCATCAGCCCGCCTAAAAGATTGACACTCGGAGTTCTCAAGTCTGTGTTTTCTCCAGGTCTAAAGGTCAATCGACCGTTGACTCTGCCTTCAATCACCGGTGGAAACGTAAACGCATGTGTAAATTCTGTTCCCGTGTCCCCCATTGGCTTTAACCCCAGCATGCTTAATTGCGAGGCAAGATACTCTGCTGCTTTCGCTTCCCCTACAGATCCCGCTTTGCGTCCTTGCATTTCAGGGGCGGTCAAGGTGAGGATATCATCGATTGCTGTGCGGTTCAGACTTTGGACATTGATCGGATTAGTCGTTTTGATCGGAGGGGGCAGCAATAATTCAACGGGTGGATGTCCTAGCCACTCCTTCATAGACTCTCCAAAACGGGTCGGCAACAAACTCCAAGGTAAGATGATGGCCCCGAGACCCAGTAATGTCTTCAGAAATACTCTACGAGTCTGCATTTCAAATCCTTTCTAAGAGGAGAATGACTATGGCTATACGCATTGATGCTCCACATCAAACCCCGACTTCCAATCTCGATTCTTCAAATTCCCTAGAGCGAAGCAATGATTTCAGCGGTGTCTTATCGAAGACCCAAAAAATTCAGCGGCTTGAACTTCGAGCCTTTCTCGACCGCCTTGAAACCCAAGGGAAGAAGTTAGCTCATTCTCTCTCGATCCGTGATCTTAAAGATTTCCGTGATATGGTTAAATCCTTCCTTCGTTCGACCTTCGGCCAAAGCCGAGAAATGCAGGAAGAATCGTCTTGGGATGCACAAGGGCGGCCCAAAGTCATGGCGCGCATCGCAAAAATCGATCAATCGCTCGATGAGCTAGGAAAACAACTTCTCGATCAGCAGGCCAAACCCCTGGAAGTCTTAACCAAGATTGATGAGATCCGAGGATTAATCGTCGACCTTTTCGCGTAAAACTATGTCAAGACGGATTTATAAATTTCCAGAAAAGAGGTGTGAGACCCTTGTCCTACGCAGCAATGCCCAACACCTACGAAGAGTTTGTTAAAGCCTTTCACCCTAAAAGTGGGCTCGATCTTAAATTTTATAAACAAAACCAAATGCAACGGCGAATACTTAGCTTCATGAGCTCCCATGGGCATCAAACCTATCCACTATTTATAAAAGCCCTCGATGTTGACCCAGTCTTATATGACGCCTTCTTCAAACATTTGACAATTAACGTATCTCAATTCTTTCGAGATGCTAATCAATGGAAAACACTGCGAGAAACGGTTATCCCCCTGCTCCTGAAGGCAAAAAATCCATTAAAGCTCTGGAGTGCTGGATGTTCGAGCGGCCAAGAGCCTTACTCCTTAGCCATAACGATGATGGAATATTTCACAAGTACCAAGTTTACCGTTCTCGGTACGGATATTGATGTCAATGTACTTCAGCAAGCAAAAGACGGCCTCTATAAACAAAATGATTTCGCGAGCACTCCGCCAGAATTCCTGCAGAAGTATTTTACCCCATCTGACAGCGGGTATCAAATCAAGGATCCTGTCAAACGGCTAGTCACGTTCCAGCGCCAGAATTTGCTCACAGATCGTTTCCAACCTGGCTATGATTTTATAGCTTGCCGTAATGTCGTGATTTATTTCACGGATGAAGCCAAGGAAATGCTCTACAAGAAGTTTACGGATGCCTTACGTCCTGGCGGAATTCTCTTTACCGGAAGCACGGAACACCTCTTCGGGATGAATAATTTAGGACTTAAGCCTGTATCCTCATTCTTCTATCAAAAGCTATAAGCTTATTAACCATGTAGGGGCTCTCACTCATTACTTTATTAATGAGTGAGAGCCCCCTTAACTTCAAATCAAGCCCTATGCCTTATGCAGTTTACGTCAGCGCCGTGGGACGAACACTTTCATACTGTTGAACAAATTCCTCTAAGGGATACGTAACCCCTTTTCCTTGAAACTCCAACGATACTTGTTGTGCATTTGGATTAAAACCGATAAACCTCATTCCGAGTTGTTTGGCCATTTTGGATAATTCAATCCGCGCGCCTCGCCCGAAGTCTTTTAATTGCATCCAACACACGCCCCTTTTTCTTGTCTCTTATGACTCCAAAAAGATAATGGGTGTCCCACTTGGAAACGCTTATTTAGTTGTGCTTAAAATGTGTAAATACCGCCGGGGTAGCTACTTAGATAACTTCCCTTAATTCATCATATCTTATTCATTGAGCCCTTGCAACTCTCTTATAAGAAAAAACATATTTGTTTTATTTAATTGCTCATCCTTAAAGAATTCTTTTAAGTTCCCCAGAATCCTAGAACACTAATCCCCGCTAGAATCAGTAAACTTCCAAGGATTTTAGGAATCGTGATCGTTTCGTGGAGTAGCAAAGTACCATAAAGAATCGCCAGCACATACCCCAATGCAACGAGTGGATACGCAAAGCTAAGCTCCCAACGAGATATAACAACAAGCCAGAGAATAGAGCTGACCCCAAAGCATGCGAAACCGAAAAATATTGCTGGGGTCAAAAGGATCGATCCGAGTTGTCGCCAAATTCCCGTGACCGTTACTTTACCATACTGTAACATTCCTAGGCGAAATAAAAACTGTCCGGTGGCACCTAATACTATAGAAAACAAAGCGACGGCTAAAGGACGCACTTCGGATATAAGATTCATAGAATCAGAACTCCTCAAAACTCAAGTTCTTAACATTCGACCGATCTTTAGCAGCTAACGCTTTAGTCATTAACAAAATGACATGGTTTTATACGGACGAAACGTGTTATGACTAGACTCTTAGATTTTAAATTTACTACTTAGGTCTTTTAGTCTCTGCGCCATCGTATTCAGACTCCCAATTGTACCGGCTACTTCTTGAACAGATGCCGATTGTTCCTGGGTTGCTGCGGCAATGCTTTGAGCACTATTGGCTACTTGCACTGCGTTTTCTTCTGCTTTCATAATGATATTGACAGCATCATCACTATCACTTGCTAATTGCTTGGTTTCTGTCGTAATATCCATAGCCTTGTCCGTAACATGCAGCGCTGCTTGCTGAATTTCTGCAAATGACTGTCCAGCATTTCTTACAAGCTCTGCTCCCTCGGCAATCGAGCGAGCCTCATTTAAGATGGAATTCGTAACATTCTCTGTCCCCTTCTGGATTTCAAAGACAATTGATTTTATTTCATTTGCCGCCCTAGTAGCACCTTCAGCGAGTTTCCTTACTTCATCAGCAACGACCGAAAACCCTCGACCATTCTCACCAGCTCTTGCTGCTTCAATGGCTGCATTCAAGGCTAATAAATTGGTCTGTGATGCGATGGCTGTTATTACTTCAGTTATTTGTCCGACTTTCTGTGAGTTCTCATCAAGGTGAACTACTTCATTCTCCATTGTCTTAGATTGGCCTAGAATAGTGTTCATTTGGCTTACAGCAGATTCTATTTCCGTAACACCGGATTCAGCAAGCTGAGCGGTTTGATTCGCTAGTTCGTAAACACCCAAAGAATTGCCGGATATTTCTCGGATACTTTCAGTCATCCTCTTGACTGAATCCACGGTCATCTTCGTATTCGTCTGGACATTTTGTACCATACTAGCGACTTCTTGAACACCCCTTGTTATTTCTTCACTTGCATTGGCCAGGAAGTCGATATTGACCGAAAACATGTTGGTTGAGTTGGCTAATTCTTCGGCACTATCGTTTGTCCCCTGGACATAAACCCGTAGGCCACCGACCATGCCGTTATAGGCATTTAACATTTCTCCTATTTCGCCTTTTGACTCAATTTTATGTTCGTGACTAAAGTCTCCTGCCGTCACCTCCTTTAAGAGTCCGGACGTGATAACAATCGGTTTAATAAGTACATTAGCAGCTATAAGTCCAATAACAATTGCCAATAAAATACTGACAATAACAATCACTAAGAAAACTTTTAATAAGTCATTCCTAGCCTCCATACTGGCGTTTGCTGTGATTGTAATTGCGAGTTGACCTATTTCCTCATTATTTATATCTTTTAAGGGAGTATAACTTGTTAAGTAAGATACACCGTTTCCAACACTATGCACGACTGAACCGTTGATTCCGTTACTTGTAAATTGCTTATTTGTAACTAATGCTTGACCTGCTTTTGGTAACACAGATAGGTCTGACCCAGTCATCTTTTTAACAGTTTCAATTTGGTCTGTTGTTAGGTATTTACCGAATACAAGATATCCAGCTTTTACGCCCGTTCCCTTAGTTCCTAGCACTTGAGCTACACCCACAAAGGCCAATCCCTTTTGGGCCTGATAGACTCCCGATAATATCTTTTCCCCTGCGATGGCTCTTTTTAGTAACGGCTGTTGTCGCAAATCACCTGTGTATGTCTCTTTTCCAAACGAATTTAAAACGGTTCCGGTCCCGTCCATTGTAATTCCAAAGTCAATACCGAAATCATCGGCGGCAACATTTATATTATCAACAATCCAAGCAGTATCTTTAGCTTGAATAGCAGAATGTGAATCATCCCAAAAGCCATAGGTTTTTGCCGCTTGCTCCATCTGTTGACCTAATATAGTCATAGTATTGGCCGATGCCTGCGTAGCAAACATCGCCTGCTCGCGTTCTGTTTTCGACAAGTCATTATAAACTGTCCAGTAGTTAATTCCTCCGCCAACTAGCACTGGGACTAAGGCGAATGCGATAAGGATCGCTAGAATTCTAACTTTTACTGACATTACTAATACCACCCTCTTTTCATTCCATTTTCGCCACAGAAAGCTTCCTCCCATGCTATCATACTATATCAAATATTTTTACAAATTACATCCCTTTTTCTAGCTCTATATACTTTATATGGTTCCACTCAATACTCTCAATATGCACTCGACCGGCAGAAACGGGCACAGAATATAATGCGGAACCAACCTGTAAACTGAATTATAACACGCTCTGGCCTTGGGGTTTGCTGGGTTATGGAAAGAACAATTCTCGCTTGCATAGAAGTGTATAAATATACATCGGTATGCAGTTCCCTTTCCATAATAAAACCTCCAATAACCTTTTTATCAGAGGGAGTTACATCAAGCGTTTGAACTGTTTCTGGAGTATGGAGAGGCGAAAGGCTCCCTCTTCTACAGGCAGATACCTCCACGCAAAACAAACAAATAGTATTAGCAACATAGGCAATAGAGAGTAGCTCATGTGGGACTGAATTTAAGGTGTATTTTCTAATTCCCCGAACAAAGTAACGCCTTTCCGAAAATAGATTTTTGTTATCAGTTTATTGATCTCTAACAATTAACAAATTTCCTTGCTATTTAACCCAAAAACACGCTTGTATCCGATAAACAATAGCATTAGGTAAGGTTTTGATATTATCCCACCTTTTGCTCTGCTCCACATGAAAGCTTTCCGTCACACACCCGCACAGGTAAATACCCCCCCTTCTAACCTTTTAATCTCGGCAGAAATGACGATGGGATTTAGCTGAGTTTAACTATGTCAGTAAATATAAGACTTTCTTACTCATTTACCGGACACGTAATTCAGACAATGTTTTTGCCATATCAACTATTTGTCGACTACATTTATCTGTCGCACTAGCAAGACGACTGCTTCCCATCAATCATCTTTCCTGGTTATTGACCTTATTTCTCTATTAGATTTTTGGTAGGATTCGTAAAAGAACATGGAACCTTGCACATACACTTTCCACACGTATCCCCAAGTCCATTGGGATAAACGGGAATTATTTTATCATATATCTGTTCATTACAGTTGTGTCTATCGAAGGTGTAATTTTCATTTGTTTTAATGAAAGCATTGTTTACACATCTATCTGCACATTTCATACAACTTTTATTAAACTTATATAAACAATTTTCAACTTCCTTTCTTTCAGATGGCTCAAGTTCAAGACTTGTTACTATGCTTCCAAGTCTGCCACAACATCCACTCTCGGTTATTAGCATATTATTCATACCGAATGTTCCGATACCAGAAATATAAGCCACGCTCCTATGTGACCAATCACTAATCAACTTTTCTTGATCGTAATTGTAGGTTGGTGGTATGTTTGTTGCCCTATATCCTGCTTGCAATATTTTATCATGCATATCTTGAGTTAATCCCGAAATGAGATTATTCGTCTCAATATATGCGATATCCCACTCCCTGGAACTTTCTTCTTCATCAATATTACTTAAAATAATTCCAGTCTCAAAAGGGATGAAATACACTATTACAGATTTTGCATCATCTAATAACTCACTAGGTGTTGCATGGGTTGGACTGACTATTTCTTTAAGTTTAAGGAATAATGGATCACTAGCCTTTGCAAAACCTATAATTGGTTCACGCCAGTTAGATTCGGTTTTGTTTATCTCCTGATAATTTCGCACATAATCTTTGATGCTATGAACTATTTCCCTGTTATTCATAATTCATCTCCATCATCTTAATTTTTCGGTTTACACTAATTTGACCTCTATAATTTAATTATGCAAATACCATGCCAATATTGGAGAGAGTACACTTAACATAAAATTAAAAAGATTGCCGTCTCTCCTCAAGGCTCTTATCGAGACTATCCGTTTTGAGTAATCCACTTTTGTAAAGGGCTTCGAGATGCTCAAAAACAATATTCTCAACATCGTCGTGACTCAAGATATACGAGTAGAGTACCGTGAGAAACGTCAAAAGATAAGTTGATATGGACACTTTAAAGGCCCCGGAAAGTTTACACTTTTGAGGCCTTTTAATATTCAACTTATAAGCTAAAAGTTATCTATAAGAGCAGATTCCTTTAGATTGCTAGATCCTTTGTATCAAATACCTTTTTTGTCAAGAACCAAAGAACCGCTGAAGCAACACTAAACCCTATAATGGGCCATACAGGGTCTGTTGTTCCCTCTAGTACCTCTTGCGGCTGAAACCATTGGAAGAGAGAAAGGTTTTTTAACCAAAATAATTTATCACTGAGTCCTCCAGCGACATCCAGACCGTAAAAGAGCAGCGTTAACCCCGCCGCATAAGTTAAAGCCCGTTCTTCCTCGACAAACCAAGCCGAGAAAAATAGACTATAAATTTCGATCAGCGAGAAAAAGGAAAGTCCTAAGAGGCCTAAGTCTATATAACGACCATGTTCGATTTCAATCCCTGAACAAAAGGTGCCAAAATATAATCCGACAATCGTAGCAGCGACTAGGATAGCGTTTGTGCTAAGCAAAACTCCAGTTTGAGTTGAAAGAATCTCACCTCGAGATACCGGCGTGGACAAAAGAAAGGCTAAGGAGCCATCATCCACCATTTTGGCAAGTAAGGAATTCGCTGTTTGTATTCCATATAATGCCATGATCATTACCCAGATCCTCGCAAAAAACTGGCCCGATATGAAGGCTTCAAAGGTGTCGGTCCGACCATTTTCAGGGACCCCAAACACGCTCTTTACCGCACATGGGATGGACTCTGCGATCTCCGTAACCCCCGGATTTTCTGCAATCACAGGGTAAACCCAGGTTAAGAGTCCTTCATAAAGAACAATTCCTACCGAAATGGCAACTACTTTCTTTCGATACTGTTTAAACATCGCCCGGAACAATGCCCTATTCATATTCACCCCACCTTAAGTTTGCAACTAAGGCTCTCTGTCAAACACAACGACTACCGGTAAAAATCCATAAAAGCTTCTTCTAACTCCAGAGAACGTTGCCTAAAGCGTTTGACCCGAACTTGAGCGAGAGCAAGCCATAGATTATCCAGTTCACCCGCTACACGGATGACGAAACGTCCTCCCTGAATTGGGGTAAAATTTAACTGACTCTGCTTTAGAAGCTCGGCATCCTCACTTTCAACTTCAATTTCGAACGTCTGATATTCAGCTTCTCTAAGCTGAGAAATACTTTGAACCGCTAGAAGTTTCCCTTCTCGAATAATGCCAACCTGCTCACACGTGCGTTCAATCTCCGCGAATTGGTGGGAAGACATAAATAAAGTTTTCCCCTTTTTCTTTTCCTCTAGGATTAAATCGACCAACACTTTTTGCATTAAGGGATCCAGTCCTGATGACGGTTCATCAAGGACGAGCACCATGGCATCCAACATTAAGGCCGAAATTATCCCCAACTTCTGCTTCGTCCCTTTGGACATCTTCCGAATGAGTATTCTTAAGTCTAAGTCGAGGGCACTCACAAAATAATCTTGATTCTTCTTTATGCGAGGATAATCGCCATGCATTCCCGCGATTAAGTCTAAAAACTCAGTCCCTGTTAAGTTTTCAATGAAGTGAAGTTCACCCGGAAGGTAACTGACGATCTTCTTCACCTCCGTCTTTTCTTGCCAACAATCATGTCCATTGATCGTTATGAGTCCCGAATCCGGCTTTAAAAATCCCATTAAAAGACGGATGGTCGTAGTCTTCCCTGCTCCATTCGGACCGAGAAATCCGAACGCTGTTCCGGGCTCGATCTGAAAGCTAATGTTCCAAATTCCACGCCCTTCGCGGTAAACTTTAGTCAGTTCTTTAACCTCGATCATTTCCTCCCTGCCTTTCACGCTTATCGCTGCTAAAATAGTGGATATTGTTATTGAGAAGACAGCAATCATACGTCCCTAAAGTATCGGTGAATTCAAACACATCCATGGAGGTTCACCACCCATAAAATAAGCCCTGTAAAAAACAGGATTCTATATTTTTCCTTATCTTTATGCTACTGTATTATATTGGTAAGACAGTCGTGTCAGTCTACCTCGTTCCCAAAATTCTTTCCCATAAATTCATCAGATCAAACTTCCAACAGATAAGCCTTCGGCTATAGAACTTGGCTTGTTCAACCAGGCTTAAAGTAGGATCCAACTCATTAAGAATTCCCTCAAGGGTTATCAAGGATTTACCTACGAGGATGAATTCAGAAGGAATATAAATTCCATGGCGAAAGATGATATTAAAAAAGTCCTGAATAGATTCACCCATGGTAAGTTTCGGTTTCTTCGAGGGTCCTTTTAAATGTTTATGACGTAAGGCAGAAATATCCGTTTTGAAGGCCAGCTTGTCAACCTGCTCAGATACAATTCCCATTTGCGAAATCGTCTCCAAAATCAAAGCATTATTTCCTCGGATCAGTGCTGACATTAGTGACAAAATCTGACCCCTCATGGTACGGGTTAGATGTCCTGTTATCCCGAAATCAAGCAAGGCAATTTTTTCCTCAGGTAAAATCAAAATATTGCCAGGATGAGGATCGCCGTGAAAACAGTCCCCCAGAAGGATTTGTTGGAGAAGTACTTTGCTTAAGCGATCGGCGATCCGATGAACATCATAAGAGGTCTCTTGAGAACCTATAATTTGATGTAACGGAATCCCTGAAATATACTCCATAGTTAACACTGAGGGCTGCGTAAATTCCCAGTAAATCTTCGGTATTAGAATATAGGGATCCCTTATGCACACTTTGGCTAGTTTCTCGGCATTTCGCCCCTCATTTACAAAATCCAGTTCTCCCTTAATCGTATTGGAAAACTCCTCAAGCAGTATGCGAAGAGGATAGCGTCTTCCCCACTGCGTTCTCTGTTCAATTTGATCGACAAAGATCTCAAATATTTCCAAATCAGTTTGAACAGTCTCACGAAGGTGTGGACGCTGCACTTTCACGGCCACTCTTTCTCCATTGTGCAGAACAGCCTGATGGACTTGCCCAATCGACGCTGCCGCCAGAGGGACAGGATCAAATTCATGATAGGCTGACTCTAGGCGAGACTGTAAGGATTCTTCAGCCACTCGGCGCACTACCTCAAAGGAAAGTGGCTGAACCCGGTCTTGGAGCTTCGCTAATTCTTGAACAATGGGTTGTGGAAGAAGATCCGATCGTGTACTCGCTAATTGTCCTACTTTTACAAAAGCTGGACCAAGTTCCGCGCAGGCATTTCTTAGATGCACTCCAACAAGTACTAAGTTTTCCTCCTGCATTGACCTAAGATTCCCAGAGAACAGCATATAACCCAAGCCATGTCGGATGAGCACGGAAAGGATTTCGTAGTAACGGAAAAAATGTCTCGAAGGTATTTCAAACATACTGAATGCTCTCCGTTTCTTATAGGACTATTATATTCTTATGGAAATTCGAGGGTGACGTGACAACGACTGTATCGGGTCCACTAAAGATCAACAATACCCCCCAGCACTTTACAAACAATGCAAAGTGCATAGGGGGTATTTTCATATTTTAGTTATTTCTTTTTTTCTCTAAAGTAGATCCCTTATAAATTTGTTGATACCTATGTAATGTTTGATCAGCTCTCCATCCGCTGACTCCCATGAAGGACCATTTCAACGATCTTCGTTACCTCTTCATCCGTTTTTTCACCGGGAAACTTCCCCCATCCTCCTTGTTGAACCAAACCCTAATAACCTATTCCATTTTGTTCCATTATCGTAACATTCGAATATTGTGTATTATGGAAAGTATTAGTAAGATAGGGGAGGAGTGGCAAAACTATGTTATTTGGAAGAAATCGTTTCTTAAATCCAAACGGAGCCCCTGCAGAAGGTTTCGTTCCTGGAGCAGAAGAAAACGCGAATTTTCTTAACCCAGCCCAAAACATGCCCCTGGGGATGCAACGTTTCCTAGCTAAAAAGGGAATCAACTCTCCTGCCGATCTAGCAAACCGTATGCAGTTCACACCTCGTATGCCTTTTTAAAAAGTACGCTGATCGAAAAAGAGCGGGGTTTACCCCCGCTCATGTTTTATCTACCCCAAACTCAAAACTAAGAAAAGCTCTCACTCCTAAACATGATCCTCCCTCTATTGTGTGGCATATTATCGCCTCCATAATTATCGAAATAAAGCATTGTTTTCATCAGATTCCCCAACCTTAATTTGGTGCTATTAGAAATCCGACTTTAGATGAGAAAACAATTGCTTATTGCAACGACACAGTAAAAACTTCAGTGCGGCGTCTTCAGCCTCTAACTAGTTATTTTCATAAAGACTCCCGACCCAATAAGTTTGGAGGAACTGCACTTACAGGAGTCCAGCCATATATGGGGAATGGAATGCCCGATTTAACGGGAAGCGTTGTGTTTACCGATTTTGCCCAGGATAAAGAATCTCAACCTCCGGTTAGAGGGGTTTTAGACATTGAACTGAGTCCGGAGGAACTGAGTGCTTTGAACTATGCTCAATCGCTCAGAAATAGCACTAGAGGTTTAAACCCAAAAGATAAGAAAGGACAACCTCAACGGTTGCCCTTTCTGCGGCGAATCAACATGAATGGCCTAGATAATATACAGGTGACTTAAAAAACTAGGGCTGCATTATTATACAACCCTAGTTTCCTATAACCCAGAAAATAATGCGAAGTCAACCTATAAGCCGAGTTCTGTTCCTCCGTATGGAGGTGATGATCATCTATCTCGAACCGCCGTTACCGACGGCCTCTAGCGACCTTACCCGGGAACAAAAACGGGCCGTTCAAAGTTCCCCTATTCAGTCTTGCTCCAGGTGGGGTTTACATGGCCAGTCAGTCACCTGACTGCCGGTGAGCTCTTACCTCGCCTTTCCACCCTTACCTAACACTCAAGCGGAGTATTAGGCGGTATCTCTCTGTTGCACTTTCCTTGGGGTTTCCCCCACTGGGCGTTACCCAGCACCTTGCCCTATGGAGCTCGGACTTTCCTCAGAGGCGACCTTTCGGTCCTTACCCCCGCGATCATCTAGTTGGCTTCGCTTGATTATCTTACTAGAAAAAAGCACTTTGGTCAAATGGAGAGTATTGGTTAATTAGCTTTTATCTCTTTTTCTGCCATTTGTTCCATTTCATCATCAATGTCCATCAACGCAGTTAACCACTTTACGCGGCTTCCATTATTTTCCGCTAAGTTTGTTAAAACCTTTTCACGCTCAATGCGTAAAGTTTCCGTTCGGCTTATCATCATGTTAATCACTCTCCTCTCTTCAACTTTATTCCTAACTAAGGTCTAAGACGAAACGAAACACCTAAAGAATACGCTTGAGAATTAGAATCTTCTTAAACACTCAATTTTTTGACTATTCTTCGCATATTTATAGTACAATATTCGACATTATATTGTCAAGCACTAATGCCCACTTTCACAAAGAAACTTTTCTCGATTATACTAATTTATTAAACAAAATTGAACTATCAAGGAGAAATAACGAGTTTAATGTCTTTGATCCATGAGACCAATAGCTTAAGGGATAAGTTTGCCAACCCTTAATTCAAGGATAATACGCATACAAAGTTATGTATTATCCTTGAATTGATACGGGATTTTCAAATATTCATAGTTGCCAAGGCGAACGATTGATCGAACTCACGCGAATTTCAATTCCCTGTAGGGATTTCTCAGTGGATAAGTAATGATACATTGCTTTAAGCATGGGTGCCTCGGTAAGAAAGTGTCCGAGATCGCCCACAGCCATCCCTCCCTCAAGTGCGTCGAGGACTGTATGATGGTCAACATCCCCTGTAATTAGTAGGTCTGCACCTTTGAACAACGCCTTCGATACAAAACGGCTTCCACTCCCATTGACAATCACCACTTTACGTACTACTCTCTCTAACTCTCCAGCAAGTCGAACACCCGCTAGGTCATAGGGCTGGGCATAAATATCTGACGAGCGTAGTTTGCTCAAAAAGCTCTTCCAAAGAATTCCTAGCTTTTCAGGATGCTCTAGATACCCGCTTACCCCATACCCACGTGGCTCGACTCCTTCCTCAAAAGTCTTCATTTTTTTCAGTCCTAAGACCTCGCCAAGGGCTTGGCTTGAAGAAACGATGGACTGATCTAAATTCGTGTGGGCAGCGTAATATCCAATCCCATGCTGCAGAAGTCGAAGCGGGACTTGGGCTGCAGCATTATCCGCTCTCAAGTTTTTTAGCGGGCGAAAGATGATAGGGTGATGTGCCACAATGAGCTGTGCTCCAAAAGCTTTGGCTTCTTCAACCACTTCTAACGTTCCATCTAAAGCAAGGAGAATGCGTTCTATAGGGGCGGATCCGCTTCCGACGAGCAACCCGACATTATCCCAATCCTCAGCCCATGATTTTGGTGCTATCTGTTCTATGATTTGGGCCACTAAGCCAACTGTCACTGCCATATTCTTAAACCCTCCACAAAGACCAACTCATCGCGGACCTCTCTAAGTTTGGCCTCTATCTCTGGACTATGAGACTTTTTCATCTGCTCAAGACGCCTTGATAGCATGCCACTGTATTCGTTCAGATGGGCTCGCAAGAGGTCTGTTCGCTCTTCCAAGACAAGAGGCCCAAAATGCCACACAAGCCTATAAACTAAGCTTGGAAACTCAGATGCTAGGATCCCCGTCATCATGCTCTCTTTCTCTAAGAGAAGCTGTAAGCGCTGTTTCCAAGCTTGCACTTTCTTCACCAGTTCGACTTTATCCCATCCTTCGTTCCTCGAAAAAGCCATGACGACATAGATACGGTCCTCTTCTTCGACTAACCGCTCTGCCTTAAGGCGCCACCCATTCTCTAGTAACGCCAAACGTACAGCCCCCTCCGCGCCTTGCGGTTGAAGAATGAGATCTGTCACGTTCTCCAGGACGTCCGGTCGAGAAGAAAGGATATCCAGCATGGTTTTTCCTCCCATCCCGGCGAGTGTCAAGACATCGACTTCACCGCGTTCGAGCGGGATCAAGCCATCACCAAATCGCACATCAATCACCGCGGCTAAATCTCGACTTTTTACGGCATTCAAAGCGGATTGATACGGTCCTTCATGAACATCTACTGCGACCGCTTTTGATATCCGCTGGGTCTCATAGAGGACTATGGGCAGGTACGCATGGTCAGTCCCTATGTCCCCCAGCTTGGCACCCTCTGGAACAAATGCTGCGACTGTCTGCAAGCGTGGTCCGAGTGTTATTGATACTTTCATAGGTTTCACCTCATATATAATGATCTAACCCTATACTTTATTATGGCCAAAAAACTAGTGCTCAGGATAGGTCTATCTGCCGAAAACACAAAATGGACTACGGCTTATTTTGCCACAGTCCATTGTTTGCATTATTTGGTGGGCGATACTGGTCTCGAAGGTGTATCACCCACCCTAGAACCCTTGTGGTGCAGTTTTTAGTTAATGTGACCGACTTTTAAACCGCTTTATTTAATTAGTTGAATGAAATTGTGTTTTTCTGAATTTTACGCCCCTTTTTGGAGGCTGAACAACAACTTTATTATACGGCTTTATCATTAGGTTGTCCATTTGTTGCTTTGTGAATTCTTCAATGGCAAATCCAGGCTAACAAAAGGCAACTTTTTCTCGACTGCAACCCTTCGGCAAATGCTTTCTAGAGCACAAATGGTATTTGCCGGTGCTCCTGGCTGACCCCCGGCATCGTGTAACAATACTATGGAGCCTACTGTTGTTTTTTTCAAAACCCGTTTTGTGATTTGCTCTGGACTTCGTTGAGCGAGCCAGTCGTAACCCTCTACATTCCAGAGAACCACTTTCTTTTTACGGTATTTCAACCATAGCCAAAGTGCCATGTTAAAGACCCCCCAAGGTGGACGAATCCATTCCACCTTTTGCCCGGTTAACCGTTCCAATGTGGCAACACCTTCGTCCCACTTCCTCCAAGTTGCCCATGGATTTAGAAACCAGGAACAAATATGTTGTTGGCAGTGTATACCAAGTTGATGCCCATGGCCCTGAATTTCCTTAATCAATTCAGGATAAGTGGCGGCATTTTCTCCGACAACGAAAAAGGTCGCCGGTACCTTGTACCGCTCAAGAATTTCTAAAACTTTAGGGGTATATTCCGGGTGAGGCCCATCATCAAACGTAATTGCAACACCTAAGGCGTTTTGCCTTTTCCAACAACCGATCCCTCCACAACGCAATACAATATTTGGAATAATTATATAAGCTACAATTAACAAAAAAGTGAACTCTACTATTAATCTACGCAAATCCATTATCGCCGTTTCTCCTCAAGTTGGGTTAAAAATATTTATTACGATAGTCACAAATGGTTCTATAGTAACATTTTAGAATCTTGGCGACATCAGCAATAGTCAGGGTTGTTAAGCTGCCGACCTTAGTTTGTTCACTCGCAAAGCTCAAAGAGAGACCAGAACACTTTCGAAAAAGTTCAACTTTCTACTCCTTCATCATTGCTATACTTATACTATGCGGTATACCCTACAACTTATCATCTTTTTCTTAAAAACAACTTAAAATGTTTAAAGCAAAAACAAGTTAGTGCATAGATAACTTATTTTAACTGAACCGCTTGATTCAGAATAATTCCAACAGATTATCTTCAAATTTTAAAGAGTAAACCTCCTACGTAGGTTATAAATCTACACTAGGAGGTTTACTCTTCATACATCATTTTTTATCGTTGTATTCTATTTAGGGCCCAAATTAATCTAGCCGAACGGCGGTCTATATCAGTTTTGACTATTTCTTAATTTTATTCGTAAAATAAACTCTCCTATATTTATCTATTGTTAATTAGAATTAGTATAAGGGATATTGTCGAAAAGCTAGTACGCAGTTCCTTATATGGTAATATATGGATATATTATATAAGGGGAGTGAATTTTATTGCGTGCTAAAGTATCAGTTCAAAAACACTGGCTAGTTTTAATTACTCTACTCCTAGGCTTAAGCATGGCTCTTATCGGCTGTAGCAAGTTAACAACAGGGCTTTCAAAACAATCGACTTCTACGGCTGCTGCACCTAACACACTAGATACGAACTCTTCAGCCGATAAAACAATTCCATCGGTTCCAGTTACTCCTAAAGATACAAACAATCAAACTCTAACCTCGAGCCAAAAAGTATCTGAATCCGGTAAAACAACATCAGCTAAAGCCACTGAGAAAAGCAATACACTAACCATTAGTAAAGCTAAGTACAACCAGCTAAAATACGGTGATACCTATGAAAAAGTTAAAGGCTTGTTGGGAGGCACTGGTGAAGTCGTCACAGAAAGCGGTATAAAGGGAAGCAAAGATTATACCGCAACCTATTTATGTCACGTGAAATCTCCATCCGCTGGAGAAGTGTTCCTGGCCTTTAAGGACAATAAACTAGTCAATAAAATGGAGGTTAACTTGCAATAACAAAGTGTCACATAAACACTATTTTTCTATTACTAGAAACAGAAACACCCCTTGATTGGGGTGTTCACTTTTTGAGAAGCTATATCCTCTCTCATCTTGAAAAACTTCTGTGATGATTACTTTAAGGTATGTAGACCTCTATGGATGGTTAGACGTTAAGAATCTATGTTAATACTCATAGTTGAAAATAACAACTTCTAGTTAAGAAGTTCATAAATACCGATTATAATAAGTACCACTCCTGAAATCACTTGGGCGAATTGTTCAAATCGGTCGGAAGCAGTTTTCCAACCGATCAAGTATCCCACGCTAATTGAAATCATACTGAAGATAAAGACTGAAATACCTGATGAAAGAGGGTCCATTCCTGTAAGTCCAGCCCCAACCCCAGTAGCAATACAGTTAAACGATAACGTCAAGCCTAAAACCATGGCTTCTTTGGTCGAGATGAAACCATTAGCGTCAAAATCGGCGACAGAAGGTTCTTTAGTGATTTGGACAACACAATTCAACGCCTTGATTGGAACAGAGTAGGTCTTCATAACTGGAATAGCAGCTGGTAAACAATCACTTGTTGATGTCTTATGTGCTATTACCCAAAATCCTATGGCGACAATTATTAAGGCCCCTATCTCACCTGCTACCGCAATATATCGACTAAGAAGATGCCCTGTTAAGACGGAAATGGCTACAACTACACCCGATAATAAGGCTATGAAGAAATTGGAGAGAAAGGGAACACGTATTTTTTTAACTCCATAACTAATACCTACCCCAAGGTTATCCAGGTTAGCGGCAAGACCTAAAAAGAGTGCCGAAACTATATGCATTAGTGCCTCCCCCTTGAACATAGAAATCCTAGTTTCCGAACCATACTATTCAAGGAAAAAGGCATTTGTTAACGTATTCTTTTCAATTACATTAAAGACCCCAGCCGGTCAAGCTGAGGCCTTAATTTTTGCCCATAAAAGACAATATATAAGGTAGTTAACATTAATTTTTACGCCTTGGCTTGCATTGCGATTTATTACATCATTAGAGCAAAATAGACTCATTTACTGAAATCTAGATTAAGTTTTTCTAATAGCTTTTCTTTATTCTATTTTACCCGCAATAGGTTCGCTGATAATCTTCTTCGCCTGAGATTCACTAATTTCTCCGTTATCAACCATACTTTGTACGACAATATGTTGTCGCTCACGGGCAAGTTTCATGTTGTGATATGGGTCATAGTTACTTGGCGCATTCGGAAGGCCAGCTAGCATTGTCAGTTCTCCTGCGTTCAGTTCCGATGGAGGTTTTCCAAAGTATGTCTCTGCCGCTTGGTACAATCCGTTAGCCCCATGTCCGAAGTAAATGACATTGGTGTAGAACGCGAATGTTTCTTGCTTACTCATCGAGTCATACACCCCTATGGCATAGATACTCTCAAGTAATTTCCACGTCAATGATTTTGACATATTACTTAAAAGTGTGTTATGAATCAACTGTTGCGTGATTGTAGAGCCACCTTGACGGGCCTGCCCACTGCCAATGTCCACAGACACTGCACGTAAAGTTCCTCTTAAATCTATTCCTCTGTTTGTGAAAAAACTGCGATCCTCAGTTGAGATTATGGCATCTCGATATATTTCCGGTATATCGTTGTACGTTAGAAACTGGCTATGATGGGTTTGTACATGAGTGAGCACGTCACTACGCACCTGATCGGCAATTCTGTTGACATGAGTAAAGTAATATTTTACTCCAAACCAACCAATACATAGAAACACAGATGTATAAATAAGGAATTTAAACAAATTCTTGATGAATCTCTTCACGAGTTCCTCCGTCAGATAAAGGATAAGCTCATTAAATGCATATTATTGAATGGTCAATCATACAGCAAGGCATTTGTATCGCATCACAGGTTATCAGCAGGCATATCTACATTCTTAACGCTTAAACGTTCCCTTAAACAAAACCGAGGTGAAAATTCCATTTGCGTGTCACAAATTCAATCGACAATGACGGACGGCACGGTTCATTTTGGTAGCCAGTTGATTAAGGGAAATCCTGGTGTGACACAAATCCATTCTCGATGCCCCAAAATTGCACAACAAATACGTTCTGCGACTGTGACCTCTTCCTCCGTCTCTAGCTCCTCAAAAGGCCCAGAGGGCCGTCTAGAGCCTCTGCAATTTGTGTTGCAATAATAAGTATCCCATCTACAACAGTTCTTCTATTAAAATAATCACAGGTATATAAAAATACCTCATTGACAAATCAATGAGGTATCAGCTTATTCATAATGACTGCCTGACCGAATCTTGACCGACTACTTACGGATACTTACAATTATAAGTGAATATTTAACTATTTTGTCGTTCAGTCTCACAATTTTACAATATCCGTTTGTACCAAGACTTTCAGCATTTTCATTAGCCAAATCTTACTTTATTTGGTGGGCGATACTGGTCTCGAACCAGTGGCCTCATCCGTGTGAAGGATGCGCTCTACCGCTGAGCTAATCGCCCTAATTAGATGTTCGATATGCCCTTTGGAATAGCTACATCTTTTAAGTTCCTTCTCAAAAATTAGCTTCGGTCTTCTATTTTCTGACCTTTGGCAATCAAACACTGACATTTGAAGTGGTGGGCCCACTGGGATTCGAACCTAGGACCAACCCGTTATGAGCGGGGGGCTCTACCGCTGAGCTATGGGCCCGTATTATACTTATGCAAAAAATTGGCTCCCCGAGTAGGACTCGAACCTACAACCTACCGGTTAACAGCCGGTTGCTCCACCATTGAGCTATCGAGGAATGTCCTTTGCACGGATTATTATACGAAATTCTGAGCTTATAGTCAAGTCTTTTTCGATATTATCTTTTAGTATTTTTCAGAGTAGCAAACGTTGCCGTCTTTTACTCCAAATAATCCTTTAACTTCTTACTCCGACTCGGATGACGCAACTTCCGTAATGCCTTGGCTTCAATCTGTCGAATCCGTTCTCGAGTGACACCAAATTCCTGTCCTACTTCTTCCAAGGTCCGGGTTCGTCCATCGTCAAGGCCAAAGCGCAGCCTAAGTACCTTCTCTTCGCGCGGGGTTAATGTTTCTAGAACTTCTTCTAATTGCTCTTTTAAGAGAATGAACGAAGCAGCCTCTGCCGGTGCTGGGGCATCCTCATCTGGGATAAAATCTCCTAGATGGGAGTCTTCCTCTTCTCCGATGGGGGTTTCTAGTGAAACGGGCTCTTGGGCAATCTTCATGATCTCCCGTACACGTTCGACCGGAATATCCATAACTGTAGCAATTTCCTCAGGTGCCGGTTCCCGTCCCAGTTCCTGCAAGAGTTGTCTTGAAACGCGGATGAGCTTGTTAATGGTTTCTACCATATGAACTGGGATCCGGATTGTCCGGGCCTGGTCTGCAATGGCACGGGTAATCGCTTGACGGATCCACCAGGTGGCATACGTACTAAACTTAAACCCTTTAATATAGTCAAACTTTTCAACAGCTTTAATGAGGCCAAGGTTTCCTTCCTGAATCAGATCTAAGAAAAGCATACCTCGTCCAACATAGCGTTTCGCAATACTAACCACAAGACGCAAATTGGCTTCAGCCAAACGTCGTTTAGCTTCCTCGTCGCCAGCCTCCATACGTATCGCTAGTTGAATTTCCTCTTCAGCCGAGAGCAGGGGAACTCGCCCAATTTCCTTAAGATACATGCGCACGGGATCGTCAATTCCTACGCCTTCAGGCACGGAAAGATCTACTTCCGCTTCTTCCTCTACATCTTCGTCTGGCTCATCTACCAGATCGTCATCATCCTTGCCCTTTTTCAAGGCTTCCCGCTCTACATCTTCAGGTTCTGGCACCACATCTATTCCCATTCGCCCAAGTTGTTGATATACATCATCAATTTGATCGGGGGAAAGTTCAACACCTTGGAGAGCATCCATAATCTCGCGGTATGTTAAGGATCCCTTCTTTTTGCCTTTCTGAATGAGGGCTTGGACGCTTTCCATTTTTTGTTCATCGCTCATCTGACCCCCACCTTCCCTCGGACTTTTCTTTTGGGTGCCTTTTACCTTACTATTTGCCACGTTTCAACCGCTCTCCTATCTCTTTCAACAGAGTCATGGCCCCTGCCATGTCACCGGATTTTTCTAAAGTTGCCATGCGTGCTTGAAGATCTTCTACTCGTTCATCTGCTTGAGTCGAGAGAATCCCCTTAATACAATCATCTAAAAGTCGCTCAGTTTGAGATATATCTAACTCTTCCAGGAGTAAGCTAGCCAACCGGCTCTGAACCGTTTCGTCGCTATTCGCGGGCAATCCACCATCCTGATCGAGATAATTGAAGATTTTTTGATGCTCTGGAACTCTCCAAAAGGATACTCCCAGCTTGGCCTTAATTTTAGGCAAATGTGAAATATCTTCCAGCAACATACGCAGAAGCATGCGCTCTGCTCGATAAACCCCCAAATAGACTACTGGCAATAATTCTTCCGCGTTATCCTTACATATAATGCCATTAATAATATTATCTCTATTTTTCCCAGAACTAACCTGTTTTAGTGGAGAATATTCTTGTACGCGCACTTTTTTAGATTTATTCTGCTCTTGGCTTGAAATCTCGCGTTGTACGGCTTCTAAAGTAAGCCCGAGTTCCAAACTCAAAAAGCGCTCATACCCTTCCCGTTCAACGGGGCTGATAACTTTCAAGATATCTGGGGCAAGTTTAATGACTAGTTCCGCCTTTTCTGGAATGCTTTGTGGGGGTGCTTCACGGACCAGGATCCGATATTTGAACTCAACGTAGGTTAATGCCTGCTTTAGAGCTTTATTAAACTCTTCCACACCGTGGGTTTTCAAATACTCATCAGGATCCTTTGACCCGATTAAGGTTAAGATATCCACGCGCATTCCTGCATCACGCAGAATTTCTCCCCCTCGTAAGGCAGCCTGGATTCCTGCTTCATCGGAATCATAGAGGAGGACAACACGCTGAGTATATCGTTTCAAAACCTTTGCCTGATCCCTTGTCAAAGCCGTCCCTAAGGAGGCAACGGCATTCGGAAATCCAGCATTTTGAAGCGCAATGACATCCATATAACCCTCAACCAAGAGAGCGTAACCTTGTTCACGGATTCCTTGGTGCGCACGATGCATTCCATAGAGGTGATGACCCTTGTTGAAAAAATGAGTCTCAGGAGAATTTAGATATTTAGGAAGCGAATCATCCAGAACTCGGCCGCCAAACGCAATAGGATGGTTGCGACGGTCTAATATACTAAAGAGGACACGGTTGCGAAAACGATCATAATATTGTCCCCCTTTCCCCGGCGTCCCCCGTTCCAAGGCTAACCCTGCTTCCGCTAATTCTTGTGGCTGAACACCACGTTCCTGCATATAAACCAATAATCCGTCCCATCGCTCTGGAGCATAACCCAAACGAAAGCTTTTTATCGTCTCAAGGTCCATCCCACGCTTTTCAAAGTAAAGACGTCCTGGTTCTCCCTCAGGCAACATCAGCAGTAAGTTATTGAAGTAGCTTGCCGCCCATTCATGAATTTGTTCAGAGCGCCGTCGGAGTCTACTTTCTTCACGTTCGCGGGAAGACAATTCTTTCTCTGGCAGTTGCACGCCGCATCGGTATGCTAAATTTTGAACACTCTCCAGAAAAGACCAATTCTCCAGCTTCATAAGAAAGGAAAACATGTTCCCCCCAACGTTGCACCCAAAACAATAAAACATCTGTTTCTCAGGGGTCACGGTAAAACTCGGCGTCTTTTCTGAATGAAAAGGGCAAAGCCCCAAATAGTTTTTCCCCTTACGCTGCAAGCTCACATAGTCAGATATAACTTCTACGATATCCGTGCGCTGACGCACTTCCTCGATGACCTCTTCTGGAATAAATTCTTCATGACTTCTGTTGTCCACGTTTATCGCCTTTCGATTCCCTGCCACAGTTTATATAGTTTGTCAACCCTGGGCTTATACAATCCTTCGCCGAAAATTCATAAAATCCTCTTTTTAAACCATTAATCCACAAATCAGTTTTTAGGAAGAGGAGAAATTCCATCGTACAATGTTATTAATTCTCCCTTTTCAATGGTAATACCTGCTTTCTTCGACAATTATTTATACTAAATTTTGGGTTATCCTTTTCATGAAAGCTAAGAATCCCTGACTAGCCCTTTCCCACATCTGAAAACCATGTTAGTATATAAGTAACAAACTCAAGTCACTTATATGAAAAACGGATACATAGACCCTACTAATATTCTATCTAGTATAAATAAAGAACCTTACGAGGAAGGTGAATACCTTATGTACTTTAAGTATCGACGCACCTTTAAAACGTTCATCGTAGTGATTGTTACCATGTTACTTGCAGGAGTCTTCCTGACTGGCTGTAATGCGGCCAAAACCCAAACTCAAGCTGTTAAGCCTTCGGATAATTCCACAACCACAACCCCTGCGACAACAACCCCTCCTGTAGTGAATAACCCTGAGAGCACTAGTCCGCAATCCGTGAAACTGACACTTTATTTCCCTAATGCTGAGGCTACGGGATTAGTTGCGACGAATCGAACCGTCGTGGTGACTGATCAGGAAGTTATCAAAGCGATGTTCAAGGAACTGTTAACTCCCCCTTCTGGATTGGAAAAACCCCTTCCTCAGGGGACAACGCTTCTTAGCGCGTCTGTGAGCGCAGACGGCGTTGCAACCCTTAATCTTTCAAAGGAATTCCAAAAGAACTTTCACGGAGGGTCATCTGGTGAGCTAATGACTATGTACAGTATCGTAAACACATTGACGACCCTACCAACCATTCAAAGCGTCCAATTTCTCTTGGAGGGGAAAAAACTAGATGGAATTCTGGGAAATCTAGACACAAGTCTGCCCCTCAAACCTAATACCAGCTTGATAATGCCCAAATAGTATTTCAAAAGGCTCAAAGAAGCTAAAACTTGGCCCTAGCCTTAGTTTACTTCTGTTGCCCGAAACTTATACTTTATAAATGACTTATTGACAAAAAGTGGTTGAGCAGACTAGTCGCTCAACCACTTTTTCATTGTTTTAGATCAATTAAATCACTTTTGCCGTGGAACAAACAGTCGCTCGAATAGATCAATAGCATAATTATCTGTTAGTCCCGATATATAATCCACAACCGCTTGAACTTCGTTTCCATGAGCCCAAACCAAAAAGTTCTCAGGAAGTTTCGATATATCCTGACTGTAATATTCGAAAAGAGCCTGTATTATGTATTGACCTTTACGACGTTCTTCACGTAATTTAGGGTTATTATAGACCCTGGCAAACATAAATTGCCGGAATTCCTGCATTGCACCTCTGACCTCTGCCGACTGTTGAATGCGACATTGCCCGATGGATGCCTCTATCATGTCAACCACCATTGTGGTAATCATATCACTTGGTTTCTCTCCAAGCGTCCTCCTGACGGTCTCCGGCAAATCACTTCGGATCAGTAAGCCCGCTCGCAAGGCATCGTCGTAATCATGACAGAGATAGGCAATTCGATCCCCGGTTTTTACAATCTGCCCCTCTAGCGCCTTGGGAACTCCGTCTCCAGTGTGATGTAATATCCCATCGAGAACAGGCTCTGTCAGGTTTAATCCACGCCCCTCATTAGCAAGAACTTTTACAATACGAATGGACTGCTCATTATGTTCAAAGTGGGTGATAATCCGTCTCAAAGCCTCTTCTCCGACATGCCCGAACGGGGTGTGACCGACATCATGGCCTAACGCTATCGCTTCTATAAGATCTTCATTTAGTTGTAGTCCCCGGGCGATAGTACGACATATTTGAGAGACTTCCAAACTATGGGTCATACGAGTTCTGTAATGATCTCCCGATGGAGCAATATATACTTGGGTTTTATGTTTAAGGCGACGAAAGGGCTTACTGTGCAGAATTCGATCACGATCCCGTTGAAATTTTGTGCGGATCGGACATTCTTCTTCCCAGTGCTCGCGATTCGCTTCCCCACTTTTTGCCGCATAAGGTGATAGGCGTTCTTGTTCTTCCTTTTCAGTCCTTTGTCGGATGTTATGAACATCGCTCATTGTTTGGCCCCCTCTAGATTGAACCTAGGCAGCAATTTCTTTTCCGTTCTCACCCATTTTATCTCCAATAAAAGGTTGAGACGATCAAACCGACCCATCGGAGTCGGTTTCCATTACGAAATCCACCTGATTAGTGGTTTTGCGCAAATCTTGCCAAGTCCTGCGCACACCGTTCAATATCTTCTAACTCCTCCTGAATAATCTGCCATAAAAATTTTGGTTCAATATCCCAATACACATGAACGAGCCGGTTTCGAAACTGCACCATTTGTTTGAGTGTCAAGGCATCCTCTGTTAATAAAATACTGTTCTCCGCCAGAATTCTAAAAATATCTGCATAATCCTTTGGAGCGCGCAAACCTTGATCGGAAATAATATGGTTTCCGATATTAATTAAACATTCAATGGCTAACTGCAAACAACGTTCTGCGCTATGAAAATTCCTTTTGGATGCGGCAAACTCTTCTTCTGTGAGCGATCGAATTTCTTGTAAGAAATCCAGATATTCTTTGATTAGCTCCAACTGCCGTTCCACCTTTGTGCGATTAACCATTTACAATCCCCTTTCCGTTACGCGACGAAAAAATGCTTCCTGGTATTCTCGTAAATAGGGTTCAAAATCCCAATAGCGAGAACGTGTCTTTGTTTCCAATTCCACCCTTAGATTCTCGTCACGGCAAAGGATTAAGATTCCCTCCTGGACGATAGAGTAGCGTAAAGATAGTGGAGAATAATCCCAGTCCACCAGATCAACAGCATCTGTTTTAAGACAGTCCGCAAACGAGGAACGAATATTCAATTGTTCTTTCCATGTCATTTCCTTATTATATTTTACAGCAAAATCCCAATCACTCAGGGGTGTCCCTTTTCCTTGGGCGCGTGATCCAAACCAGTAAGCCAGTTCAATCTCTGGGAAGGATACAACCACTGCAATGAATTTCTGTACTAACTCGTCCATCATTCCAAACCTCATTTTCTAGATCTTTTATCTTGATTAACAATATTTTGATAATGCTTGTTTGCTCGAATCAGGATATTTAAACTATACCATAATATGGGATAGATAAAAACAACTATTTGCTCCCTATCACCACTCTCTTTATCATTCGGGTACCATTCCTCATGGTATTCAGTTGAAACGGCTTGGTCTTTAACATTCAAAAAGGCAAGAACTCAGCTTTACAAGCCAGTTCTTGCCTTCATCAAATCTTCAGATATTATCGGTTCTGCACCGCGGCTTGGGCTGCGGCAATCAAAATAGACCAATCGACGTTTTTTCGCATTATGGAACACTTCTAATAATTCAACACGATTAAACTATAGAAATTCTTTGTCAGCGTAAACTGTTTACCATAAGGCGAGCATATCACGTGACGCTTTCTGGCTTTTGTATTATTGTTTAGCTTATTTTTGGCCTTACTGCATTTTACGGTTTAACTAAATTCGTCAGTTCCTCAAATATTTTCTTACCGACGACAGCCTCCCCTCCGAAAATTGTCGCACCCTTAATGCCCTCTTCCTTGAAATAGCTCGTCATTTGATCTGAGATCGTTTCATCCACAAGGAGTATAGGCGCATTCATCCGAGCAGCATAGAGGCTGCCGGATAGGGCGTCCGGGAAGTTATTGCCGGTGGCGATGCAGACGTAGTTGCCGGTCGGCTTAAAGTGTCTGGCTATCGCGAGGGATGTCTCAAAGCGATCCGCTCCTCCTATTCGGATGATACTATCTTTGGCTAATGCAGTAGTTTGCAGTATTTCTTCCTCGACGGATTGGTTGATTGAACCTTCGAGACCGATCAGATAGATCTTGCTGGGCTTAATATCTTGGATTTTTTGTTTAACGGCGCTGCTTAATTCATTTTTAGCGGTCAACAAGATCGGATACTGATAGCGGGAGGCTATACTGCTGATCGATAGGGCATCGGGGTAATCTTCACCGGTGGTGATGACGATAGGCGTTCCATCATTGTCCTTTACCATGTGCGCGGCAATAATGGCTGATGTTTCATAGCGGTCTTTGCCACCGAGCCTGATGATATTGCCGAATCCCAGAGCTTTAATTCTACTCTCGATGTCTTGGCTTACCGCGGCGTAGCCGCCTAGAATATAAATTGTTCCTGTAGTTTCAAGATTGGATTGCACGTAATCAAGTACCTTTTGTTGATCATCCGCTTCCGTTCCTACGAGCAGGATCGGCGCATTATACTTGCCGGCTAGGACGCTTCCTGCCAGAGAATCCGGATAGTTTTCGGCTGTGGCCAGAATAACATTGCTTACTTTACCGGCGTTAGCAGCTTTGGCGATTTCCAAAGCGGTGTCCACTCGATTTACTCCTGCGAGTCTTTTTACGCCTGTTTTTTCAGCGAAAAGTGCTCTTATTTTGTGGTTTTCGCTGTCTGTAAAGGTATATGCCGCAATTGCGCCAACGCTCTTGCCATCCACCAGTACATCGAAAATTATATAGCCTTCCTCAGGTGTAATTGTAGCGGTCTTTTGATCGCTGCTGATGGTAACCTTTCCACCTGTGTTGCTGTCGGTTGTAATGGACAGTGCAGCGGCTGTGCCTCCACCACTACCACCGCCTCTGCTTGGTGTTGAAGCCGCTGTGTATCCTATAGCATAGGTAGAGAATTTTTTCGCGTGGAGCGTTATAGACTTACCATCAGCGCTTAACTCAATATACTCAGCATCGGAGTTTGTTTGAGTGATGGTTTGAACCTCTGTACCATGATAACGATATACTACATAATTGTTCTTGCCTTGCAGCTCAGTAGGAAGGGGTATGTCAATGATTAATGGATGATCTAGCTCCGTTATTGGAATTGGCTGTTCTGCTGTACCACCGGGAGTCGGTGTTATAATTTTGCTTAAGCTTAAATTCAGAAAAATCCCGATTTCTTTTCCGCTTCCTGCTGCAGCTATAATGCTCTGCGCATTTTCAGCGGCATTGTCGCCACTTTCAATCCTTTGCTCAACGATTAGCCTAATCTCAACTGTTCCGCCGGCGTCGATAACATTGCTATCATCCTGAGTAAATTGATTGCTAGCAAAGAAGTCGTTGAGTTTATCCACAATTATATCTGGAGTACCGGACTTAACCTCTACGACACTATTTTTATTACCCTTTGGCAATGTAACCGACCCAGTTGTAGTATTACCTGAAACTGTGATGGTTAAGGTTATAATTTGGTCGGTGCCTTTGCTGATTACCAAGTTATAGATCCCGCTTGGAATTCCGCTGATGCTGAAAACGCCGTTAGCGTCGGTGGTTGTTTGGGCAACTTGTCGACTACCTGCCATCAGCTTTACTGTCGCACTGTCTACATTGGCGTTATCTTCATCCTTGATATTACCGCTGACTTCGTAGGTGAGTTGCTCCCACTTGGCGTGAAGGGTTATATTTTCCGCGCCCATTGTGGTGGCAAGATACGAGGTTGCAAAGCTGCTGTCCCTATACCAGCCGACAAAGTTATAGCCTGCTTTTGTGGGGGTTGGGAGAATTATAGCTGTGCCGTAAGTTTCGATCATGGCCCTAACATTACTTCCACCGTTTGAATTAAAGGTTATGGTGTAGGTTGGAGTCGTTTGCGGTGTTGGTGGCGTTACGGTTATATTTCCACTGTCACCGGATACATTACTACCATTCACCGTTACGCTGCCGCTACCGAGGGTTTCGCTGCCTTTGGTTACGGAAACTGTATAGCTTTCGTCTGGTACGCTGGGTATGCTGTAGTTGCCATCGGCGTCTGTTGTACCTGTGTACGTCTTGCTACTGTCTTTTGGATCCGTCAAGGTTACGGTTGCACCGGATACCGGGTTGCTGTTCGTGTCCTTGATTGTGCCGCTTACGGTGTAGGTTGGAGTCGTTGGCGGTGTCGGTGTCGGTGGCGTTACGGTTATATTTCCACTGTCACCGGATACATTACTACCATTCACCGTAACGCTGCTGCTGCCGAGGGTTTCGCTGCCTTTGGTTATGGAAACGGTATAGCTTGCGTCGGGTACGCTGGGTATGCTGTAGTTGCCATCGGCATCTGTTATACCGGTGTACGTCTTGCTACTGTCTTTGGGATCCGTCAAGGTTACGGTTGCACCGGATACCGGGTTGCTGTTCGTGTCCTTAATTGTGCCGCTTACGGTGTGGGTTGGCGTCGTTTGCGGTGTTGGTGGCGTTACGGTTATATTTCCACTGTCACCGGATACATCGCTGCCCTTCACCGTTACGCTGCCGCTACCGAGGGTTTCGCTGCCTTTGCTTACGGTAACGGTATAGCTTGCGTCGGGTACGCTGGGTATGCTGTAGTTGCCATCGGCATCTGTTGTACCGGTGTACGTCTTGCTACTGTCTTTGGAATCCGTCAAGGTTACGGTTGCACCAGATACTGGGTTGTTGTTCGTGTCCTTGATTGTGCCACTTACGGTGTAGGTTTGGGGTTCAGGTGGTAGGCTGCTATCGTCCTTTACGTTGCTAAAGATATTCAGCCCTAGCGCGCTTACCTCAAATATCTGTTTTTCTGGATCGCTGTGAGTTTGCGGGATTGCTCCCTTGTACAACGTATAGCTGCCTGCCGGCACGGTAAAAGCGATCGATTGATACGGCGAGGTTGGTGCAAATGCAGCGACTTTAGTTGCACCATTCTTCACCGTGGTCGTTGTTTTAGAGGCAACAGGGGCAGTGTAGTTTGCCATCAAGATGTTGGCAACAGTTTTGCCTCCTGCACTTGCCTCGATCAGGCCATCCGTATCGTCTATGGCATTTTTTGTGTCCATTGACATATAAGCACTTGCAATTACCATTGCTCCTTGGTCAATCTTAATGGTGCCGCCTTTGCCGTCCTTGCCGCCACCAATTCCTGCACCACCAATTGGGCCGCCTGTGGCTGTGACATTTCCACCACTGATGGTAATCTCGCCACCCGCACCAGCATTGCCACCGCCAATACCTGCTCCAAATATACCACCTTTAGCGATTACTGTTCCACCGCTGATGTTGATGGGGCCAGCGCCGAGGCCAACGAGTTTATTAAGATTAAAATCATAGGTGCCTACGCCACCGCCAATGCCTGCCGCATCTTGACCACCAGTGGCTGTCACCTTAGCTGTACCACTGATGGTGATCGTGCCTGGTTTGTCTTTGCCTGTGCCACTTTCTCTACCGCTGCCTATGCCCGCGCCACCATTATCACCACCTGTAGCCGTAATAACTCCACCCGTGATGTTGATGGTGCAACCATTGACATTGCAATCGCCACCGCCAATGCCCGCACCACAACCTGTGGCTGTGGCTGTTACAGTTCCACCAGTTATGGTGATAACGCCACCTGGATCATTATTACCATAGCCGCTTCCAATGCCTGCACCATCTACACTTCTGGCTGTTATCGTTCCGCCATTTATGGTGATAACGCCTGCACTTCCGCCTTCACCGCCGCCAATGCCTGCACCAAGCCCGCCACCGGTGACATCAAGTGTTCCTGTGCCGTCTATGGTTAAGGTTGCCGTTTTTCCTCCCTTTGTCTGCACCTGCAAGCCTGCTTTATTCTTGCCAGTTACATTTTTATCCACGCCACTTTTTAGTGTGTTGCTGCCTGTCAGGGTCAGATTGACTACAGAATTATCCTGAATCTCAAAGGCACAGCTATTACTTGTTGCCGATACGTCAATGTTCACGTCACTTAGGGTAATATTGACGGTTTTGTCACCTGACGTATTCACGACAATGGTGTTTGTTGTTGCTGTACTTGCGGTTGTCTGGATAATTTTCAACATATCTCCACTGTCAATGTTATCTTCTATTTGACCGGTTTCGTAGGTCACTTTGAGCTTACCCACTGTTGAGCCATTTTCTACTTTTATAGCGCCGTCACTAATGTTGAACGTGCGAACGGGGGAATCGGAGGTCCATGTTGCCGTAATCGTTGTCGGTTCTGAGGGCATGGTAAAGTTTGTGTTTGTAAGGGTAGCGTTTTCAAATGTACCGCCATTTGAGGTTGTCCAGCCGCTAAAGGTGTAACTGGCTTTCGTTCCGGCGTTGATCGCAACCACTGAACCGGCGGCGTAATTTCCTCCTGTTATGCCGCTATTACCACCATTTAGGTTTACGGTTAAGGTGTAGGTACCGGCTTGTATGGACCCAGGTAGGGTGGGGTTCTGCCCGGCGCTAAAATTTTTCAGGATGGGCAGGTTAGCCCCTCCCACCAGGTTCCCTACGCCAGTGATATCCCAGGCTGCGGTATCGCTAAACCAGGTGCCCCATGCCTGGGGCGTGGCCGCGCTTACGGTCAGATCCGCGCCGTTTTGGTTGTCGGCTGCGCCGCCGGTGACAATGGCTTCACTGCCGCTGGCGCCTATTTTCATATCTTTACGGGCATAAGAAGCGCTGACTGTGCCGCCATTGCCTAGACCGCTTATGACTCGGCCGACAGGGCTTGTGCCGTTTACCGTCTCCCCCAGTGAGACGCCGTTTTTCACCGCGCCGCCGCCCTGGAGTATGCCCACTACACCGCCCACTGGGCTTGCACCTGAAACTTTGCCGGTATTGTAGCAATTCTCTACACTTCCGCCGGTGTAAATGCCCGCCACGCCGCCGATGCCGGTTCCGGCATTAGGCTGATCGGTAATAGTACCGGTAACGGCACCGGTGTTATAACAGTTTTTCACAAGATTACCAGTGTTACCTCCGCCCACGACGCCGCCGACATAGCCAATGCCAGCGACCGGGCTGGTATTATAACAGTTTTCCACACTGCTGCCGGTGCTGCATCCTACTATGCCACCGACATAAATTTTGCCGCTGATGGAGCCGTCGATGACACCCACGTTTTTCACGGTGGCACCCGAGATGTATCCGAACAGGCCTTGATTGTCAAGGGAGTTGCTGATATACACGCCCTTGATGGTATGCCCGCCCCCGTTAAAACTGCCTTTAAACGCCCTGCTGGAATCATTTAATGCGTATACTCCGATCGGCGTCCAGGCCTTGGGGCTGCCGGTGAGGGCATTGTTGAGGACGATATCCGCCGTCAGTTTGAAGAACTTTCCTTGGCTGTAGTTGCCGCCGGCATTGACGTTAGCTGCCAGCATGGCCAGATCGTAGCTGTTGGCAATCTGGTAAGGGTCCGTTTCAGCCGTACCGGTGCCGCCGCTGTATGTGTACTTGGGATTGGCGGTAAGGGGGTTGCCGTCCCAGTCGGTGGGGTTGTCTACTTTGACTACAGCTATTGTATACGTTGCTGTCTTGCCACCGACTGTCACTGTCAGTGTCTGAGTGGCCGCCACCGCCGAACTATTAAACCCGCTTACGTTGGCGGAGGTTATGGTTTCTGTTTTTGTACTCTTGTCACTGTAGGTTCCCGTTACTACCAGGCCGGTGATGTCTAAACTCTCTCCGATTTCGTACGCTGTTTTTGTCGCTGGGGTGGTAATCGCTATGCTGGATAAAGTTGATGCTGTAAAGTTGAAGGTGGTCGCTGCTCCGGCAGCATGGGTTGCTGTTTTTGCCACTCTTACCTGTAAAGCCACTGTTCCTGTCAGATCAGGGAGGTTCGGCCATCTATAATTATATACTGTATATGCTGTCCAGGTTATCCCATCCGTTGAGAATTCCATGGCTTCTGTCATACCTGTCAATGTGTTTGCGGCATCATCCATTGTAACACCGGTTACGGCTGGTCCGTCTGCTTTGACTACAGCTATTGTATACTTTACATTCTTGCCACCGACTGTCACTGTCAGTGTCTGAGTGGCTTCCCATGAACTATTAAACCCGCTTACGTTATCGGAGGTTATGGTTTCTGTTTTTGTACTCTTGTCACTGTAGGTTCCCGTTACGACCAGACCGGTGATGTCTAAACTCTCTCCGATTTTGTACACTGTTTTAGTCGCTGGGGTGGTAATCGCTATGCTGGATAAAGTTGGAACTGTAAAGTTGAAGGTGGTCGGTGCTCCGGCAGGATTAGTTGCAGTTTTTGCCACTCTTACCTGTAAAGCCACTGTTCCTGTCAGATCAGGGAGGTTCGGTGTTGTTTCATTATATGCTGTCCAGGTTATCCCATCCGTTGAGAATTCCATGGCTGCTGTCATACCTGTCATTGTGTTTGTGGCATCATCCCTTGTAACACCGTTTACGGCTGGTCCGACTGGCAAATAAGGCTTTAATGTTGGGAGGACTGTCCAAGCGTTGAGATCATTGCCTTGGGGGAAATTCCATACCTCGGTGTCGTTCATGAACCACTTGTCCCAAGCCTGAGGTGTATCTATACTTACCCCATCTCTATCATTTGACCAGCTTGTGGTGACAATGTGTTCATGGCCTTTTACGCTAATTTTCAAATCTTTATGGGCATAATTAAAGCAGACGTTGTTCTCGGGATAATAAGTATAATCATTAGAACTTACGATTCGGCCACAATACTGGTCCGTGGTGCTGCCGGTTACCGTTACCGTCTGCCCCAGTGAAACGTTGTATTGCACCGTGGTATAAGTTGCCCGGGGTCCGGGTAAACCCACCACACCGCCTACATAATTTTCGCCTGAAACATTGCCGGTATTGTAGCAATTCTCTACACTTCCGCCGGTAAACTCGCCCCCCACGCCGCCGACGTCAAAGCCGCTACCAATAACGTCACCGGTGTTGTAACAGTTTTTCACACGGCCTTGAAGACCGCCGCCCACCAAACCGCCGACGCCCGTGCTGCCAATAACGTCACCGGTGTTGTAACAGTTTTTCACCCAGCTTAGTCTGCTGTATCCTACTATGCCACCGACATAAAGGGCTCCTCCAGTGACTGGGCTGTCATTATAACAGTTTTCCACACTGCTGTTGTTATAGCTGAGTCCTACTATGCCACCTACATTGGATCGGCCGCTAATGGAGCTGCCGATGATTCCCACGTTTTTCACGGTGGCGCCCGGGGTGTACTCGTTTTCGCCCGAGATGAATCCGAACAAGCCTGTTAAGTCATCGGAAGAGTAGTCGATTATGGTATATACACCCTTGACAGTATACCCGTTACCGTCAAAACTGCCTTTAAACGCCGTGTTGGAATCAAGTGACCATTTTTTTCCGATCGGCGTCCACTTCTTGGGGCTGCCGGTGAGTGTGTCGTTGAGGACGATATCCGCCGTCATTTTAAAGAATTTCCCTTTGCTGTAGTTGCCGCCGGCATTGACGTTAGCCGCCAGCATGGCCAGATCGTAGCTGTTGGCGATCAGGTAAGGGTCCGTTTCAGCCGCACCGGTGCCGCCGCTGTAAGCGTACGCCGGATCGGCGGTAAGGGGTGTGCCGTCCCACACCTTGTTTGTCTCCTGATTGGCATACACCGGGCCGACGAACATGTTTACTATCATCAGGAGGGATAATAGTACCGTTAAAAATTTACGACCTGTGTTTTGTTTCACGCTCAATCTCTCCTCTCGATTCATTCTGCATCTTGGAATGGTGATTGCACTGCCTTTGGCATTAAGGTTTTGGCTGATTTCGATGGTCGGGTCGCTGTCTGTCCTCATTTCATGATCTTTTTAGGCCAGTAGCAGATGCCCACCTCCAGCGCCCTGGGTTTATCCAAATGAAAGTCCGCATAACGGCAGTACCAGCATTGACACAGACCTGCTGCAGCGCCTTCCCTGGGTTCAAAGGCTGGGCAGCGTTGCTTGGGCCAGACGTTTCCTTCCGCGTTGGGTGCAGTCAGGGGCGCGTCTTTATCCCTTCTGTTTCTTGGCTCTGCCATAACCGTTCACGACCTTTCTGGCTCTAAGCTTTACAGTGAAAACGTACCATATGAAAACAAAAAACGAGCCTCTTTTCTCAAAAGACTCGTTTTTATGCTCAAAAAGCGCTTAAGAAACTATTTTATTTTAAAAAGCGATAGACAAACACAAAGTCCGGTATGTTATACCAGCATACGCACCCGGAAAATATCGTCGGCGATCTGATACAGGATCTCCCCATCATATTTCTCGACAAAGGCAAGCACGCTTTTGGTGCCTGCGCCGTGGCCGTTCTCCTTAGCGATCGGGTGTCCCTTTTCGTCAAGAGCGGCGGAACCGTCGGAGGGGTTGCTGATCTCCAGGGCGAGCCTTCCTACCTGACGGCAGATGAACCGGATCGTCCTCTCTCTGTCTTTTTCCACGCCTTCACAGGCTTGAATAGCATTTTCTATCAGATTGGAAATCACCATGGCCAGCTCCAGCGAATCCACCGACAGGGCGTTGGGGATATCCAGACTCATATCAGTGGTGATACCTTTGTCCTCCGCTAGCCCCGCATAATAGCACACAGCGGCATTAACCGCCGTATTTTCGCAGTAATTTCTCACTTTAGCCGGTACCGCACCGACCTGCTGCTTGAGAAAGGCAATGGCGTCCTCGGTTTTATGCTGCTCCAACAGCTCTTGTAGGGTGTGGTTGAAATGGCGGCGGTCATGTTCGGCAATACAGCTTTGCTGACGGGACGCATCCAATAGCTTGATTCGATCTGCCATAGCGGAAGCCGACACGTGCAACAGCTCCTGATTGTTTTGCATCCTCAGGTTTTCCTCCCGCAGGGCATACTCGCGAGAAAGGGTTTTAAGGGAAAAGACGATGGATACATAGACCGCCACTGTAACGAGAACTAGAAGATGGATCGGCACCGCCTGTTCGGTGAGGGTGCGGACGACATCCTCCCCGCTGACAAAATAATAGGATAGGGTAGCTGTAAGAGCTACCGCCACGTAAAAAAACACATGCCAAGACTCCACTATTTGCCGATACAAGGGGCGGACATACCGGTGCAACAGGAATAAAATCCCGGCATACAGAACCAGCCGCACCAGTGTATTCGCATACATGGGATAGGGCATCAACCGAGAAAGAGAGAAACTAAGCACCATAACGGACAGGCTGAGGCTCCACACGGTGAGGACGCTAAACAGCCACTGCATAAAGCTGTCCCGGAACAAGGGCCGTGCCCCAAAGCAAATGACTATCCATAAAATAAAGTCCAGCTTGGCCAGCAACGTGAGGTTCCCGGTAAGGTAACCGAATCCGTTCACAAGCAAATTGACGGTCAAAATGCCTGCCATCCCAAGACCTGTTACTTTTTTACCATACTTTGGCTGAAGCAGCGTGAGCATCAACAGGATGTTCATGATGTCAGTTACCGTACCGCGTAAAAAATCGGGAAGCAAAGTGCTCATGGACATCCCTCCCTGGAGAGGAGGTAGTCCATATAGGTGTCTCTCACTGCCGGGTATTGCTTGGCAGGAATCGGGATTACCGTTCCGCCTCGCATCACGAACCCATCCTTTGAAAACCCTTCTACCCGGCTCATGTTCAACACAAACGAACTATGGGGCTGAAGAAAACGCCCATCAGCAAGGAGCGGACGAACATGCTCGGCAAAGCTCTCCGGGATGGTGCGGGTGGTCAGCCTCTCTCCTCCCATCAGAGTATAGAGAACGGTATGCTTCACATATTCGCAGAAAATGATGGAGGATAACTTCACCACGCGAAGGCCGTCCTTGGTTTTGATGGTAATGATGTTCTCTTCGCCGGTATTCACCTTGGAAATGGCAAGCTCCAGAGTTTGAAAAAGTCGCTCTTTGTCCACAGGCTTTAGAAGATAGTTAATGGGGGTGGCAGAAAAGGCTTCCAGCGCAAAGGACGGCTCGGTGGTGGCGTAGATGATTTGCCCTTCCCGATCCAGCCGGCGAATCTCCCTGCCGGCCTCAATCCCATTAATCATCGGCATTACAATATCCAGGATGTAAATATGGAACCGCTCCCTTTCGCAAGCCGTCAGCAATCCATCAGGATGTTCAAACTGGCGAACCTCGGCATCATGAGCGTTAAGTTCGATAAAATCGTTTATGTATGTGGCCATGGCTTCAAGCTGATCCGGCAGGTCATCACAAACTGCTATGCGAAGCACAGCTGCACCTCCTTTTCTTGACAGCAGAAAATCCCTCTATGATGACCAACTGCCGGCACGAATCGAATTTTCTGGTTGCGGACAATGTTAATAGCTTGGACAAAGATTTTATCAATATTAAACATGCAAAAATAACCCAAAATTTGCACCTTCATTAATAATATAAACTCTCGAGTTCACCCTATGTCAAGTCTTTTGGGAAAGAATTCCGACGACTTGTTTCGTCCAATGCATCGCCAGCTAAAGGACTCCACTTTTACTTTTATGTTCCATAATACCATATTTTAATAATAATAGGGTGCTACTCTTAACACTAAGAGATAGCACCCTATTATTCTACACTAAAACCATCAAACCCTTTATGCACAAGGCTTTACTGCTTCTGATCAGGCTCTATAAACCTTACTTCGATTGGTCTTTATTCTTTACCACAGCCTGGGCTGCGGCCAGCCGTGCAATAGGTACGCGGAATGGAGAGCAGGAGACATAATCCAGTCCAACAATGTGACAGAACTCCACAGAGTTAGGCTCCCCACCGTGCTCACCACAGATCCCTAAGTGAAGGTCCGGATTTGTACTCCGGCCAAGGTTTACCCCTATGCCGATGAGCTTACCTACCCCATCGCGATCAAGCACGACGAAAGGATCTGTTTTCATGAGGTTTTTTTCCAGATAGACTGGGAGGAATTTGCCCTGAGCATCATCTCGAGACAAGCCCATCGTCATCTGAGTAAGGTCATTCGTGCCAAAGGAGAAGAAGTCGGCTACTTTTCCGATCTCGTCCGCCAAAAGAGCAGCACGCGGGACCTCAATCATCGTTCCAACTTTATAATTTATTTGAATAGCTTGTTCTTTCATCACGTCTTGCGCGGTATCATCCACAAGCTTACGCATCATAATGAATTCTTCTTTTCCCATAGTTAACGGGATCATAACTTCCGGATGGATATCAAGCCCTTCTTTTAACAACCGCGCACTTGCTTGGAAAATTGCTCGTGCTTGCATGACCGTGATTTCAGGAAAGGAAACGCCTAGGCGGCAACCGCGATGTCCAAGCATCGGATTAAGCTCAGAAAGTGCCCGAACTTTACGTAGCAACGCCTCTTTTTCATGTAGGTTCACAGGGTCTTTTTGAGTTATTTTGAGTTTCGTGATCTCCACAATCAATTCTTCGGAGTGGGGCAGAAACTCGTGCAGCGGTGGATCCAAGAGTCGAATAGTCACAGAGAGTCCCTGCATCGCCTTTAAAATGCCATAAAAGTCTTCTTCTTGCATGGGTAGCAGCTTTGCCAAAGCGTCTTCGCGCTCTTCAAGAGTTTGCGCAAGGATCATCGCTTGAACGATCGGAATACGCGCAGGGTCCATAAACATATGCTCAGTCCGAGTCAACCCGATTCCGACCGCTCCGTAACCCCTAGCATTAGACGCTTCCGTTGGTGTATCGGCATTGGCCATCACCTTGAGTCGAGCGATTTCATCGGCCCAACCCAAGAACTCTTTAAATTCTTCACTCAGTTCTGGGTCCACCATCATCACTTCGCCTTTAATGACCCGTCCGGTGGATCCGTCGATGGAGAGAACAGTTCCTTGCGAATACTCCACGCCTTCTATGACCACCAAACCCTGACCATAGTCGATCTTTAAGGCATCACACCCACAGACAGCCGGTTTTCCCATATGACGGGAAACAACAGCAGCATGACTCGTCATACCACCACGACTGGTTAAGATTCCTTGAGCAGCCAAGATGCCACGGATATCATCTGGTGTGGTCTCCGTACGAATTAGAATAACTTTCTCACCGGCATCTCCTAACCGTTCCGCTTCTTCTGCACTAAAGACAATCCTTCCAGACGCAGCACCCGGTGAGGCTGGAAGCCCTTTTGCTAGTACTTGAAGCTTAGCATCTGAATCCATGCGGCGATGTAATAAGTGTTCTAACTGTTCCGGTTCGATTCGCATGATAGCTTCTTCTTTCGTAATGACGCCTTCATGGAAAAGTTCAACAGCCACACGAATGGCCGCCGAAGCGGTTCGTTTTCCATTTCGAGTTTGGAGCATATAGAGCTTGCCACGTTCGATCGTAAACTCAATATCCTGCATATCCCGATAATGGGACTCTAAACGTTTGGAAATATCGACAAATTGATTGTAAATATCTAAGTTTTCCTGTGCCAAGGTGGCAATGGGATTTGGAGTCCGAATCCCAGCAACCACGTCTTCCCCTTGAGCATTCATCAAATATTCACCATAGAGGGCACTTTCGCCAGTGGATGGATTACGAGTGAAAGCCACACCAGTTCCCGAGTCAGAACCCATATTTCCGAAGACCATGGACTGCACGTTCACCGCCGTTCCAATGTCATGAGGAATATTATTAATTCTACGATAGACATTGGCACGATCATTGTTCCAAGAACGGAAAACTGCTAAAACCGCAAGCTCTAATTGGACTCTCGGATCCATAGGGAAGGGTTTACCGGTATGACGCTGAATCTTTTTCTTGTACTCACTGACCATCCATTTGAGGCTCTCAGGGGAGAGTTCAGAGTCGTAGCGGACCCCTTGCTTCTCCTTAGCGATCTCTAAAATTTGCTCAAAGACGTAATGTTCTACTTCTAAGACGACATCTCCAAACATTTGGATAAAGCGCCGGTAACAATCCCAAGCAAAACGTTCATTTTGCGTATTAGCAGCTAAGGCTTCTACAGTATCGTCATTTAATCCAAGGTTGAGAACGGTGTCCATCATACCGGGCATCGAGAACTTCGCACCGGATCGAACAGAAACGAGCAATGGATTTTTCTTATCGCCAAAAAGTTTACCCGTACTTGCCTCAACCTCAGTCAAAGCCGGCCAGACCTGTTCCCAAGTCCCTTCTGGAACATTTTCGCCGATGCTATAATACTCATTGCACGCTTCAGTAGTAATCGTAAATCCTGGAGGCACAGGCAAACCAATTTGGGTCATTTCCGCCAAATTTGCCCCTTTTCCCCCCAATAAGTCACGCATGGAAGCCTTTCCTTCCCGGAATAAGTAAACATACTTCTTAGCCATTTCGCTCCCCCTTAAATAATATTTCTAACACAATGCTCGCAGTCTCTTCAACTGCTTTGCCGGTAGCGTCGACGATCGGACAGCCAATACGTTTCATAATACTTCGAGCATACTCCAGCTCTCGCATAATTCGCTCCAGGTTCGCATAATCCGCAGTGGCACCCAAGCCAAGGGTTTTTAAGCGCTCTGTACGGATCTGGTTAAGCAATTCAGGCCTTAATGTTAAACCGATTACTTTCCGTGGGGAAATACTAAATAGTTCCTCAGGGGGATTGACCTCCGGAACTAACGGAATATTTGCAGCTTTGAGACCTTTATGGGCTAAGTACATACTAAGGGGAGTTTTTGATGTGCGAGAAACCCCTATGAGAACAACGTCGGCATAAAGAACCCCGCGAGAATCCTTACCGTCATCATATTTAACGGCAAATTCGATTGCCTCTACTTTACGGAAATACTGTTCATCCAGACGATGGATAATGTTCGGCGTATGGGTTGGCTCCAAACCAGTTTGGTCACTAAGAGAACCAATCAGCGGACCCAAAATATCTATGGCTATGAGCCCCTTTTCGAGGGCCTTTTTCTCCAAGGTGTCTCTAAGCCCCTTAAGTACCAAAGTATAAACCAAAATGGCTTGTTCGGCCAAGGCTTCTTCCATAATATCTTCCAGATGAGTTTCATCTCGTACGTAAGGAACCCGACGAATCCGAGTCTTCACGCCAATAAATTGTGCCGCCGCCGCCCGGGCAACAAACTCAGCCGTCTCTCCGAGTGCATCTGAAATAACATAAATTACAGGCATTTGCGTCGTCACGTCCACGTCTTCACCTCCGAATTCATACAAGTCCATCAAGGACAACTACATCCTCGATTCAGATATTTCTACAAAGAGTTTTGTGACATTAGTCTTGGTAAATCTCCCCACGACCTCATAGCACTCTTCCCCGTTCTCATCGATGTACCCCTCTACTACCGGCAAACTGTCGACCTGATGCTGTACTAACTTTTTGGCCGCACTAAACACGGGTTCATCCGGGGTCGTCATATAGATGTTAGGCATGCGAGTCATGATTACACCCACGGGAACTTGTTGTAGATCAGTTTTCCCTAAAGAAGCTTTCATAATATCTTTGCGGGAGATCATCCCCAAAAGAATGCGCTCTGCTCCGACAACCGTCAGGCTCCCTACGTTTTGCGTGAACATGGCAACCGTTGCTTCGTAGATACTTGCGCTTTCTAGGATGGTAACCGGCATTGACTTAAACGCGCAAACCCGAAGCTGAAGTACACGTTCCATGATCGGGGAAGGTGCGAGATTTTCGCGATAAGAATACCCGACGCGCGGCCTGGCTTCTAGGACCCCGGACATCGTCAAAATGGTTAAATCCGGGCGGAGAGTGGCTCGCGTCAAATTCAGCTGTGCCGCAATCTTTTCACCAGTGATGGAACCTGAGGCTTTCACTATCTCCACTATACGCTGTTGACGTTCCGTCCATTCCAACCCATTTCACCTCTTAATGTTACTATCACCTTAATTGTGACATACCAATCGAGTTTTACACGGCCAATTATATCACATAACGTTATTTCTTTACTAGATAGTGAACATATATTTTAATCAATAACATTGTCGAGGATTGTAGTTTGAATTATGCCAAGACACTTAAATCTCCCAAGCACCCGAGCATTTTTACACATTGACTCAGTAATGCCAGACGGGTTCTTTTCAAGTTCTCATCTTCCACCATAATCATCACAGCTTGGAAGAGAGCCTCTATCTGAGTTACAAGTTCCCCTGCGAGCTTATAGGCATCCTCGTAATTCCCTCTGGCGAGGGCATCATCAAACCGCTCTTGGCGCAACTTGATCCCTTCCGAAAGGGCTATTTCTGTCGCATCGACCAACAAGGCTGGATCTAAGGCTTGCACAGGTTCTTTTTTAGTCAAGTTAAAGCAACGAGTATAGGCTTGAGCATAAGGCACGAAGGATTCTTCTTCACGTTTTACAGAAAGTACTCGAGCCCTCTCCGCCGCACGATTAAATTGATCGCTTCCCTGAGCTAAGGCGGCAACAACCGTATCATAGCGCAGACCTTGTTCCTGAAGAACAAAACGCAGCCTTTGTTGAAAGAAATCCTGCAACAAAGGCAAGATGTCATCGATTGGCAAGGGTGAAGTTCCCTGCTCGGCGAAATGACGATAAGACTCACGTAAGAGGTCCGTTAAAGAGAGGTCCCATTTAGAGTCTAAGAGGATAGCAACGATCCCCTGTGCCTGACGCCTTAGTGCATAAGGATCCTGAGACCCTGTGGGCTGAATCCCAATACTAAACGCTCCAACAATTGCATCTAGTTTATCGGCAATGCTGACCACACGCCCTGCCTCAGAAACGGGTAAGGCATCCCCTGCAAAGCGGGGTTGATAATGTTCGAGTATTCCATAACAAACCTCAGGTTTCTCTCCACTGGCCCTAGCGTAGTCCGCTCCCATAATCCCTTGCAGTTCTGGGAAATCACTGACCATCAAGGTTACAAGATCAGCCTTCGCCAAGTAGGCCGTCCGATCGATTTCTTCTCGTTTAGTTTTCCCCAACTCCAACCTATCTGCCATAAAGCTGGACAAACCACGCAAGCGTTCTACCCTCTGTTCAACCGTCCCTAATTTCTCGTGATAGACGATTTTTCCTAACTTGGCAACCAGGTCTGCCAAGGGAACCTTTTGGTCCTCCCGATAATAAAAAGCAGCGTCTTCTAAGCGAGCTTTCAACACTTTTTCATTGCCAGCTTTCACTGTGTCTATCGCGAAGTCATTTCCATTGCGGACCGTAATAAAGTAGGGCAAGAGTTTTCCATCTTTGCCTCGCACTGGGAAGTACCGTTGATGTTCCCTCATGGGAGTTGTAATGACTGCCTCTGGCAAGTGCATGTAGCGGTCCGCCACTTCGCCCAGTAACGCTGTCGGATACTCGACAAGATGAATGACTTCGCCCAGGAGTTCTTCATCTTCGGGCACCTCGCCACCGACCTTCTCAGCGAGGAGTTTAATTTGAGCTTGGATTTCTCTCTTTCGCTCTTCCGGATCAACGATCACATAAGCTTTACGCAGGGCCTCACGATAGTCGGACGGTTGACTCAAAACGACAGGTTCCGTTGTCAGCGTGCGATGCCCGCGCGAGATACGTCCAGACTCAAGCCCGACAAATTCAAACGATACAACCTCTGTCCCGTAAAGTGCCACAATCCAGCGAATAGGACGTGCAAAACGGAAATCCAGGTCTCCCCAGCGCATAGGTTTGGGAAAGTGAAGAGAACTTATAAGATCCCGCGCCAGCTGAGGGAGAAGTGACAGTGTCTCAAGCCCAGCCTCCGATTTACGGGCAAACACATAGGGAACATTATTAACCTCTTGGACAAAAAGTTCTTCCACCGCAACGCCCTGCCCTCTGGCAAAGCCTTGAGCAGCCTTTGTTGGGGCCCCATTCGCATCATAGGCGGCTTTTACAGCCGGTCCTTTAACCTCTTCCAATAAATCCTCTTGCTTCTCCTCGAGCCCCGTTACCAAAAGCGCGAAACGGCGAGGAGTTGCGTAGATTGTTACATCTGCATAAGTTAAGCGCAGCTCAGCGAACCGTTTACGAGCTAGTTCTTCCAATTGGGTCATTGTACTGGGGGAGAATTTAGCGGGGATTTCCTCCGTTCCAAGTTCAAGTAAAAAATCGTTCGCCATCTTACTCCACCTCTTTCACAGAATTTGACTTTAATAACGGGAAACCTAATCTCTCCCGCTGCTCCACATAAGCTTGGGCACAAAGACGAGCGAGCACACGCACGCGGGCAATGTAGTTTGTCCGTTCTGTAACACTGATGGCCCCGCGAGCATCCAAAAGGTTAAAGGTATGAGAGCACTTTAAAACATAGTCATAGGCTGGAAGTACCAAGCCCTTTTCCACGACGCGCTTCGCCTCGCGTTCATACATGTCAAACCAGGTCTGTAAGGCTTCAATATCAGCCACTTCAAAATTATAATGCGAGTAGTCAATTTCGTTTTGAAGATAAATATCACCATAAGTGGTATCCCCAACCCACTCGATGTCATAAACGCTGTCTTTGTTCTGGATATACGTTGTCAGACGCTCCAGCCCATACGTTATCTCAGCACAAACTGGTTTGCAGTCGATACCCCCACACTGTTGAAAATACGTAAACTGAGTCACTTCCATTCCATCCAACCAAACTTCCCAGCCAAGCCCCCACGCACCCATCGTAGGAGACTCCCAGTTATCTTCCACAAAACGGATATCATGTTCCTTCGGATTAATGCCTAAACGCTCCAGACTTTGCAAGTAAAGTTCCTGCACATTGTCTGGGGAGGGCTTGAGGATGACTTGGTATTGGAAATAGTGCTGTAAACGATTGGGATTTTCCCCATACCTCCCATCCGTTGGTCGGCGTGACGGCTCAACATAAGCCACATTCCAAGGCTCTGGTCCAAGGGCACGCAAAAACGTCGCTGGGTTCATCGTTCCAGCCCCTTTTTCCATGTCATAAGGTTGGGCAATAATACACCCTTGTTCTCCCCAAAACTGGTTAAGGGTAAGGATTATGTCTTGAAACTTCATAGTTAGCCTCCTAAGTTTTTATTATTGACGTTTTACTCATTGGACTGAGAGATAAATTATGAGATAGAGCGCTATTACTATCTCTAACAGAACTTTGTTGAAACAGCAAAAAAGCTCTCGCCCCCGTAGCATTTAAGCTACAGGGACGAGAACTTGTTCCCGCGGTTCCACCCTGTTTGACCCCTAACTCAGGGTCCCCTTCGTTTTTATGCTCAAAGATGCCCCATCCGCTTCTCTCATTCGGCTTCCACCCACCCGAACTCGCTATAAGAGAGGATTCACAGACTTCTTTCCCATCATTGCATTATAAAGGTATTGATTTGTAAGAATTAACGCATTCCACAATGCGCACTCTTTGAAAATAAACGTCTCGTTTACACACTATTATATGTTGAGGATAATGTTGTGTCAAACGAGAAGCCCCAAGGTTGCGGACAAAGTGGCCAATTTAGAATCTCTCCTCGCAGAATACACTGGGATACGTTAGATTTAAGACATTCCAAGTAGAGAATTTTTTGAAAGATTATCGTTGAGAATCACTTTTAAAGTGGTTTCCCCACTCTGTCCGTGTCAAAATTAAAAGCATCGTCATTATAAGGATACTCAGCTTTTGAAGATACTTCAAGCTCAAAGTGGTTGATAGCCGCCCCCACCGCACCCATCAGAGCCAGCATTCGCAAACCAGGCTTCCGCCAAATTGTGTACGCCAGGGCCAAACCTAAAGGAGCTGAAAGGCTCACAATCGTATTGTCATGTCGTTTGAGACTGACCGTAGTGTGGCTCAAATTTGTCACTGTAGATTTAACACCGTTCCAAATTCCCTGACCTTGATCTGCGAAATTCCAATCCATGTCTTTCTCATTTCGCGCCTTCTCTAAATCGTCCAAAGCCTTTACCACATCGCCCTGAGCGAGACTCAAAGCCTTGCGAGCCTCTTCATATCCGATACCCATACGTTCGCGCAAAACATCCAGCTTTTCAAGTTCTGTCCATAACGGTTCACTCAAATTCATCCTCATCCTTTCCGTTAATATGTCATCCCAAGTCATCCGAAGTCAAAATTCCCATTCTCCAAGATTTAAGCGGCCGCTCGAACTTATGCTCCAGATAAAGCCTTAGTGTCTCCAAAATTTCTTGTCTCATCCAAGTATTCCAACGTAAACGATCGATTTTAGTAATATCCGCCCGTATCAACTGACGCATAAACGCAAGACTACCCGCTCGAACCCATCGTCCAGAATAATTTTCCCGACAATTCCCACAAAGCGTACCACCCGCGTCAGCACTAAAAAACAAACGATCACCATTTACATCTCTCCCACACTCCGCACATACCCCCAAACGCGGCTGGTATCCCAACAGCGTCATTAACCGCAACGCGTAAGCAGCAAGAACAAGAGAAGGATCAAAATGTTCCATTAAAAAAAAGCAAGTCAACGTAAGTGCAAAAAGCTCCCCATTAGGCTGACCCGGAATTGTCGAAATATCTAAAAGCTCAGCAATCCCCGTAGCCGAGAACGACCGATCAAGATCATTCCAAAGATGCGCGAAGCTTTCCTTAGGACTACACTGGCTCACCGTATCCAACGTTTTCCCACGATGAATCAAAAAGTCCGCATATGTAAACAGCTGAACCCCAGCCCTCTGGCGACTTTTAGGTTTGCGCACCCCTTTCGCCACCGCCTGAAGCTTTCCCATCTCACGGGAAAAAAGGGTGAGCACCCGATCCGACTCCCCAAATTCTCGGCTACGTATCACTAACGCGTCCGCATGGTAAACCGCCACGCACTCACCCTTTCTATTTTATGAAATTTATAATTTGACTATTCATTTAGCTTTGCCCCGTTCAACAGCGAAGGAAACACGATCGAGCCCAAATTCAGGACGGTGCACATGAAATGTGCCGTCCACCCGACACATTACGTTCCACGTCCCAAGCCCAGGACGCAGTATAACACGAGCGCGACGTCTTTACGTAAGTAGCCTAGCAAACTTCCGTTCAAGCGACCTGACCCAAACACGGGGCAGTGCACAGGACGTGCACTGCCGCCAATGCGCCAAGGTCCCTTCTCGCCATCCTTGGCTACAGGGACACTAGGCCATCCTTGGCCGTCGGATGGCGCTTTTGGCGGGAACCCCGCTCCCCAAAGCCAGTCGCTTGAACGGTTAGTTGCTCTGCGTCGTAAGCACTGAGCGCTGTGTTATACAAGGACCGCGCTTGTGCCCAGACGTTCCGCCCCGGCCTCCACAAGCTCAAGTGCAAACTCCTTAGTCCTCACTCCACCCGAAGCCTTAACTTTCACATCATCCCCGACCCAGGCTTTTAAGTTACGCACATCTTGGACAGTGGCTCCACCTCCAGCAAAGCCAGTCGAAGTCTTAATATAATCAGCTCCCGAACGTTTGACAATTTCAGCAGCCATTTTCTTCTCGTCTTCCGTGAGCAAACACGTCTCAATGATTACCTTGATGAGCAGCCCGACCCAATGAGCAGCTTCGACTACACGAAAAATATCCCGCTCGACCGCTTCCCAATTACCGGATTTTGCCCACCCGACATTCATCACCATATCAACTTCTTTGCCCCCATGAGCTTTAACCATAAATACTTCCTGAACCTTCACTTCCGTGAACGTCGCCCCCAAAGGAAAACCCACAACAGCAGAAATGCCAATCCCCGTGCCATGTAAAAGCTTTGCCGCCATCTGCACATAGGTCGGGTTTACACAAACCGTAGCAAACCTATGTTGCTGAGCCTCATGACAAAGCGCCACAATATCCTTTTCCGTAGCTTGTGGTTTCAACAACGTGTGATCCGTCATCCCTGCAAGATTTATCATACTTTATCCTCGTTCCTTTCCATATCCGTAATTACGCAAACTATCCACTCGATTACGCCAATCTTTCTTGACCTTTACCCAAAGTTCCAAAAACACAGGACTCCCCAATAAAGCCTCAATATCTCGACGAGCCAAGCTCCCAATCTCCTTGAGTTGTTTACCACCCGCCCCGATGATAATCCCTTTCTGAGAATCGCGCTCAACCACAATCAAAGCACGTACTTTAACCAACGTCTTCTTTTCCTCTACCTCTTCGATGACAACCGCAATCGAATGCGGGATTTCATCATGCGTCAACTCAAGCACTTTTTCACGCACAAGTTCTGCCATGATAAACCGCTCCGGCTGATCCGTCACTTCATCTTCCGGATAATACATAGGACCCTTAGAAAGCTGGCCAAAAATCACATTCAATAATTCATCCGTATTTTCCCCTGTTTTTGCCGATATAGGAACAATCGCCTTAAAATCCATAAAGGCAGAAAATTCCTGGACTCTACGCATCAACTGCTCTTTAGTCAAAAGATCCACTTTATTCAAAACCAAGACACAAGGGGTCTTAGTCTGCTTGAGCATTTGAATAATAAACTCTTCACCAGGGCCGTATTCGGCAGAAAGATCCACCATGTACAAGATAACGTCAACCTCACGAATGGATTCCTTCGCCGCTCCGACCATGTATTCCCCTAACTTATGTTTAGGTTTATGGATTCCGGGAGTATCCAAAAAGACAATTTGTCCCCGTTCCTCCGTCAAAATACACTGGATGCGATTCCGAGTGGTCTGAGGCTTATCGGACATAATAAGTACTTTCTGTCCCAATAAATGATTAAGTAAAGTAGATTTCCCCGCATTCGGCCTTCCTATAACCGATACAAAACCCGAACGAAATTCTTTTGATGTTGAAACCAACAGTGATGCCACTTCCCTATCTCTTTATACTTTAATTATTTTTAACTTTATTACTTACCATAACCTTAAATTATCATGTCTATTCAAATCACAAACGTTACGACTTGTACTCAGACGGTGCACATGAAATGTGCCGTCCACTCAAATGTTCCATCTCCCGCCCGTCCTTCGTTCCTCCCGACCCAAGCCCAGGACGCAGTGTGACACAGCGCGACGTCTTTACGTAAGCAGCCCAGCAAACTTCTGTTCAAGCGACCGACCCCACGACTTGTACTCAGACGGCGCACATGAAATGTGCCGTCCACCCAAATGGTCCATCTCCCGTCCGTCCTTCGTTCCTCCCGACCCAAGCCAAGGACGCAGTGTGACACAGCTCGACGTCTTTACGTAAGCAGCCCAGCAAACTTCTGTTCAAGCGACCGATCCCACGACTTGCACGCAGACGGCGCACATGAAATGTGCCGTCCACCCAAATGGTCCATCTCCCGTCCGTCCTTCGTCCCCCACGTCCTCCCGACCTAAGCCCAGGACGCAGTGTGACACAGCACGACGTCTTTACGTAAGCAGCCCAGCAAACTTCCGTTCAAGCGACCGACCCGAAACACGGGGCAGTGCACAGGACGTGCACTGCCGCCAATGCGCCAAGGATGGCGCTTTTGGCGGGAACCCCGCTCCCCACAGCCGGGAGCTTGAACGGTTAGTTTGCTCTGCGTCGTAAGACCGAGCGCTGTGTGACACAAGTTCCTCACACAAGGCCTACGAACGCATCCGGCAATAACACCTTCAAGCTAGTCTTCTTTGTTTGCCCCTGCCCATTAATTAAAATAACTGGGCAGTCCACTGCAAACTCGCGGATCACTTGACGACATGCACCACAGGGAGAAGGAAACTCATCTGTCGGCACAGCAATGGCAATTCCTTTCAATTCCCGTTCACCCCGAGCCACGGCTTGGAAAATTGCATTTCGCTCCGCGCAGACCGTTAAACCGTAGCTCACATTTTCAACATTACATCCGCTATAAATCTCCCCTGATGCAAAAAGCACCGCAGCTCCTACTGGGTAATGTGAGTACGGTATATAGGCCTGCCGGTAAGCTGCCTGAGCCCGATTCATGAGTTCATGCACCTTCTCTGCCTCGATTTCTAATTCTAGCACTGCTTCTATTGCTTCCGTCTTGGAGGGTTGATTCTGATTCAAGCACAAAACTCCTTATCTATCCTAAAAGATCTTACCCGCGAAGCGAAACAGTCGTGGTAAAAAGACGATCATGCCAATCACCACGGCTTGTATCGCAGTCACCAAAACAGCGCCTGCGGCCACATCCTTAGCCATACCCGCCAAAGGATGAAAATTTGGTTGTACCATATCTACCACAATTTCGAGGGCAGTATTCATTACTTCTGCACCCACAACACTGCCAATCGCCAAAATAAGAATCAACCATTCAAAACTCGAAACCTCGCTCCACCAAGCGCAGCACAACACTGTAATTCCTGCTATACCGTGAAACTGTAAGTGCCCCTGAGTTTTCCAGGTATATAACATCCCCCGCCAAGCCTGATTTAAACTGCGACAAAACCCTGGCTTCTGATATCTCCCCATGCTTTCCTCCGTTTAGTAACGTTCGAGAATCCTTAGTGGCTATACTCTCTCTAACCTAAGTATAGCCATCACCTCTTCTTCTTTACTGCGCATCTCTTGTTTATCTTGTTCTTCTTCATGATCATACCCTAATAGATGAAGTGTCCCATGGACAGCAAGGTAAACAATCTCCCGCTCGAAGGAATGACCGAATTCCTCAGCTTGCTCCCGTGCCCGCTGAGCAGAGATTACGATATCCCCGAGCATTTCGTCTTCAAACTCAGAATCTGGTTCCTCTTCCGTTTCTTCTTGCAAGGCAAACGAAAGCACATCTGTCGGACGATCCACTCCTCGATACTCTCGATTCAGCTCATGAATGCGTTGGTCATCGACTAACATCAGGCTTACTTCAGCTTCCTCTGGACCACCAGACAGACGAATGGCTTCCTCAATAGCTCGATTTAATAAACCGGCAAGCGGCTCACGATGGTCAAGTAAAACAGACTCTTCTTCCCAGGCAATATCCAAGATCACGTTTTTACGGGCAAACCCCATCCCTATCGAAACACGAATGTAGGCCACCCTTTCCCCCCTTCAAATCAAGAACTTGTCTCCTATATGTGCGTCAAACTCTAATCTATCGAGTCTCTGTCGTCTGGTTTTCTGGCTCCTTCTCCTTTTGGGTCCCTTCCCCAATCTCTTTACCAGAATCTTCTATGGGTTTCTTCTGTGCCACAACATTCCCGCTCTCCCGTACAGTTGGCAACTCTGGATATTCAACGCGGGAGTGGAATATCCCGCTCAAAACACGAACAAAGGCCATCGAAATTTTATCTAAGTCCTGAAATGTCAAGTCACATTGATCTAACTGTCCGTCATTAAGCTTATCCTTGACAATTTTCCGAACAAATCCCTCAACGCGCCCTGGCGTGGGCTGTTTCATTGACCGTACTGCCGCCTCCACGTTATCAGCCAGAGTGACTAAGGCAGCCTCTTTGGTCTGAGGTTTAGGCCCTTCATAATGGAAGGCTTCCTCCGGAATTTCTTCATTTTCCTCCAAGGCCTTATGATAAAAGAAGCTAACTAATCCATCTCCGTGGTGCTGAGCAATAATATCTTGAATCTGCTGCGGAAGCTTATTTTCCCTCGCCAACTCCAACCCATCCTTGACGTGGGAGGTGATAATCAGTGAGCTTAAGGTCGGAGCAATCTTATCATGGGGGTTATCTTGGGTAAATTGATTTTCAATAAAAAAGTAGGGACGTTTCAATTTTCCAATATCATGATACATAGCCCCAACCCTTACTAACGTGGCATCAGCCTGCACAGCTTCCGCGGCAGCTTCCGCTAGATTACCTACTAAAATACTATGATGGTAGGTCCCTGGTGCCTCCATCAGTAAACGCTTCAATAACGGTCTATTGGGGTTAGATAGCTCTAAAAGTCGAACCGAAGACGTAATATGGAATCCCGACTCAAACCAATGTAAGGCCCCGACCGTTAAAAACGAAGACGCTACTCCGTTGACAATTCCTAGGATCAGACCTACAACCCAAACCATTAATCGCATTCCTGTGGTTAAGCCAATTGCGCTTACCGTCAACACATTAATCGCAGATACAAATAGTCCAGCACGCGCCAAGTCTGAACGCTGACTTAAGTGAGACACACTGTGAACCCCAATAAAACCTCCAAAAAGAGCCACTAAGCCTGTTTGAAGACCAAATGAGGTTGAAAAAGAAGGATCTACTAATACCGCTACAAAAAATGCTAAGACCACTGCGATCAATAATGCAACACCCAGATCAACCAAAATAGCTACCGACATGGTGGCCCAAGCGACAGGAATAAGCATTCCTGCCAAGGAATTAAAGTCAATTCCTCCTAAATTTAAGGCGATCACCCCGCGTCCGATGACTAAAACCAAGCTCATGCTCAGTCCGATCAGGACCATAAGACGGGTTGAGCGCAAAATATCCCGTTTATTCTGGTACAGATAAGCGATAATAGTTCCCATTCCAATGAGGACCATCAACGCGATCCCAGAAGCCGCCTTCCAAGTGTTGCGATTATTAATTAGCCCATAGGCAGCCAATACCCTATAAATCTTTTCGTCAACTATCTCACCGGCACCGACAATTTTCTGATTGGCCTTGTAGCGGATTACATTCGGTTTAACACTACTTCTTGCCGCAGAACGCAATTTATCCGTCGTTTGTTCATCAAACTTTAAGGTAGGATGGATCACTTCTTGTTCCACAAACGCCTTCAGGAATGTTTTGACATCCTCTCGTAGCGTCGACTGGTTTAGGTCTGATGTGATTCTTTCACGAAGTAACGCAACGTCTGCTTCTGATTTAGCTCCTAAATCAGCATTGCGCGCTTTGCTTAAAATAATGTCTCTACCGATCTGTTCCGCTAAATTCAGGGTATCGGGAGAACTCTTCAATAATGAGGAAAATACCCCCTCTGGCAAATCGGAAAACGGTTGTGTTTGCTTTAGTTTACTGACTCGTGCACTTTCTTCTGCCGTGGTCGGCGCTGTATCATGAAATGCCGCAAACGCCTTTCCAAGATCTTTGGTGAGCAGGAGCAAATAATCCTCGTCAGGCTTAAACATCGGTTGAACGGCTTTTGCCGCAGCGTCCTGGTCTTGGGTATATTTCTCAGTATCCTCAATATCCTTGTCCCACTGCGCTGTAATGAGTTGTGGACTAGGGTCTCCTACTTCCAAATGTAATTTGGCAACAAATAGGCTTGATGATAATAGCACTGTAAACAACAGAAAATACATCACCCCAACAATGGCACGGAGCCAGTTGGTGTGATGTCTAAGCGGATCCAAACGGCTGGATAGCCCCTCCCAAATCTTTCTGACCTTTCTGATCTTCAATACCATCATCCTTACTTCACTGTACCTTACCTCTATTCGCTCGTTTACTAATTTTAAGAATCCTTCATTCCTTTAAGGATTGGCATACACCGCCAAATCCTCGTATGTTTCCACCTCGACTCTAACCCGTTCGGCACCGGGATTGTTCGGAAGAACCTTCACGTTTTCTCCCACAATCGGAACCATAGGCGTGATTTTCTTCTGGACTTCATTCCGAGCTGATTGTTCAGCAAGTTGGCGTGCTTCAGCAACAGACCGTTCGATATGCACATTATGAAGTTCTTTATAGTCTACCCTTATAACTTCGACAGGGAAACTCCAATTCCTCCAGGTTGGCAGGGAATGACTCACGACTTCTTTATTAGCCTTCTCAAACGGAGAATCCTGCGTCGTTACCATTATGACGCGTGAACCGAATTTTATACCCCATCCTGTGGCAACTTTTCCACTTTCCTCAACTTTGTCTTCCGTCAAAGGGATTTGTTTATCCGTACTATACCACACCCTGGCACGAACAAACCCTCTCGCCGCAGAATTCACAGGAGTTGGTTTGGCACTTTGAGTATTCGTTCCAGGACTTGAAGTATTCGGCGCACTAGTAAGACCTTGTGTTGCCGCCTGCGTGATCAAGACCTGCCCCGCTCGTACGATTTCTCCTTCATGTACCTGGGGAGTACCCTGAATGACCATGATTTCCTTGACAAGTCCAGCATGACTAGCAACAAGATTCCCCGCCTCCTTAGGTATAGAAGGACGAATTTTCTCTGAAATCTTGATCCTAACAGCGGTTCCGTTTCGTTCCACGCCAATCCAAGCCGCGTCCGGCAATTGTTCCTGAAGCGCTTTGGCAATCTGATTTAAATCCAAACGTTTCGAATAGGCCAAGGTTTTAAGCCCGAGTTTTTCTGCTCGTTCTAAAACCTCAGGAGTCATAACATTGCGATTTCCTGACACAGAAATCGTAAGTACAAGCTGAGACAAAATGCTTAATGTCAAAGCAATCATGGCGATTCCCGCTAAAAGTCCCTTTCTACGCCACCAACGTATTGCAATAAAAGGCCAACCATATTTAGCGATAATATGAACTCGTGTGTGGGTTTGGCGCGCAGCCCGTCGCAAACGCCGAAAATCTGCCAACTTAATCTGCGCACGCATTCCTCGTTCTGATTTTTGAGTATGATACACAATCACACCGTCTTTTAACGCTTGATTTAAAAATTGTGGCAAATGATCTCCCCTGGCGAGGAAAAAAATACGTCCTTGCCAAAACGTCCGTAATCGTTCAAACATTATTTTATCTCTCCTCCTTCAAACGAAAAGGATGATAACTCCCCTTCGATCCGTAGTTCTGTTGATAAAATAACCTTAAGTCCAAGTCCCCTTCCCCTAAAACAGATATCTCCCTGAGTGGTTTCTAAACGAATTTCTTCTTCGGAAAAAACCAAAATGCTAATATAGTTTTCAACCAAAATTTCCTGACGCCCAGTTATCGTAATTTTCGGACCATCTTCCACCACATCAGGTGGGAAATCCAAAACATCTCCGACGTTCTTCTTTAATTTCTTGAACATTAAAAAGCCCCTCCCCTCTACATGATATTTATGAAGGGAAGAGCAAGAATAGTCCAAGCCTGTTATCTAATTGTTTTTCTTCCTCTTTCAGGAATAAAACTTACCATGAAAAGGGACTGGGCTGCCTTAGCAACCCAGTCCCTTTTCATGGTAAGCGTATTATGCCCCGAGCATTTCCCGTACAAGCAAATTAACTACTTTGCCATCTGCACGGCCTTTCGTCTTAGGGGATAATGCCCCCATGACTTTACCGAGGTCTTTAGGGCCTTGAGCCCCCACTGTGGCGATGATCTCTTGAACGAGCTGGCGAATTTCCCCTTCGGAAAGCTGTTGAGGAAGGTAGTCCATTAGAACAGCCATTTCCTCTTCCAGAGCCTTAACCTGTTCGGGGCGATCCGCTTGCCCAAAAACTTCAAGCGCATCTCGACGCAGTTTCAGTTCGCGTGCTAATACTTCGATGACTTGAGCATCGTTAAATTCAATTTTCTTGTCAATCTCAGCATTCTTTATAGCTGCTCTAGCCATTCGGATAACGGAAAGTCTTACCTTCCCCTCCTCTTTGGCCTTCATGGCAACCTTCATATCCTCAACGAGGCGATCCTTCAGGGTCAATTCGAGACACTCCTTACTTAAACTTGCGTTTACGTGCAGCTTCAGATTTCTTCTTTTTCTTCACGCTTGGTTTTTCATATGCTTCGTGCTTACGAGCCTCAGCACTAACCCCTGCCTTTTGACAAGTACGCTTGAACCGGCGGAGTGCCGCATCCAGGGATTCGTTTTTACCAACTTTGACTTCACTCATTGTCTTATCCCTCCCTCCACTGGATCATCCACAAATATACCTTTACTATTATACTGGATGAAGTAGGTTGCGTCAAGTTCACTTCAGCATTCGTGTACTCATTCTCCCTAAAAATCACCCAATCTTGGCATTAAGAGCCTGCCCCCCGAGCAAATGAAAGTGGAGATGCCCTACGATTTGACCCCCATCGGTACCAGTATTCGTAACCACCCTATAACCGGATTCCGACACTCCGAACTCACTAGCCAACCGACGGATCACACTGAAAGTATGTCCGATAAGACCTTCGTATTCGGGCGTTACATCATTAATACTACACAAATGGCACTTGGGAATAACGAGCAAATGCACAGGAGCTAAGGGTTGAATATCTTTAAATGCAATCACCTGATCGTCTTCGTACGCTATTTCGCTAGGAATCTCTTTCAAAGCAATTTGACAAAAAATACAATCCTTCATTTACATTCTCCTTGCCTCTTTATCTTATTCGACTGAAGTGTTTAAACTTCCTAAATTCAAAAATATTTTTTACGCTTATAATCCCTTGATATGCTCTTCTTTCAAAACGACCGTTACAAACTGCCTAGAAACCCAGGCCTGTCCTTCCTCACGAGCCGATAAATGAACCTGAAGATAATGTGGCGTATGCCCCATGGCATTTCCCTCAGGATCAATCCATTCGATCAGCACTTCCACAGGTTTCCCGATAAAACGACGAACAAACGCATCCTGACTATCACGGGCAACCGCTAATAAATCCTTCACCCGTTGCTCTTTAACTTTCTTCAAAACTTGATCAGGATAGTCTGCGGCGGGGGTTCCCTTCCGTTTTGAATATGGAAAAACATTAATACCCGAAAAATCGCAGGACTTCACAAAAGCTAAAGTCGCTGCATGATCCTCTTCCGTTTCCCCTGGAAAGCCGGCGATGATATCTGTTGTGACTGCAAGGTTTGGAATCTGATGACGCAGTCTGTCAAGCAAATCACGATACTCGCTTAGCGAGTACGGACGCCGCATGCGAGTTAATATCCTATCGCTACCACTCTGTAAGGGCATATGTAAATGAGGACAGACCTTATCCGAAGAAACAATGCTCTCGATCAGCTCAGGAGTGTATTCCATGGGCTCGATTGAACTCAAACGCAATCGGCGAAGCTGGGGAATTTTTACGAGTTCCCGAACCAGGCGAGCTAAGTTCCAACCTTGTTCTAAATCTTGTCCATAAAACCCAGTATGAATCCCAGTCAGGACAATTTCCGGATACCCCGCTTCAACCAAACGACGAGCCTCAGCAATCGCCATCTCAGGGAGGCGACTCCGCAACGGACCTCGAGCATAAGGAATAATACAATAGGTGCAGAATTGATTGCATCCTTCCTGAATCTTTAGAAACGCTCTAGTACGGTGTTCTTCACGAAGTTGTGGAAGCTCTTCAAACTCCTTCGCTTCCCTAATTCCATGTACCGCGTTCTGAGGATCTTGCTCTTCCTTGACTCGCTCAATCCACTCCAAGATCTTCAACCGATCTTGTGTTCCCAAAACCAGATCAACGCCCTCAATACCCAGAACCTCTCCTGGCGCCGTTTGCGCATAACACCCCATGACTACCACAATACTCTCCGGATGTGTCTTCACCATACGACGAATAACTTGACGGGATTTACTATCTCCTGTATTCGTCACAGTACAGGTATTAACAACGACAACATCCGTTTCCTCTGAAGCACCGACCACCTGATAGTCCGCCTCCCGAAATAGCTGGGCCATCGCCTCGCTTTCGGTTTGGTTTACTTTACAACCAAGAGTGACGAAACAAACCGACAAATGTTCTTTGACTTGTTCGACTTGGCAAGACATATAAAATCCACCCTTTTTCAAAACAACTAACGAGTTTAATCCTTGAATAACGTTTCAAAGTCCACTCTTCATACCCCTACCTCACGCAGACGGTGCACACAAAATGTGCCGTCCACCCGAATGGTCCATCCCCGTCCCTGTCCCCACCGTCCCCCGACCCAAGCCTGGGACGCAGTATAACAGAGCGCGACGTCTTTACGTAAGCAGAATAGCAAACTTTCGTTCAAGCGACCGACCCCACGACTTGCACGCAGACGGTGCACATGAAATGTGCCGTCCACCCAAACGATCCATCTCCCGCCCGTTCTTCGTTCCCTCGTCCCCTCGGCCCAGGCCCCGGGACGCAGTGTGACAGAGCGCGACGTCTTTACGTAAGCAGAATAGCAAACTTCCGTTCAAGCGACCGACCCCACGACTTGCACGCAGACGGTGCACATGAAATGTGCCGTCCACCCAAACGGTCCATCCCCCGTCCGTCTCCATCGTTCCCACCGTCCTCCCGGCCCAGGCCCCGGGACGCAGTGTGACAGAGCGCGACGTCTTTACGTAAGCAGAATAGCAAACTTCCGTTCAAGCGACCGACCCCAGACACGGGGCAGCGCACAGGACGTGCGCTGCCGCCAGTGGGCCATGGACGGCCCATCTGGCGGGAACCCCGTTCCCCAAAGCCAGTCACTTGAACGGTTAGTTTGCTCTGCGTCGTAAGCACTGAGCGCTATGCCACACAAGTCCCTTCTAGCCTAAATCCCCATAATGGGCCAAAACCATGGTGAGCGTTGCCAAGGAAGCCGTTTCCGTCCGGAGAATTCGCGGTCCGAGCGAAACACTTTGAGCCCCCAATTTTTCTTGAGCCCAGGCCACTTCGGCAGACTCAAAGCCCCCCTCAGGACCAATAAGTATAGCAATAGGTCGTTCTGAATCTAGTGTGTTAAGTACGGTGGTTAAACGCTGAGTCTTTTCCTCTTCATAGGGAATAAGCCACTGGGTGCCTTGCGGCAAATGACTCTCTAGTTCTTTCCAATCGCAGACTGCTAATATTTCGGGTTCCTGAACCCTATGAGACTGTTTCGATGCTTCTGATGCAATTTTTTGCCAACGAACGACCCGTTCTTGAGCTTTGCTTCCCTCAAGGTGCATGATCGAACGTTTTGCTCGCAATGGGATGAGACCCTTCATGCCCAGTTCGGTGCCTTTTTGGATTACCCATTCCATTTTCTCCCCTTTGGAGAGTCCCGCAACAATGTAAACAGAGGTATGGGCCTCCACATCGGGATGATCCGTACTAAGAATCAGACAGGTTACGCTTTTGTCCTCGATCTTCCGGATAACACTGGTATACTCCGTCCCGGTGTTATCAAAACCAATGATTAAATCTCCAGGTGAAAGCCTGAGAACCCGGACGAGATGGTCACGTTCCGAATCACGCAACCAAAAGACTTCTTTGCCAAGCTCTGTAATTTTAAACCGATTCATGCTTAGCCCACCTTGCTCGAAATAATATCCAACCAGAATCTTCAACACGTTCTATTATTTCAAGCCCAGCTTCCTTTAATCCCAATTCCACCTCGTCAGCTCGATTTTCGATAATGCCCGAGGCTAAAAATTCACCGTCCGGGCGTAATATACGTTTCAAATCAGAGAGTAGGATTAAAATAATATCTGCAATGATATTGGCAATCACGACATCGGCTTGTCCCGTGAGCACAGTCCCTAAATCCCCAAGCAAAACCTCTACTCGATCATTCACTTGATTCAAGTCGACATTTTCCTGAGCAACCCTTGTTGCAACCGCATCAAGATCCACCGCCGCCACCTTCGCCCCTAGTTTTGCGGCTGCAATCGCTAAGATACCGGAGCCTGTCCCCAAATCGAACACAGTTTGTCCCGGTTTAACGATGTCTTCCAGCGCTTCCAAACACAGCGTGGTCGTAGCATGAGTCCCAGTACCAAACGCCATACCAGGATCGAGTTCCAGAACAATATCTCCTGGTAAAAGTTCTGCCTGCTCCCAGGTTGGTTTAATAAGGAAATTCTTTCCGATACGAATCGGTTTAAAATAAGCCTTCCACGCGGTTGCCCAATCTTCTTCCTTTAGCGAGACCCCTTTAGCCTGAACAACCCAGTTTGGAAAACGTTGTACAAGTTCTCGGATCCCCAAATCAAGATTCTCAAGTTTGCTTGCTAACTCCTCATGTTCTGGGAAATAGCCCTTGACTACAGATATTCCTGTGAGTTCCACTTCGCCAAAATCATGGTAATCCCATGCTCCCGATTCCACATACTTCTGCAAGAGTTCGGGGTCTTCCACGCTAACACCAGGGCACCCCAACTGATAAAAAAGGTCGGCAACCGCTTCCTCTCCTTCAGATGAAACGGTTACCGCCACTTCACGCCAATTCATCGCGTAGTCTCCTTTTTACCCCATCGCATCGCGAAGGTTTTCCTTGAACTTTTCAAACAATGACTTCTTGCCCATTTGTTGATGTTCCGGGGTTTCATCTCCAAATTCACGCAAGAGTTTCTTTTGTTTTTCGTTTAGCTTGGTTGGCGTCGTCAGAAGAACCCTAACATGCTGGTCTCCACGACCACTTCCTCGACGATGCGGCACGCCATGTCCTTTAAGCCTGAAGATCGTAGACGTTTGTGTTCCTTCGGGGATTTTCATCTTAACCACCCCGTCAAGGGTCGGAACATCGACCTCTGCACCCAAGGCAGCATGAATAAAGGTGATTGGAATCTCGCAATAAATGTCATTTCCATCACGTTCGAAGAACTTATGTGGCTTAACCTGTAAAACAATATAAAGGTCACCTGAGGGCCCACCTTTAGCCCCAGCTTCACCATCTCCGCTGAGCCTCAAGTTTAAGCCATCCTCGGAACCTTGTGGAATACTAACCTTAATCGTTTTGACCTTGCGAACTTTTCCTTGTCCATGACACGTCGAGCATGGGCTACTGACCGTACGCCCTTCCCCGTGACAGGTTGGACAGGTTCGAGCCGTTTGAACTTGACCAAAAGGCGTCCGCTGAAGTACTTTAACTTGCCCGCTGCCCTGACACTGTGAACACGTTGTCGGGTGTGTCCCAGGTGCTGCACCAGAACCCTGACAATCCACGCAAGTTTCGTCCCGCGGAATTTGAATTTCCTTTTCAACGCCAAATACTGCCTCTTCAAAGGTCAAAGGCATAGCATAGCGCAGATCTGAACCCCGTTGCGGGCCACCCCGCCGTTGCCCGCCACCACCGCCAAAAAACATATCAAAAATATCACCGAAGCCCCCAGCATCTCCAAATCCACCACCTTGGTTGGGATCTGTTCCAGCATGACCAAATTGGTCATAACGCGCCCTTTTCTCCGGATCGCTCAGGACATCATAAGCATCGGCAGCTTCCTTGAATTTTTCCTCCGCAGCCTTATCACCCGGATTGACATCAGGGTGATACTGGCGAGCTAACTTCCTATAAGCTTGTTTAATTTCCTGTTCGCTAGCTGACCGCCCGACCCCGAGCACCTCATAGTTATCGCGTTTCATGTTTTTCCTCCACACTCCTGCTTGACCATCCGCTCTGACGGTAAAAAGTATTTAAGTTCTTTAGTATTATATGATCCTTCCCCTTCAAGCACAAGGAAATATCCTTATAAAGGATTTTTATCTCTCTATACCATAAACTCAAAAAATGCGGGCACAAAGGCTTTAGCACCTTTGCACCCCCAATATTTCCCTCTAGGCATATCATTCCTCAGATGATCGAAGCTCAGCTTTACCAAAGTTGGGAGCAAAGCAATTCAACCTCCAACCCTCGCCGTTCCCAGCCCCGGATGGAGTTAATTGCGGAGCGAACCCATTCAGCAGAGTCGCGTCCATCGTGCTTCGATTACGAAGCGCAAGCGTGGCAACGGTTCACATTCGACGGAACAGGATGTTCCTAGTGTCGCATGCGCCAAGGATGGCATTGCATGCGACCAGAACAGCCCAGAGGTTTTGCCAACGCTCGCTCGTAATCAAGCATGATAGCGACGGCGCTGTGGGTTAATCCTTCTTCACTTCCGTGAATTCAGCATCCACAACATCATCATCTTTTTTAGACTGCTCTTCCGCACCAGGCTGTGCCCCTGCATTTGGATCTTGGGCCGCTTGTTGTTGATACATTTTTTCGATGTATGGATGAAGGACTTTGTTCAGTGCCTCAGTTTTCGCATTAATCTCTTCGACGTTATCAGCGGCAGCTGCTGCTTTCAAGTCTTCCATTGCTTTTTTAATGCTGTCAACTTCTGCAGCATCACCCTTACCTTCAAACTCTTTCAAGGTTTTCTCTGTTTGATAGGCCAGTGAATCAGCTTGGTTCTTAGCATCGATCAGTTCTCTGTTTTTCTTATCTTCTTCAGCATGAACTTCAGCGTCTTGCTTCATTTTCTCGATATCTTCCTTAGAAAGACCTGTAGAGGAAGTAATGGTCACTTTTTGTTCATTTCCAGTAGCGGTATCCTTCGCAGAGACGTGAACAATACCATTGGCATCAATATCGAATTTCACTTCGATTTGTGGAATACCACGTGGTGCAGGAGGAATACCTGAGAGTTGGAAACGTCCGAGCGTCTTGTTGTAGCTCGCCATTTCACGTTCCCCTTGGAGTACATGAATATCAACGGAGGTTTGATTATCTGCAGCGGTTGAGAACGTTTGGGATTTAGTGGTCGGAATGGTAGCATTCCGTTCAATAATCCGAGTGAATACTCCACCAAGGGTTTCAATCCCCAAGGAAAGTGGGGTAACATCCAGCAAGATCATATCCTTCACTTCACCGCTAAGAACGCCCCCTTGAATAGCCGCACCCATGGCGACCACTTCATCAGGGTTGACCCCTTTGTGAGGTTCTTTTCCGCTTAATTTCTTAATAGCTTCTACGACGGATGGGATACGGGTAGATCCACCCACTAAAATAATCTGATCAATTTTACCCCAGGAAAGTTTGGCATCTTCAAGGGCTTGGCGTGTGGGACCAAGAGTTGAATCCACGAGATCCGAAATAATTTCTTCGAACTTAGCCCGAGAAATATTCATATCCAAATGTTGAGGTCCCTCTTCCGTCATGGTGATGAACGGGAGATTGACGTTTGAGTTCGTTACACCAGAAAGCTCGATCTTCGCCTTTTCTGCAGCCTCTTTTAAACGTTGGAGGGCAACTCGGTCTTTAGAAAGATCTGCACCATGACTTTTCTTATATTCTGCCACCATATAGTCAATCAAGCGTTGGTCAAAATCGTCGCCACCTAAATTATTATTCCCACTCGTAGCTTTCACTTCAACCATGCCCTGACTTAACTCGAGGACTGACACATCAAAGGTTCCGCCCCCTAAATCATACACTAAGACGGTTTGGTCGTTCTCTTTGTCAAGACCGTACGCAAGCGCTGCGGCTGTTGGTTCATTAATAATACGAAGTACTTCAAGCCCGGAAATGGCTCCTGCATCTTTAGTAGCTTGACGCTGGGCATCTGTAAAATAAGCAGGAACCGTAATGACCGCTTGGGTCACCGATTGCCCAAGATAAGCTTCTGCATCCGTTTTAAGCTTTTGGAGAACCATTGCGGAAATTTCTTGTGGGCTATAAGTCTTATCTTCAATCTTCACTTTAAAGTCAGAACCCATATGACGTTTAATGGAACTAACGGTCTTGTCGGGGTTTGAAACAGATTGGCGCTTGGCTACCTGACCCACTAATCGCTCACCAGATTTTGAGAAACCTACAACAGATGGAGTAGTCCGGTTACCTTCCGCATTAGGGATGACAACTGCTTCTCCGCCTTCCATAACTGCAACGCAAGAGTTTGTTGTACCTAAGTCAATACCAATTATTTTTCCCATTGTTTTCTTCCTCCTTTAACTAGTTCGAAACTTTAACCATACTAGGGCGTAAAACTTTTTCTTTGAGATAATACCCTTTTTGCAGTTCTTCCACGACGGTATTCTCAGGATGTTCTTCAGATTCGACCCGGAGAACCGCTTCATGAAGGTTCGGGTCAAACGGCTGGCCAACAGCTTCCATCGCCTTTAAGCCTTCTTTGCCAAGCGTATTTTGCATTTGGCGAAGAATCATATCCACACCTTGTGAAAAAGATGTAAAATCAGGATTAATTTGAGCCGCACTGGCCGCCCGTTCAAAATTGTCCAAAACGGGAAGCAACTCTCCTACAAGGCGTTCGGACGCATATTTTATAAGTTCTGTTTTTTCCTTCTGCGTCCGTTTTCGGTAGTTATCGAATTCTGCCTGCAGACGTTGCAACCGATCGAAATGTTCCTCTGCTTTAGCTCTGGACTGAGCAAGCTCCGCCTCTAGCGTCAGAATTTTCTCTTGAGGGCTCATATCCTTGTCATCCAGGCTTTCTTCGTCCTGGACCAAATTCTCAGGTTCAAGCTCTTGTGTGCCCTGCATACGCTCCTCGTCCATACTCAGCTTTCGGTCTTTGAGAGTTTCTTCTCTCATTCGCCCCATGTACAATCACCTCTCATATCAAAAACTATACTATTATATTTAACGGACCAAAAGGCCCAGTCACCGCATCAGTAATTTACAATCCATCACGGCCGTTCGAAACTAATCGCAAATAACGACGGCGCTGTGGTGAGCGGAGTAATTTCACTCCATCCGTCACCGCCTGCGTTTCGTAAGAATTTCCGTGAGGCTGCGTGTCATAAAGTCAACAATAGCAATCACTTTGCCATAGTCCATTCGGGTTGGCCCCAGCACTCCTACCGCTCCGATAGTCAGTCCATTCACTTTATAAGTTGCGGAGATCACACTACAATCATGAAATTCCTTCAACCTATTTTCTCCACCAATGGTAACATTTAGTCCCTCATGATGAGGACTCAGCAGTTTTTTCAAGGGCTCATTTTCTTCAAACACTTTAAAAAGGGCTTTAACCTTACCTAAATCCCGAAATTCGGGCTGATTGAGCATATTGAGAGTCCCGCCCAGATAAATACGTTCCTCTTCTTCGCTGTCATCCAAAATCGCACTTAAAATATCTAAGGTATTATCGATCAAGTGTCTTTGGCGAGACAGTTCACTGTAAATTTCATGTAACATGGTACGCTTAACCTGATCTAGAGAATACCCTCGCATCTTCTGGTTGAAGATCCCAGCTACCTGCTGCAGTTCTTCAGCCGTCAGATTCTCCCCGACATCTATGATATGGTTTTCTACAGCACCATTTTCTTTCACGATTACCATGATAACCTGACCCGGTTGATATGGCAAAAAGTGCATTTTGCCAAACGTACTTTTCCCTTTATTCGGTCCAAGAACAAGGCTTGTTAAATTGGTAAGTTCAGACAACAATTTACTGGTGTGTGAAATGACTTCCTGAATCTCATGAATCCTCCTTGTGCTATCCCGCTCAATGATTTCCTTTTCCTCTTCATTGAGTGTTTGAGGATCCATCAGGCAATCTACAAAATAACGATACCCCGCATCCGAAGGAATTCGCCCCGCAGACGTATGCGGTTGTTCAATGAACCCCAAATCTTCCAAATCAGCCATCTCATTACGAATCGTCGCTGGAGACACGCCAAGATCAAATTTGCGTGCAATCGTTCGTGAGCCAATTGGTTCAGCGGTAGCAATATAATCCTGAACAATCGCCCTAAGTATCTTTCGCTTGCGTTCATCCATTTGCATCTTGCTTTCCGCCTTTCCTATGGGGTTCCCCATATGTAGATTTTTTGTTTGTTAGCACTCTATTAAGATGAGTGCTAACAACTTATGACATCACATTACCACTGAAAATTCCCTTTGTCAAGAATCATTTTAGATAAATTATTACGCCAGACGATGCACATAAAATGTGCCGTCCACCCGAATGGTTCATCTCCGTCTGTCCCCTGCGTCCCCCCGACCCAAGCCCAGCACGCAGTGTGACAAAGCGCGACGTCTTTACGTAAGCAGCCTAGCAAACTTCCGTCCAAGCGATCTGACACCACGACTTGCACGCAGACGGTGCTCATGAAATGTGCCGTCCACCCAAATGGTCCATCTCCCGTCCGTCCTTCGTCCCCCCACGTCCTCCCGACCCAAGCCCAGGACGCAGTGTGACAGAGCGCGACGTCTTTACGTAAGCAGCCTAGCAAACTTCCGTCCAAGCGACCGACCCCACGACCGGCACGCAGACGGTGCACATGAAATGTGCCGTCCACCCAAATGGTCCATCTCCCGTCCGTCCTTCGTCCCCCCACGTCCTCCCGACCCAAGCCCAGGACGCAGTGTGACAGAGCGCGACGTCTTTACGTAAGCAGCCTAGCAAACTTCCGTCCAAGCGACCGACCCCACGACCGGCACGCAGACGGTGCACATGAAATGTGCCGTCCACCCGAATGGTCCATCTCCCGTCCGTCCTTCGTCCCCCCACGTCCCGACCCAAGCCCAGGACGCAGTGTGACAGAGCGCGACGTCTTTACGTAAGCAGCCTAGCAAACTTCCGTTCAAGCGACCGACCCCAGACACGGGGCAGTGCACAAGGACGTGCACTGCCGCCAATGCGCCAAGGATGGCGCTTTTGGCGGGCACCCCGCACCCCAAAGCCAGACGTTTGAACGGTTAGTTTGCTCTGCGTCGTAAGCACCGAGCGCTATGTCACACAAGTCCCCTATACAAACTCTTGCAAAATAGAATTCGCTACAAACGAATAGTTCGGATTTAGGCGAAAATAGTCCCCCTGAATTACAAAAACATTCCGATGTTTATATCGTTCCAACACGTCACTATAAATATCCCTAAGATCTACTCCAAAATCATTGAAAAACGAGGAAAGCTGAACCCCTTCATCAAGGCGCAAGCCTAAAATCATGCGCTCTGCCATGCGTTCACGCAACGATAACACTTCTCGACCTGCTTCATCGAGAGGGCTTTCTCCAGCCTTAAGACGACTTTCGTAACAATTAATCTCTTCGATATTCTTCCAACGAACCTTGTTTAAGCAAGATACACCACCAGGGCCTAGGCCCAAATAATCTGTTCCCCGCCAATAGCCTAAATTGTGCTGGCATTCATAGCCAGGGCGAGCGAAATTTGAGGTCTCATACTGCCTATACCCTGCGTTTTTTAACCGCTCAACAGCCCATTCGTACATCTCAGCTTGTAGATCATCATCAGGAAGCCGCCTTATCTCCTTCGTTTCCTCCCTATATCGCTCATAAAGCGGTGTACCTTCTTCCAACATTAAACCATAGAGAGACAAGTGCTCAGGCGAATACGACAATGCTTCCTCTAAAGACGCCTGCCAAGCCACACTATCTTGTTCAGGAAGTCCAAACATTAAATCCAGGTTAATGTTATCGAATCCTGCCGATCTCAATCGCCGAATTGCTTCGCGGGCTTGCCTAGCGGAATGAGCACGGCCCACAGCGCTTAACAATTGGTCATCAAAAGCTTGAACCCCCAGTGAAAAACGATTGATACCGTAGCTCCGTAAAATATTGAGCTTTTCATCCGTGAGGGTTCCTGGATTTCCCTCAACCGTCTTCTCTGCTTCTTGGCTCATAGGAAAGTTCCGAAAAATCATCTCCAGCAAACGTTCTAACTCTGCTTCTTTTAACACCGTCGGAGTCCCCCCGCCGATAAAAAGAGAAGACACCCCTTGAGGGGCATCTTTTTTTCGCTTAGCCACTTCGATTTCTAAGCCCTTTAAATACACGCATACTTGGTCCTTAGGAGAATTCATCAGTGAATGAGAATAGAACGCGCAGTATTCGCATTTTTGCAAACAAAATGGGACGTGTACGTATAAGGATGGCATACCTGTGCACACTCTCTCCCTCATTATTTAGGCAGCATAGCTCATTCAAAATACGTGAGCCACACTAATCATCAATCTGTAAAACCGCCATGAACGCATTTTGAGGAATTTCCACGTTTCCTACTTGTTTCATACGTTTTTTCCCTGCTTTTTGCTTCTCAAGAAGCTTACGTTTCCGGGAAATGTCCCCCCCATAGCATTTGGATAAAACGTCTTTCCGCATAGCACGAACCGTTTCACGGGCAATAACTCTATTTCCAATGACAGATTGAATCGGGATCTCAAACATTTGCCTTGGAATAATTCCTTGAAGTTTCTCTACAAGTTTTTTCCCCCGATTATAGGCCTTTTCTCGATGAATGATGAAGGAAAGTGCATCCACCATTTCTCCATTTAGAAGCACATCGATTTTGACCAAATCAGTCTCTTTATAACCAGTGAGTTCATAGTCCAGCGATGCATACCCTTTGGTCCTTGATTTCAATTGATCAAAGTAATCAAAGACAATCTCACTGAGCGGGAGTTCGTACGTCAATTTAACCCGATTCGTCGACACATAGTCCATGTTAGAATACGTTCCACGTTTTTCTTGGTTTAATTCCATAATCGTCCCGACATATTCCGCTGGAACCAAAATCGTCGCCTTAACAACTGGCTCTTCGATACTCACGATTTGGTCAACGGGCGGAAGGTTTGAAGGATTATCGATGCTTATAACTTCTCCTCGCACCGTGTGAACTTTATAGATTACGCTCGGCGCCGTGGTAATGAGATTCAGGTCATACTCCCGTTCCAAGCGTTCCTGGATAATCTCCATATGGAGTAATCCTAGGAATCCGCAACGATAACCAAAGCCTAGAGCAACGGAGGTTTCCGGTTCAAAGATTAGACTTGCATCATTAAGGTGAAGCTTTTCCAAAGAATCTCGCAACCGGTTATAATCGCTAGCCTCAACAGGATAGAGTCCACAAAACACCATCGGCGTAGACTTCCTGTACCCTGGAAGAGGTTCAATGGCAGGATTTTCTGCATCTGTGATCGTATCCCCGACCTGAGTATCCTTAACATTCTTGATACTAGCAGCGATAAAACCAACTTGACCTGCTTTAAGTTCCTCGACAATGCGCATCGCAGGAGCAAATACGCCCACTTCCGTCACTTCGAAGACCTTTCCAGAGGACATCATTTTCATCTTTGTCCCTTTGGAAACCCGTCCCTCTACAATTCGCACGTAGGAAATAGCGCCTTTATAAGCATCAAACTTAGAATCAAAAATCAACGCCTTCAACGGTGCTTGGTCTTCTCCCTGTGGAGGAGGGACCATTGTCACAATCCTTTCGAGAATCTCCTCAATTCCGATTCCCGACTTAGCCGAAGCAAGAATAGCTTCGCTGGCATCTAAACCGATCACATCTTCAATTTCTTGTTGGACGCGCTCCGGCTCTGCACTTGGTAAATCAATTTTATTAATCACTGAAATGATCTCAAGGTTATTTTCCAACGCTAAATAAACATTGGCCAATGTCTGAGCTTCAATTCCTTGAACCGCATCGACAACAAGTAAAGCCCCTTCACAAGCCGCCAAACTACGCGATACCTCATAAGTGAAGTCCACGTGTCCCGGCGTATCAATGAGGTTCAGCTCATAAACCTCTCCATCGTTGGCTCTATAATTTAACCGCACAGCCTGTAGTTTAATGGTAATCCCACGCTCACGCTCCAGATCCATGGAATCAAGCACTTGCTCTTCCATTTCACGTTTGCTTAAGGCCCCCGTATATTCGATTAGCCGGTCGGCCAAGGTTGATTTACCATGATCGATATGCGCAATAATAGAAAAATTTCGGATACGTTGCGAAGCCTGTGCCAAGGTCTTCCCCCTCATTTCTGTAATTCAAAAAATAACTGATTCTTTTTTCTTAGAGAATCATGACATTCTAATCAGTAATTATATCAGATTTAGAGTGGATTTCGCAAGAATCGTGAAATTATCTCCCTGATAGTTTATCTTTCATATAAATATTGGAACTTGCGCTCAGACGGTGCACATGAAATGTGCCGTCCACCCAAATGGTCCATCTCCCGCCCGTCCTTCGTTCTCCAATCCAAGCCCGGGACGCAGTGTGACAGAGCGCGACGTCTTTACGTAAGCAGCCCAGCAAACTTCCGTTCAAGCGACCGACCCCAGATACGGGGCAGTGCACAGGACGTGCACTGCCGCCAGTGAGCCAAGGACGGCTCATCTGGCGGGCACCCCGCTCCCCAAAGCCGGGAGCTTGAACGGTTAGTTTGCTCTGCGTCGTAAGTACCAAGCGCTGTGTCACTCAAGTCCCCCTCTACGTAAACCTATCATCCGAGTCTCCGTCCAACTCATCGTTTTGTAGAAATTCAAAGCCTTCGTGTTGTTCCGATCAGCGAGTAACCGCAAACGCCTTACGCCTCGTGCGATCGCCCAACCTTCAATGGACAATAACAGATTCTTTCCTAAACCTTGACCTCTATAGACGTCTTCTACAACTAAGTCTTCGACTAATGCAACTATTCCACCCTCGGCAGTGGAAACCAAAAGCTGTGCCGTGCACATTCCCACAATTTGTTGATTTAACTCAGCTACCATTATGCACCGATTTGTGTCATCGCATAGCATCATTTCCAAACCCCTTTGTTGAGCTAATTCATCGACTTTAAAATTGGTTTCTATAGAAAACAAAATTTTAAGCAGTCTAGTCATACTGCTAATGTCAGAGTAGTTAGCTCTTCTAATCATGTAATTAAAGCTCTGACCATTCACGTTCTGCCACCCCTAACAAATTCATTCTGAAGTTTCAAACCTAAAAGCCAAAAACCTTCTTTCGTAGCTAATACGCCAAGGAAGGTTTTTGGCTTTCTTTTTTGATCGATCATGCGTTTACTACGATTCTAAGGATATCTTCTTCGTTCATAGGCCTTTGGAGCAGATGAGTTTGATGGAGTATTTTTATTAGAAGTTTATCGATCGTGTCTTGGTCAAATTCAACGCCCCTTGATTTCAAAAGCCGCAAGATGGTCTTACGACCGGAGTATTTACCAAAGGAGGTTGAGTGCTGCCTTCCTACGCTTTCGGGTGGATAGCTTTGGTAATTCGCGAAGTCCTTCTGTATTCCATCGATGTGAATCGAGGAAGTATGGGTAAAGACGTCTCCACCAATGATTGGTTTTGCACGAGGTATTTTACGATCCGTTGCTAAGCTTACCATTAAGCCCATTGAGTTTAAACGTTTCAAGTCTAGTCGCATCGTCTTATTAAGAGTATATTTCAGCGCAACTGCCACCTCTTCGAGCGAAGCATTACCTGCCCTTTCTCCTATCCCGCCTACCGTGACACTTAAGGCTTTAAAACCGGCTTGAACAGCAGCAAGAGAATTAGCCGTTGCCATTCCCAGATCATTATGAGCATGAAATTCCAAAGGAATATTGGATATACCCACTATGTCCTGCAGAGTAAAAAATACTTTCAGAGGTTCAAGAATTCCGACAGTATCGGCAAAACGCATTCGATCAACCCCTAACTTTTGAGCTTCCAAGATTATCTCAGTGAGAAACCGAAAATCTGCTCTACTGGCATCTTCCAAGCCGAGTACAATATAGCCTACTTCTTTCTTAGCATCAAGGATACATTGTCCCATTTGATCAAGTACCCAGGTTCGATCTTTTTTCAGTTTATGGTTAATTTGTTGATCCGAGGTAGGAATGGAGATGGCGACTCCCTCGATCCCTGTTCGGTAACTAGCCTGGAGATCCGAAAGAACGGCACGATTCCAAGTAATGAGACGAACTGGTAAATGTAAGGCGACTAACTGAGAAATTGTTAAGACTTCACTTTCACTCATAGCAGGGACGCCCACTTCCAGTTCGTCGATCCCTGCATCTGCCAAAGCCCTCGCGATCATTTCCTTTTCCATCAGTCCGAAGGCTACACCAGGAGCTTGCTCACCATCTCTTAAGGTCGTATCACATAATAATACCCGTTGCTCCATGTCAAATAACTCCTTTTCTATCATTAGAGCAAGCCAATGGCATCTGCACGGCATTGTTGACAATGTTGCATTTGAGGAAGAATTAAACCAAGACTACTACGAGAACTTATTAACTCGTCTTTAGTCGGAGCCATGTTCTTAGCGAGTTTTCCTTGAGGAATCAAAGGCATTATGTTATGAATGTGCGCACCTCTTTTCTTAATTTCCATACCCAAGCTGTATAAAAGCTGGTCGTTGACACCGGGAATAAGCACCGTGTTGATTTTTACCGTCATTCCAGCCTTGGAAGCCAACTTTATCCCTTCTAATTGATGATCGATCAAGATCCTTGCCGCATCAGGACCGATCAATGTTTTTCCTTCCCAACGAACGTAACTGTAAATTTTGGCACCCACTTTCTCATCGAGAGTATTAAGGGTAACTGTAACATGAGACACCCCGATATCAACTAATTCCTCGATTTTTTCTGGCAAGAGAAGACCATTAGTACTTAAACACAGGATCATCTCAGGAAAGTGTTGTTTCACCCCTCTTAAGGTTTCAAACGTTGCACTGTTGGCTAAAGGTTCTCCAGGACCCGCAATTCCCACAACGGTCAGTTTTGATCCGATGGACGATGATTTAGCCTTCTTAACAGTTTCAAGCGCCTCGACTGAGGTTTGCACTTTACTCGTTACTCCCGGACGGGATTCATTGGCACAATCGAATTTGCGAACACAATAATTACAAGATATGTTACACCCAGGCGCCACGGCCAAGTGTATCCGTCCTGTTTTACCATGCCCTGAGGTTGAGAAACAGGGATGTCCGAGATTTAGATTTGGACTATTGATCATTCCTTGCATACAATGTTCATGCATCTTAACCCCTCCAATTATTTTACTTAAAATTCAACATAAGCTATATTCATTTATCCGTTCAATCAACTACAACTTTAAGCTGATTTTTCCTTAAAGGTATAACAGCGGCGCACGCAGATCCTGCCACAAGCCTGGCAACCGATGCATAGGGCTTTATTATCAATCTTTGCAATATGCCGTTCTGTCCCCTCGTCATCTTCAAAACTTTCCAGACCTAAGCATTGTTGTCCACATAATTTTACACATCGCCCACATCCAAGACACAGGGCACTATCGACTGCTTCAACATATCGCGGAGTCCAAGGCAAACCTCCAAAGGTTTTGTAAATTAGTTCATTATTCAAGTTTCAGCCTTCCTCCCTAACGAATTTCAACTTACAAGCGTCTTCTCAGGTCATCCCTCGTTTTAGCCTTTCTCTTCGTAAACGAGGTTTTTTCAAACAAATTCTATACCACCTAGTTTCTTTTTTAACCAAGGGGGTAATTTTTTTGAAAGCAGCAAGTTATTCAGTTTATTAAGTTCATCGATGATCTTCGTCCCTTCAGGTGCTTTCATAGGATGAATTCCACTTTGAACTAAACGTGCTGCGGCAGGTCCGCCAATCTGTGTACAATAGACGATAGCACACTCTTTGAGCATGGTTATCAGTGCATCGACTTTATCAACGGACTCATCCAGGTCTTCCGCGGCAAGCGTTGTATGGATAATGCCTTGCTTTACCCCTGCAAACTTATACATCTCAAACGCCGGAGCAGAAGCAAAATGCGAGTCGATGGTTGATCCGTCACTACAGGCAAAAGCTACAAGCATCCCTGAATCCTCCTTCAATTTAAGACTATCTCTAGATATCTACATCGCCCTAACTCACTGAATTCAAGGTATCAAAGAGAAATTGCTGAGTACCTTCATAACCAATCCAGCATTTTTGTGGATAACCGGCACGATCAAAGACTGGCAACCCCGCTCTTAAATGGGGGAGCTTTAGTAACCCTGCTGCTTGCCGACCGTTGGAATTAGCAATAATTAACGTACTCTTACCCGCTCGTTCTTCGAGTGTTTCCAAATCCCCCACTCCGATTGGGATCGGAAGGGATAGTTTGTGAATACCTGCTTGGGATGCCGCTAAAGCGACCATTATCTCAGAACCTACCTCAACCAAGCATGAGGCCAGACTATACAGTAGATCCATCTCCAAGGCTATGGCTATCTTCAGACCACCAAGTTGGTCGTGATAATCGGCCAGTGTATCCAACAATCGGCTTCTTTGTCGGAGAAGTTTCTCCGGTATCGGCTTACCCGAGATCTTGGCGAGCGTTAAAACAAACGCATCTGTTACGTTGAGCCCCGTCAATGAAGGAAAGTTAAAATGGGGAATTTCGTACGTTCGCTTAAGTATTTCACCCGATTTCTCCATACTTAGACCAAACGATAAGCAGGCCTTAGCGTTTGCCAAACGCCGAAAATCTTCAAGTAGCGTTCCTCCTTGAACTACCGGGGCAGCTTCCAGTTCAGCATGCCCATCTAGAGAAATGGAAAGATCGGGAATGGTAATGGGCCTAAATCCGAATTGCCTGATGATCTCTTTTAGTTCATCTACATCACCTGGGGTCAAATGACAACCAGGCAATAACGCGATGGTCAGATCATGATCTTCGATAGAGTAAGCGCCAGAGTTTGAGACGGGTTGTTCAGAGGTCTTAGTTGGATGTTCTGCCAACGTGGTAATTAGAGCCTCTACCGTCCGCTGATAACCTTCTTGCATAGACCCGATATAGTCTGGCGTACTTGCAAGGACAACCGGCAGATCATCTAAATCCGGTCTTTCTGAGCGTAGGCTAGACAGTGCGCTCACCATGTCATCTCCAAAGGTTTCGGTTAAACCCGTACTCATTACTCCGATAATTTGCGGCTTATATTTGTCAGCTGCCACAGCAATTCCTTTTTTAAGATGTTCCCAGCCGCCAAAAATGACCGAGTCTTCTAATAAAGCAGTTGAATTAAGGGGAATCGGCTCCTTATAGTGCCTTGAAAGCTGTAACCGAATGAATGAGGAACACCCCTGAGAACCATGAAGTAAGGCCAGAAGTCCATTGACCCCGAGGTAAGCCAAGGTCGCGCCTAGAGCAGGGCTATTTTTCTGAGGATTTCCCTCATAATGTCTTGTATTAGTCATCTTGTTCACTCTCCTTCGGGGGAAATTCTTGTTTTAAAAGCCCCCAAACAGGACTAAGCACTGTACGCGTTAAGGTTTCTGCAAATGTCACCATCCCCTGATATCCAGCATAAGGTAGTTTTCGGCCGTGGTTGATATCCAAAAAAGGTGTTCTTGTCTTATGCGCAAGATATTTTGTTTTTCCTCCAGCGACGATAAGATCTGGTTTTTTCTCTGCAATAATTTTTAGGAAGCCCGCCGAACTTGTATCTTCGATGATCTGGGCTGAGGGATCCATCAGTTCTTTCATGCGCTGGAAGTCCTCCGGTGTTGAGTTTTGGGTTCCTCCGGCTAAGATATTGATCCCTAATTCGGCCAAAGTGGAAACCATAGACCAAGTTTTAACCCCACCCGTAAACAAGATGGCCTGCTTATTCTCCAGTAACGTTTTATAGCCTGCGATGATCTTTCGCGTTTCATCTTCCTTCTTACGAACATAGACTAAAGTCCTCTCCAGCAAATCAGGATCACCCAATGCTTTAGCGATATTGACCAACGTTTCCGAGGTGTCGTGAATCCCATAAAACGAACCTTCCATAAAGGGTATACCATAGCTGATTTCCATTTTCCTGACTAAATTAGTTAGGCTTTTGGAACAGATCAACACATTAAGGCTTGCCTTATGAGCTGAACGTATGTCATCAAATTTGGCGTCCCCAGTAATAGCCGTTTGAAGTGTGATCCCTAAGTTTTTCAAGTCTGGTATAACACCCCAAATATCTCCAGCAATGTTATACTCCCCGATGAGGTTGATAGAAAGGGGTATTTTCTCATTAGGCCCCTCAGCTGTCCCTATGACCCGATCAAATAAGACTTCCCCCGCAATTCGGTTTCCAATATTTTTATCTCCCAAAAAACCTGGGCAATTAACGGCTATAACCGGAATGGTTAGTTCTACTTCCGCTTCTTTGCAAATCTTATCGACGTCATCTCCTATTAAAGAAGAGACACAGGTTGCATAGACAAAAATTGCTTTAGGATTATGTCGAAGAGCGATTTCCAAGATCGACTCTTTCAGCTTTTTCTCCCCGCCGTAAATAACGTCATTTTCCATAATGTCTGTGGTCAGCCCCCGCCGGAACAGCTGGGAACCAGAGGAGCGAGCTCCTCGATTATCCCATGAGTTTCCAGCACAGGCAATCGGTCCATGAACAAGGTGAGCAACATCCGTAATGGGCATGAGCACAACTCGTGCCCCGTCATAAGCGCAACTTCGCTCTGCGCCTTCGCCGGGCAGGGCCTTCATGCATAATTTGGGCGAACCGGCATCTGACATGCACTGTTTGTCTTTAAGATCTAGTTTTGTAAGATTGGTGAACACAAAGACCCCTCCGTTCTTGAGGCACATTCAATAAAATAATAAGTCAGTATGCCAGTCTATTTCGTGTCTTACTGCGTCGGCATGTTCACCTAATAGCCCGCTATGAGGTAAAAACACCTCCTTGTCTGACGCAAAATATCCTTGGCATCTTTGACTTTTATTTTCTTTCATATGCCTAACGCATCATTTCAAAGTATGGGTCTGAAGAAGTCCTGTCTTTCTCCTCCAAAAACGTATTCACGATCATAGTGATTAAATTAATGACTCCGGAGTACCCAATGATTGGATAACGATGGAGATTCACTCGATCCGTGATGGGGAACCCTACTCTGACAAGCGGAATATTGGCGTCACGTGCAGCCCACTTACCATGGGAATCACCGATTAACATATCCACTGGGTCCGTAACCAAAAGGGATCTGAGATGCCAAAGATCTTTGCCAGCATAGAGTGTGGACCCCTGACCATAAGGGCTTGACGCTAACAAACTTTCCATGGCTTTCTTAAACAACGGGGTTGAATTAGTGCAAACGATATGGACCGGTTCTCCTCCCATTTCTAGCAAAAATGAGACGAGCCCTATCAAAACATCCGGGTCACCAAACAGTGCAAATTTCTTGCCATGAATATATTGATGGGAATCCGTCATGGCATCGATGGAACGTCCCCGCTCAAGGGTAATTTCCTCTGGTACATCTTTCCCGGTGAATTTGGCAATAGATTCAATGAATTTATCTGTGCCCGCGATCCCGATGGGCATGGAAATCGATTCGACTGGGACTTCCTTACTGGCCAGATATTTACGGGTTGTCGGAGTTGAGTAAGTCTGTAAGCATAAGAAACTTGCAGCGTTCAGAGCATCGTTCATTTCTGTAATGGATGTCCCTCCAGGGTATAATTCATAGGTGCCCAAATTAGGAGCATCCAGTACATCACTCTGATCAGGTAAAAGGGTATAAGGCGTATCCATCACTTTAAGAAGTCGTTTATATTCACGAAGATTGGCGGTATAAGTGTCAAAACCAGGGACAACATAAAGTCGGTCGTTAATTTTATCCTCCTGTCTAGCCGTGGCTAAACACTCGACGAGACCTTTGAGCATCGTGTCATACCCTGTTATATGAGACCCCTTAAAGCTCGGGGTGTTAGCCAAGGCAACCGGAAGATCTTTCGGAATCGCCTCTTGTTCTTTTGCATTACCTAAATAAGCCTTGATGTCGTCCCCAATAACTTCAGCCATACAGCTCGTAAACATAGCGATCACTTTCGGGCTATAAAGTGCATTAGCATTTTTTAAACCTTCGATAAGATTAGACTGTCCTCCAAATACCGCAGAATCCTCAGTCATAGAATCCGATACTGCTGCAACAGGTTCCCTGTAATGGCGGGATAAGGTACTTCGAAAATAGGCGGCACATCCTTGTGAACCATGAACAAACGGGAGACTTCCTTCAATTCCTAAGGCACAAAGCAAGGCCCCAAGGGGTTGGCAGGCTTTGGCTGGATTGATAACCAGCTTTTCACGGGCAAAATTCTTTTCGCGATATTCTAGAGTATTGAGCCAATCTTTTGTTGCCTTAGTACTAGTTTTCATATGAGACATCCTTTCTGCCCAATTTATTTTGACCAAGGGGCTTTGATTGATTTCCAGGTCGGGCTGTTTATGGCCATATCCATATCCTTGGCAAAAATAGGGAATCCTTCGTATCCGTGATAAGGGCCTGAGTAGTCCCAAGAATGCATTTGACGGAAGGGAAGACCCATTTTCTCAAAGACATACTTCTCTTTGATCCCCGATCCCACTAAATCAGGTTTTAGCTTCTTGACGAACTCTTCGAGCTCTAAAGCAGTCACATCGTCATAAATCAACGTTCCCTCTTTTAATGCAGGAATGGTTTTCTCGTAATCCTCATTATGAGCAAATTCGTAACCCGTTCCGATAACTTCCATGCCCAAATCTTCATAAGCTCCCACAATATGCCTCGGGCGAAGGCCTCCTACATAAAGCATAACGGTTTTTTTATCTAAACGTGGACGATATTTCTCGATCACTTTTTGCATCTGTGGTTCATATTTCTCGATCACTTTTAGTGCTTTTTCCATGATACTTGCATCAAATTGGGCTGCAATTTTAAGAATTGACTCCTTAATTTTAGTCGGTCCGAAGAAGTTGAATTCCATCCAGGGGGTTCCATAAGTTTCTTCCATGTGTTTAGCAATGTAATTCATACTTCTGAAACAGTGGATCAAATTAAGTTTGACCAGATGTCCGTTCTGAAGCATTTCCATCGTGGAGTCTCCCGTCCAAATATTTACAACTTTCAAGCCCATTTCTTCTAGAATCTTTTTACTGGCCCAGGCATCTCCACCAATATTATAATCGCCGATAATTCCGATATCGTACGGTCCAATTTCTCTTGCTGGGCCTTTACCTAAAAGATGATCCCGAATAGCATCATTAGCGATATGATGGCCAAGGGACTGGCTTATTCCCCTAAACCCTTCACAACGAACCGGGATAACTGGAAGTTCAAGTTCTTCACTCATGCGGCGAGCGACACTTTCAATGTCATCTCCAATCAGTCCGACAGGGCACTCCGAAAGAACAGAAACTCCTTTGGCATTTGGAAAAAGATCAACGACCTCATGGATGATTTTTTCCAGCTTTTTGTCCCCACCGTAGATAATATCGCTTTCCTGGAAGTCCGAGGTGAATAAAAAAGGTACAAAGTTGTCAACGCCGATTTCACCTTCTGCTAAGTTCCGGCGGTTACCCCAAGAATAATAGCCACATCCGACCGGTCCATGGGAAATATGCACGATATCCTTAACCGGACCCCAAACAACCCCTTTAGCCCCTGCGTAGGCACATCCCCGTGCGGTCATGATACCAGGGACTGTTTTCGCATTGGATTTGACTGCGCAACTTGCACACTCACTATCTTTGACCGCAATATGTTGTCTCCGATTCTTTTTGGCCTTTTCCGGATAAATCTCCAAAACCTCTTCCACGACTTGTTTTCGGAAATCTATTGTCTCCTTTGTGCTCATAACGCTGTCCTCCCTCATATCTCAATCGCTAATCGACATTACATATCCAAGATCCCGAATTCCATCATTAAATCTTCCAAGGCATCCATGGAAAGCGGCGTCGGGATGGTCATCATGGTATTATTCTCAATTTTTTTGGCCAAGGTTCGATACTCATCGGCTTGTTTATGGGTTGAGTTATATTCAATAACGGTCATTTTGCGAACTTCAGCGCGTTGCACCTCATTATCCCGAGGCATAAAGTGAATCATTTGAGTATTTAAGGATTTGGCCAGGGCTTCGATTAATTCGTTTTCTTTATCGGTTTGACGGCTATTACAGATCAAGCCTCCTAAACGAACAGTCCCAGTTTGCGCGTACTTTAAAATTCCTTTTGAAATATTGTTGGCTGCATACATCGCCATCATTTCACCAGACGTTACAATATAAATTTCTTTAGCTTTATTTTCACGAATCGGCATTGCAAATCCACCGCAAACCACGTCACCTAGAACATCGTAAAAGACAAAATCTGTGTCTGATGTATACGCCCCATTCTCTTCTAAAAAGTTAATAGCCGTAATAACCCCTCGACCAGCACACCCAACCCCTGGTTCTGGACCCCCAGATTCTGCACAACGAACCCCTAAATACCCTTCTACTAAAACCTCATCCAGCTCTAGATCCTCGACAGTCCCCCGTTCACGAGCTAAGTCCATAACGGTCGTTTGCGCTTTACTGTGAAGAATCAAGCGCGTGGAGTCAGCTTTAGGATCGCAGCCAACAATAGTAACTTTTCTCCCCATTTCAGCTAGGGCGACGACCGTGTTTTGGGTTGTCGTCGATTTTCCGATACCGCCTTTGCCGTATATTGCAATTTGTCTCATGTCAATACATCTCCTTAACCAAAATAAATCAAATTCTTTACTAGCGACTCTTAATCCTTAATTTTCAACTTTTCACTTAAAATCCTCACACATCTCGCTCTAAACGACTGCTTCACGACCGACTTCCCCAGTGCGAACGCGAATAACCTCCTTCAAAGGACAGACAAAGATTTTACCGTCTCCCATGTGCCCTGTCTGATTGGCTTTAATAATCACGTCGACTACGTCTTTAACTTGGTCATCCTGTACCACAATCGTTAATAACCGCTTTGGAATCCAATTGAATTTGGTATCATCCGCTAGATCTGCACTCATCACTGAATTCAATTCCGGGTCAATCTCTGCTGCCCAACCCCCTATGCCACCCTGTTTCCCACGACCCTCAACACTTTGAATGGTTAGAGCCGGAAAACCCGCGTCCTCAAAAGCCTTCTTTGTTTCAGGCACCTTATGGCGTCGAATTAAAGTCATGATTTCCTTCATTTCTACAACCCCTTTGTCCCTTTACTCACGGTGTACGCCTCTTCCACTTCAGTTACAAAGACCTTGCCATCCCCCATGGTTCCGGTTTTGGCACTTTCGAGAATTACCGAAATAGCTTCGTCCAACTTTTCGTCTTCAACAACTAAGAGAAGAAGGGTCTTGGGAAATTCATCATAAACTACGTCACCGATCCGAATACCCTTTGTTCTACCTCGACCAAAGACATGCATTTTTGTCAACGATGGCATTCCAGCTTGTGCTAAGGCCTCAGCGACGATTTCCGTTTTATCAGGTCTTACAATTGCTCTAATCATTTTCATTAGGTTCATCCTCCTTTAATTTTGGGTCAATATACGCTGGCCATGACTCAAACAGGACGTTTGAGATTAGAGCGCTGCCAAGGATGGCAAAGCGCCGTGAAGGCCGAGTGTCCCTGTAGCCAAGGATGGCGAGAAGTGACACTCCAAAAAGTTGTACTTTCACAAGGGCTTGAATATAACGCCATCGCATCACCTCCCTTAATTAGCTGATATCCTACTGTCTAATGGTCCTATAGAAAAAGACAAAGAGAGCCCTTAATTTTTTATAATTAAGGGCTCTCTAAAACACTTTTCCGCTCCAAATCATCCATAGATTTGGTGCCCGGTTATGAAATTGTACGCATTTAAAGATTCTGTTCCACTGGGTACTCTATCACTCTAAACAATCAACAACACTAATCACTTGACACTCTTAATCTTGCTCTAATCAAAGATGCATAAATCCCAATCCTACACGAGCATGTTCTAATAGAGGATGAAGGGAAGAACGTCCATAAATTGCTACAGCAATCCATTCTGTGTCTGTCGTTAAACCGATCTTCAGAACATAACTGGCATTACTATTGTTATGAATGAAAACACTGTTGCTGGCTTCCAAGGTCGCATGTATCAATGCGTGAATCTTCCGAGCCTCTTTTGGGATGACACCAGTGTTAAAGGCTGTTGCCATGACCGAATTCGTTAGTTTTCCAGTATGTTGAAGATTTGTTTCGGTTCCTCCTATTTCCGTCACGCCACTTCGCATATCATAAGCTTCGAGAAGGAATTTCTTAAGCTTATCCTCATCTTCCCTTGTCTCTGTTAAGGCTAGACGTATTGCAGAACGTTCCAAGGAAGGTCGTCTTTTTCTAACCGTTTTAGGCTCTTGCAAAGCGTCCCCTCCCTTTCAAATAAAAACAGAAAAAGCCGCCAGATATCGAAAGATATCTTGACGGCTTCGTTGCCGAATACTAAACCAGATGTTTGACACCCAAATGCTCAACTAACTGTTATTGACTATATTACATTACAATTTGTAATTTGTCACTATGTAAAATGCCCCTATCTGTTATAATACTGTATTATTTTCCTTCACATAAATCAAACATCATTTTGCCTAATATGAAGCTCTCCCATTACATTTTAGCTACTAAGACAATATCCATGGCGGGATCACTAACGTTTTCCAATCTTACGGTTCACTAAACCCATCGTCTGTGTAAACTCTTCCATTCTCAAAAGTTTTGCCATCCCTGCAAATACCACCACTCCAATTCCTGTTCCAGTCATCAATATGATCACCGAAGCCATCGTGCGGATACCGATCAACGGGGTCAGCAATCCACTCCACGCCCAAATCACCAACGCCATGAGGAGTGACGCAACTAAAGATTTTACGCTTGTCCAAAACATAGCCCAACCATCGATTCGACCTAACCGTCTACGCAACACATAAAGCAACAGCAACATATTCGCAAAAGCAGCGATAGTCGTGGCAAAAGCCAACCCACCATGTGCAAGAGGATGAATCAGTAAAACCATCGCCAAAATATTGATGACCATGGAGATAACCCCCAGAATAACCGGAGTCCAAGTATCCTGAAGTGCATAAAAAGCCCGGGGGAGAATCTGAATTACGGACTGCGAAGAAATCCCAAGAGCAAAATACAACAATGGAATCGCCGTGGTCAAAGTATCTTGGGCAGTAAAATGCCCATGTTGAAACAAGACTCGTATAAGAGGATAGCGCAAAACGATCATACCGACCGAAATCGGCAGAGTGATAAAAATAACCATACGAACGGCTTGAGATATCGTTTGGCGAAGTTTATCCCATTGTTTTAAAGCCGCTTGTTCTGTCATCGTCGGAAAGGTAGCTACTGCAATAGCTAAAGCGAAAATTCCCACTGGCAATTGGAAAAGACGATATGAATACCAAACGGCAGTGATACTCCCCGGGAGTAAGGACGACCCGAAGTTATTATTAACCACGACCTGAATTTGATTTAAGGAGTAACTGATGATAATGGGAACAGCAAGAGCCCCGATTCGGCGAACACCGGGATTGTGCCAGTCAATAATGGGGTAGTAACGCACCCCTACTTTCCTCAAAGAAGGGATTTGTACTGCAAAGCTAACAAACGCTCCAACAACGACCCCAAAAGCAAATCCAGAAATACTATTGGGTTTAGCCGGATTTGCCAAAATCGTCCCAAACAAAATAACAGACACATTATAGAGCACAGTCCCCAAAGCAGAAGGCCAGAAAATCTTATAAGAATTCAGGATGCCCATCGTTATGCCACTTAAGGCCATAAACAACGGCTGGATTAAAAGAATTCGAGTCAAATAGGTCGCCATGCCTATATTGCCAGTCTTAACAAACCCCGGAACCATCAAACGGAGAAACTGAGGAGTAAAAATAAGTCCCACGAAGATCAACAAACCAAGCGTGAGAAAAATCAAATTCACAACCGAGCTGACAACGCGCCAGCCCTCCTCCTCTTTTCCCTTCGCAATATATTCAGAAAAGACAGGAATAAAAGCAGCGCTTAAAACTCCACCCACAAGTAACCAATATAATAAATCCGGAAGAACAAATGCAGTATTATAAGCATCCGTCGTGCTACCCTGACCAAAGAAACCGGCCATAAGAGATTCACGCAAAAACCCTAAAATTCGCGAAGCCAATTGGGCCGCCATTAAAAATCCGGCCGCTTTCACAAGTGTGCGGTTGGTTGATGACATTTGAGCTAACCCCTTCTCCCCATCGTCCTAATCTACCTCCCGCATTATAGCATTTTTCGCGAGACGATAAAAGCGAGAGTAAAAGCAAACATCGTCATATACACCTCCGTGCACATTGCGTCAAAGACGCAACAGCAGCCCGCCAACCCCCTCGCGTCCTAACCCCCGCCCAACCCAAAATCCTACTAAGACACTTCCTCAAAAACGTAAACAGCCCATCGCCCGGCTCCCAGCGCCTTTGCGTCAAAAGACGCAAACAGCCTTCGTCCCCCCCGTCGACCCCAGCCCGAGGAAGTTTCTTAGCTTAGAGAGTCACTTTAGCGGAATCGCGTCAATGAGCGCAGACGCCTAGGCGTCAAAAAACGCAACGGGACTTGTCCATGGATGGACTGATGCCGCGGTGCCAAGGATGGCAAGGAGCGGCGCACATGCGACGGAACAGGATGTTCCTAGTGCCGCATGCGCCAAGGATGGCATAGCATGCGGCCAGAAAAGCCCTGAGGTTTTGCGGTTTAGCCGTGGCTTCAAGCGAATAGCGATGTAGCGTGTGCGAACGGACTAAGACACTTCCTCCCCCAATGCGTCACTTCTTCAACCATTCTGCCAAAATCTCTGCCACAGCCTCCGCCGCGCCATTAGCTTCGCTTAGGGTATTTAATTGGCTACCAAACTCCAATAACAACCCACCGTCAGAAAGATGTTGATTATACCGCGCATCTGCCGCATAACTGATGTTTGGCGAAAAGAGACCAGGATATTTTTTTTCTGCTATAGCCATAAGTTCTTTAGCTAACGCCTCATTCTTTTGCCAATGTGGATTCTTCTTGCCGATGACAACCAATACCTGGCTGACCTTTTGTCCATTTATCGTGGTCGTCGACTTTGGAACCCCCGGAGGGAATCCATCTCTATGAACGTCAATCAAAACCTTCATAGAAGGATAATCCTTGGTCATTTGGGTCGCCGTTTTCACAGACTCTCCGTAGGCTTTCATGAAATCCACAACATCATGTTTTTGCAATGAGTGAGCTGCACCGATACCATTATGTTCGAGAGCTTTCTTTAACGTTTCCCCTACTGTCACGACATCCCCGTTTTCCCCCTGCCGTCGTTCTGGACCTCCATCACCAGCATAGCTTTCACTGTTATGAGTATTATAAATCCCCACAATAACTCCCTTTGCCCCTGGATCTGGTTCTACTGGGGGATTCACAGCCGTGTTCTCCTCTGGCTTTGGAGGCTCAATTGGTTCAAGAATGGGACCCTCAAACTCTGGGTCATTAGGATTGTAAGCCCACCCTAACCAAACAGGCCCTTGAGGAGGTGGAGAAAAATAGCCTAAAAAAAATGTTCGAGGATCAGAAACATTGACACCCGTTAATAAAAACATACCCACTGCTGCGCCTTGATGCCTTGTCAAATCCACGCGTGCGCGCTCCGGCTGGGAATAGCCCGGAGCTCCTTCCATTAAAATTGCTTCAAACGGAAACGACTGTTGCGCCAGAAAACCGATCAATTGACGGGAACTCCCACTTCTGAGAGCATAGACCAATCCCATGATAATCAAAAGACTTGCACATCCCAGAAGAAATCCCCTTATCCATTCTTTAAATTTCCAAATTCTAAAACGTTTCTTTTGGCGATGATAAAAATCTTCTCGTAACAAAGGACTTGCCCCCCCTTCCTCTTATAGAAGAAGTATGAAGGACAAGTCCTAGGTAGAACAAAAAAGATATTTTTCGTTTAAAATGTGTTAAAGGGCGAAGAGATTAGGTAGATACTAACGGAGTGTCGTTGGGACAAAGCTATCCACAATCCCAATGACTAGGGAAGCTAACAAAGCACCAATAATGGAGACTGAAATGTAGCCTGGGATAAGAAATTGGCTAAAATAAATTACCACAGCAGCCGTAATAAATCCAACCGATCCCCGTCCCATCCGCGAAATCTTGTTTCCGAACGCCTTTTCAATAGCATAGCCCAATAGAGCAATCACTACGGCAGCAATCAAAGCTCCAGTAAAACCAGCCACCCGAAGTCCAGGAACAATCCAACTTACCAAAAGTAATACCACAGCCGAAACAACAAACCGTACAATCATCCCTAACATTGAAAGACCTCCCATCGTTTTTATTTCTCACTTCATTGCTAAAGTGTTTTTCAGATACAAACATAGTGTAAACAAAATAGGAAAATTTATTTATATCATTTATTTCCTATATTCCCTTGATAAATTTCAAACCTGATGTTAAAATGTAGTTTGTGTACAATTCAAGGATTATTTTAACCAAAGGGGGTGACTATTAGTGCCAAACATTAAATCCGCGATCAAAAGGGTTGAGTTGGAAAAAGCTCGCACGATTAAGAATGCCTCTGCTAAATCTTACTTACGGACTATTCTACGCCGTTTTGAAGAATCAATCAGCAAGGATTCCGAGGCTGCTGAACTCGCTTTGAAAAAGGCTACTCGTGCTTTGGATAAAGCCTCCTCCAAGGGTTTGATTCATAAGAACCTAGCAGCTCGCAAGAAATCTCGTCTCACGAGAAGATTCAGCAAGCATTTTGCCCAAGTCGGGTAAAAAGGCCACAAAAAAAGAAAGCGAAAATGCGCTTTCTTTTTTTGTGGCCTTTTTTAAATATGAACGAGACAGTATCGTCTATCCCAGACCCGCGCCACGGAACCGTCCGGTTAGAGCATCGCCATGGATGGCAAGATGCCGAGATGGACTGATGCCGCGGTGCCAAGGATGGCATAGCATGCGGCAAGAATAGCCTATAGGTTTTGTGTTTTAGCTTTAGCATCAAGCGAATAGCGATGCAGCGTGTGCGAACGGGCTAATAAACTGACTCCCCTTCCTCCCCACAAAACCTTATAATCATCATCTCCAACAAAAGTCCCGGATCCCCGCCACTAGTCTTTAATGCCAAATCGGTCTTCAAGCACTCGGTCAACGCCTTAGCTAGTTTTTCCGATGATAACTTTAAAGATTGTTGCCAGACTTTTTGTGCTTCATAGGGTGAAATTCCTAGCGCAGAAGGAGCCTCTGCCACATTCCCGCCACGCTTTCGCAAGGCATTACAACCCAAAAGAAGCCGTACTTGACGAACCAGCAATGTCAAAACCTTCAAAGGATGCTCTTCACGCAGCACCTTATGTAATGTCTGCAAAGCTTTTGAAGAGGACCGACCTGCCACAGCATCCAAAAGATCAAAGACGCTTGCCTCAATCGTACGGGTTGTAATGGCTTTAATGTCTTCTTCCGTTATTTTTTGGCGATCCTGAGAATAAATCACGAGCTTATCTAATTCCTGGCTTAAAACGCCGGTATGATGTCCTGCCCATTCAATAAATTGAGACATAACCTGAGCGTCCATCGTTTTCCCTCGTGCCTTTAATTCCGACTGAACCCAGGCAAGCCAATCCTGCGATCGTTTCGGCGCGCAGAATTCCACGATCTCTCCAGTACGGTCAAGCGCTTTATAAAATTTTCTTCCCCTGTGCACACTTTCAGCAATGAAAAGGAGACTGGTAGCAGGGTTAGGGTTGGAGAAATAATCCAAGAATAGTTCCAAGTCGGCCCCCTGACCGTCCTGAAAATAGGGCACCTCTTCAACGATCAGGAGACGATTCGCAAAGAAGGACATCGTATTGGCCCGTTCTAAAATGGTTGCTGGAGACAACTCCTTTGCGGAAACAACTTCGATTCCGCTTCCGGAAGGGTCCGTCATGAAATAGAACGACTTAAGGACTTTTAATGCCTCTTGAATTAAGAAGCGATCCTCTCCATACCACAAATGAACAGCCGGTATTTTCCCCCTTGTTACGTTTTCCTTAATTCGTTCAATTTCACGCATCTCAAACACCCCCAGTACCCATTTTAAAGGACACTCCTCAAAAAAGCCAGAGCGCTATTTTATTCCTCCTGATGCCATTTGCAAACGCCATGGAAGCAATACATAAAAAAAGCCCTCCACGTTCCTGAGATCGTGAAGGGGCAAAAGAAAGAGGAGGAGAAAAGAGATGTTCCTTGTTATTGTTGCCCAACTCTTCCTTTTTATACATCTATACAATAATTTTTGGAAATAAACTTGAAATTTCCTCATTATCTACATTACCGACCAGGAATGATTTCCACTCCGCGTTTGCCCAACAGAAGCCGTAGGGTTCCGTGTTCATCTGTCCGATAAACTGGAATGTGTCGATCTTCCCAATACTGCAATACTTCTAACGAAGGATGGCCAAACGTGTTTTTCCCTACAGAGATCCATACAGCTTGAGGATGAATAGCATCTAACCAAGGCCGAACAAGGGAAAACCGACTCCCATGATGCGGCTCTTTAAAAATGTTAGTCTCTAAATCCACACCCGTTTCAGCGATGTCGGTCATTTCTTCTTGCTCCATATCTGCCGTCAGCAAAATGCTTTGCCCTAAATAGTTAAGCTTTAGTACCAAGGAATTGTTATTCTGATCTGAATGCGTCCCTTCGAGCACCTGATGTGGACCTACCACATCAAGCCAAGCCCCCGAATCAAGATCGATCCGATCTCCCAACTGAAGCATTCGTAACCGATCAGCCTGATTAGTTAGCTCGAAGGGAAGACCTACCTTCCATTCCTCACTTTTCAATCGGTCCCCCACTGCAGGTACCCCTACCCAATCTGTCGGGATATTAGCCACTACTGCCCGGACTCCCCCGATATGATCCTGATGTTCATGGGTGATCAGTACTGCATCCAAATGTCCAATTCCGCTTCGCAATAAGTAAGGAAGAACAATTCGCTCCCCGGCATCAAACCGTTCGCTACGTGGTCCTGCATCAAGCAATATAGCATGGTTCTTAGGCGTCCGAATTAAGATTGAATCTCCTTGACCCACATCGATCATGGTCACTTCTAAATCATTCCGCGAATTCCAAGGACTCCACAGGGAGAGAACAATCAGCATTATACCGGCAAAGCGAACCGGTAATCCATTTTTGCCTATTAGCCAAAACGGCATTTTCGCCTTCAAACACAGCAATGGTCGACAAATTCCCCAAGGACATCGTTCAATAATCTCCGCGGCGAATGTTTTCAACCCTCTTCTAAGCCGAAGGAACCTCCCCTTTGCTATAAAAATTACGCGTTTACGCCCCCAGAGGACAGTTCCAAGTCCACCGTACCAAATTAACCAGAAGAGGGACCCCGGGTTAATAACCCAAACATCGGCGTAGGGTAATTCAGCCAACATTTTCAGAATAGCATTCGTCCCGCCTAGCAGCCATAAACTCACCTGAAAAAGCGGGGCAGACAACACCCCTGAGAAAGAGAGGCAAACCCCGATGAGCCCCACTTCCAGCACACTACCTAAGATAAAAAGGATAAAGACATTCGCAAAAAATCCGATCAACGATAATCGATGAAAGGCAGAGATCAAAAGGGGAAGGGTGGCTACTTGCGCTGCCAGTGTACCAGCAACAGCAAAACGAACAAGAGCTGGGATGTGTTCAAGCCACTTTCCCTTAAGAATCCAAGGGGTTAGTACAACAATCCCCCAGGTAGCGGCAAAGGAAAGCTGAAATCCAAGGTCCTGAATTATTAAGGGATTCTGAGCAAACAGCAATACTGCGGCAAAGAACAGCCAACGCAGCGTAGCCACTTTTCCCCGCCCCAAACGCCCAAGCAGAACAGCGATTCCCAGAATAGTCGCTCTGACAATCGGAGCATTCCCCCCACAAAGTGCCGCATAAAGCAAAAGGATCAAGATTGTTCCGCCAATCCTTAGTTGTTGCGGCAAAAAACTCAGGAGCAGCCAAGACAGCCCCAGCACAAAGGCCACATTGGATCCCGAAGCTGCAAAGACGTGCAGCACGCCTGTCACTTTGTAGCGTTCTTGAACCAACTCCGGAATACGACTAGAATCTCCGAAGAAAATGCCCTCTAAGACTCCCGTATCTTCCGGCTCCCAGGGCTGAAGCTGATTTCTAACCTGTTGGCGAATTTTCCAGGTCAAACTAGGCTCCCCCGCTGAAAGAAGTACCACACCCCCTTGTGCGCTTATTGAACCACTTAAACCCCTCACTCCGTCGTAAAGCCGCAGATCAAACGCACCAGGTGTGCCAAGAGGTTTCGGCCGTTCCAAGTGCGCTTGAAAACTAATGCGATCCCCAGGCTGAACTCGCTTCCACTCCCCTGGTATCTGACCCAATTTATCAGCATAAACCGTCAGGCGATATGTCTGACCTTTTAGCTCTTGCCCAGAATTAGCAGAAGAATCCCCACTACTTTTCGTCGCGCCGCCTTCACCTTGCTCAACACGCAGAACCCCCACGAGCTTATCCTCAGAACTACTCCAGTCTTTGATTTGACCTATAATATCGACATGGTCCAAGATAAGAGGCTCTGGCAATGTGCGCTCCGCTAAAGCCCCATATGCAAAGCCAACCAAGAGGCTTACTCCAAGCAAAAGAATCTCAGGGCGAAACACTCGGCCAAAAAAATCACGGGGTCGCCAAAATACAAAGCGTACCCCGAGCATGACCAGAATCCCGAAAACAAAAAAACGTACTTCTTCCGGTAAATATGCACCACAAAGCCCACCGACCAGAAGGGCCACCGCTCGTCCTATCCAGGGATCTTTCATGGGCTAACCGTCACTTGTGCAGCCATCTTCTCATACGTTTTGTCCCCAATCCCTGAAACGTTTTTCAAGTCCTCAGCCCTGGCAAACAACCCATGTTCTGCTCGATATTGAAGAATCCGTTCCGCCAATGCCGGACCAACCCCCGAGAGCTTGTCCAGCTCAGCCGCGCCAGCAGTATTAATGTTAATCTTTCCTCCGCTGGGTGTTGGTACAGCAACCGATGCAGGATTAGCAGCCGTCGTTGGGCTGGCTGCAGGAGTTGGAACAGATTGTGAAGCAGGACTAACACCCGCCGAATTCGGATTACCAATAACCGCAGACCCTTGAGCAAGAGGGGGGCTCTTGTACGGCACAGATACCTTCTGTCCATCCTTAAGTTTTTCCGCAGGATTCATACTCTCAAGGTTAGCCTCTTGCAACGGAGATACCTGCTTTAGGGCATCATCCAAGCGTGCATCTGAATTTAAATGAACCAGTCCCGGTTTCTCAACTGCACCAGTTACGTAAACGACAATCTCTCGGTTTGAAGCTGTTTTCTGAAGATAAGCATTGGAACCATGAGGTAGAAAGAGCCTCCAAATGGCAAAAACCACAAAACCCACGATCACAAACCACCAAACATAGCGCAACTTACGTTCCATTCGCAGTACCGCCTTTAAACCTACTTGAAAATTATGAGTTTCACCTAATCTTAAGTCTGATTTCGCTCTATTCCTTCTTTTTCCTGCTGCGAAATCCCGTTTATCCTGTCGGATTGAGTAGTTTTAATAATAGGTTACCTCGAAATCATCGACTCGATGAAGGTGATACCTCGCCAAAGTATCACAGACGGAAACAAAATAAGGGCGCCATTTGCTTTTACTGGTACCGTTTAATTGTTGATTATATTAATTTACAGGTAGAACATTGTTGTGAATGGAATACGGCTTATGGGATAAAATATAACCATCGGACAGACGGGTCCGGTTTTTTATTTTGTAGTAAAGGGAAGTATTAAATGAACCTTTTCTGGACTAATACAATTTGGTATGTGCTACTAGGGATTTCAACCGTTATTGAAGTAATAGTTTCAATTATCAAAGCCAAAAGGCGGAAACTTGCTTTTGCCTTTTATTTGACTTTGGTAGGGTTGGTTCTTTTTTTCGAAACCATGATACTTATTATATTTAAAGCCTATAATTACTACCCCATGATTATTCTTACCTCACCTTTCGATGATGTTCTTGCTGGAAACCTTTTCTCACAGTTCACAGTAGCAGCAACAGCCCTCTTAGTTGCCGTATTTAATTTGGAGTATTATTGGATTTTTCTATTGTCTGGATTATACGGTTTGATTGAAGAATTGTTTCTGGCTTTAGGTATCTATTCTCATAATTGGTACCGAACATGGATGACTGTTATTGGGTTGATTATATTCTTCTGGTGGGCGAAACGGAATTACTTAAAAAGCTTAAACGGTATTAGACCACTTAGGTACTATCTTTACATAATTTTAGGATTGTTTCCTCTGGATGTAGTTACCCTATTATGGGGTTTTATTCTATCTGGATATCAAAATTACTCAAGAAATTTCATTCCTGATCCTATACGAAGTCCCTACGTACTAGCATTATTATATTATTTGTTTGTAGCAACTATCATGGTATTTATCTATTTTTCAAAACTGAAACGTCTGTTGAAGTCCATGATTATTCTAGCAATCTACGTTGTTAATTATTTTTCCTATAAGCTTCATATTATTTACTTTTATAATACAAATTGGTTTTTAATTTTCTCAACTGCATCTATTCTTTCGATCTATCTTTCAGTTGCTTTCTTAGATCACTTATTCATCTGGCGGGCACCCCGTCCCCCAAAGCCGGGATCTTGAACGGTTAGTTTGCTGCGTCGTAAGCACCGAGCACTGTGTCACACAAGTCCCCCTACCCGCACCAGACGGTGCACATGAAATGTGCCGTCCACCCAAATGGTCCCTCTCCCATCCGTCCTTCGTCCCCCCACGTCCTCCTGCCCCAAGCCCGGGACGCAGTGTGACACTAGCGCGACGTCTTTACGTAAGCAGCCTAGCAAACTTCCGTTCAAGCGACTCGACCCCAGATACAGGGCAGTGCACAGGACGTGCGCTGCCGCCAGTGAGCCAGGGACGGCTCATCTGGCGGGCACCCCGCTCCCACAAGCCTGGAGCTTGAACGGTTAGTTTGCTCTGCGTCGTAAGCACCGAGCACTGTGTCACACAAGTCCCCCTACCCGCACCAGACGGCGCACATGAAATGTGCCGTCCACCCGAATGGTCCATCTCCCGTCCGTCCTTCGTCCCCCCACGTCCTCCCGACCCAAGCCCAGGACGCAGTGTGACACTAGCGCGACGTCTTTACGTAAGCAGCCCAGCAAACTTCCGTTCAAGCGACCGACCCCAGCCACGGGGCAGTGCACAGGACGTGCACTGCCGCCAATGCGCCAAGGACGGCGCTTTTGGCGGGAACCCCGCTCCCCAAAGCCGGTCGCTTGAACGGTTAGTTTGCTCTGCGTCGTAGGCACCGAGCGCTGTGTCACACAAGTCCCTCACACAAGTCCCCTCTATAACAAACTCGCAGCCCTTGTAGCAAGTTCGCTTCGCTCCCCGCTAATCAGTCGTACCTGACCATAGAAAGATTGACCATTTAACCGCGAGGCTAGATGGGCAAGACCGTTACTCTCCTTATCCAGATATGGATGATCAATTTGATCAGGATCTCCACAAAGTACAATCTTCGTTCCTTCGCCAGCTCGGGTGATAATCGTCTTTACTTCATGTGCCGAAAGGTTTTGAGCCTCATCAATAATGATGAATTGATTAGGAATACTGCGACCCCGAATATAAGTGAGTACCTCTATTTCCAGTTGCCTCTTTTTGATGAGCAGATCAATGGCACTGTCAACGATCGATTCGCTACCTCTCTCGCGCTCTTTCTCTCGCTTAGAACGAAGTAAATACTCAAGATTATCATAAATCGGTTGCATATACGGGCGAACCTTCTGATCCTTCTCCCCAGGTAGAAACCCAATATCTTTACCAAAAGGAACAATCGGTCGCGCACAAAGCATTCTAATATATAATTCTCCATGAACTGTTTGTTCCAAACCACTAGCTAAGGCAAGCAACGTCTTCCCGGTTCCTGCCGGACCCATCAAATTGACCAACGTGATCTCCGGATTGTTGAGCATTTCTAAAGCCCATGACTGCTCCGGATTCTTGGGTCTAATATCCCACGGAGCAAGCCTTTTGCCGATGTTATAAATTAATTTTTTCCCATCCGAAGACGAAATAAGAGGAAGGACACTATTATCACTCAAAACTGCTTTTGTACAGCGGTTCGGTGACATGGGTGTCTGTAAGGGTATTGATTTATTTTGATAAAGGGTAGCGACCTCGGCATCCTCCATTGGCAATATTACGATCTCGTCCAAAATCGGGGGCAAAATCACTTTATCATTATAGTAATCTTCTGTTAAAATTCCCAAAGCATCCGCTTTAACACGCATAGCAATATCTTTGGTAACCAATATAACGGCGCGCTGTTCTTCCTGTGCTAAATTCAAAGTGACCGCTAAAATTCGATTGTCTGGCAATGTCACGTCTGAGTTTACTGGCAAGACTCCATTTGAGTAATGATTGAGCTCGATCCTGATTTTTCCTCCATTTGGGGAGGGGACGCCCAAAGAGAGTTGACCTTTTTCTCTTAAGCGATCAAGATGCCGGATAGCCTCTCGAGCAGCTCTACCGACATTTTCTAAAAGACGTTTCTTACTTTCAATTTCCTCCAACACTACATAGGGAATAACAACATCATTATCCTGAAAATTAAAGATTGCGTAAGGGTCATGCAGCAATACACTGGAATCGAGTACATATACCTTTTGCAAAATATTACACTCCCTTTTCTGCCGCTCTTTTGATAGTATATTCCAGATCCTACTAATTTTCTTCAACCTGACGACCCATTTCCAAACCAGATCTATTAATACTATATTCCAAACCTGGCCAACCATTCTTACAAGCTCATCATTCCTCAAATGAAAAAGGGTAAGCTCGCCGATGCAAACTTACCCTTTTCCTATAATACCTATTTACTTGACAACTATGTTAACCAGTTTACCCGGAACCGTAATGACTTTGACAATCGACTTTCCCTGAATCCATTCACTGACTTTGGGCTGAGAAAGCACCATTTTTTCCAACTCGGCTGCTGAGATTTCTGCAGACACTTGAATTCGGTCACGAACTTTTCCGTTCACTTGAAGAACAACTGTCACTTCGTCTTGTACGAGAGCGGCTTCGTCCACTTCAGGCCAGGGTTGTTTGTGGATGCTCTCTGAGTGCCCAAGCTCCCTCCAAAGCTCTTCTGTGATATGCGGAGCAATTGGAGCAAGGAGTAATAGAATTGCTTCGACTGCTTCACGACCGACCGCGGCATCCGCCGTAGGCTGCTCCTTATAGAGGTACAAAGCGTTAACCCATTCCATAATAGTACTGATCGCCGTGTTAAAGTTTAAGCGCGTCCCAAGGTCTATTGTGACCCTTTGAATCGCCAAATGGGTGTGGCGGCGTAATGCTTTCCCTGGTGCATCCAAGTGCCCCCATCCGCTCATTTCATTATTGGAGTCGGATGGTTGAGTTTGGAGTTCCTTTATGATGGGCTCATATTGAGCGACTAAGCGCCAGATGCGATTAAGGAAACGGTAACACCCTTCAACTCCTTGGTCACTCCACTCCAAGTCCCTCTCAGGTGGAGCTGCGAACAGGATGAATAATCGTGCCGTGTCAGCACCATATTTACCAATAATCAACTCTGGGCTGACAATATTCCCTTTGGATTTGGACATTTTAGATCCATCCATGCAAACCATCCCCTGCGTAAGCAAGTTTTGGAACGGTTCATCAGCTTGTAAATATCCAAAATCCCGTAAAGCTTTAGTAAAGAAGCGCGAGTAAAGAAGGTGAAGGATTGCATGCTCCACACCACCAACGTATTGATCCACATTCATCCATTGATCCACAGCCGATTTAGAAAAAACTGCCTCCGAGTTACGGGGATCTGTATAGCGGAGATAATACCACGAGGAACAAACAAACGTATCCATCGTATCCGTCTCACGTCGAGCAGGACCTCCACACTGTGGGCAAATTGTATCAGTGAAGGCAGAAGAGGTCGCTAAGGGATTTTCTCCAGCTTTAAAGACAACGTCCGCAGGGAGCATTACTGGCAACTGTTCTTCAGGAACCAGGACTGTTCCACAAGATTCACAATAAACGATCGGAATAGGTGCTCCCCAATAACGTTGACGGGAAATAAGCCAGTCACGCAAACGGAAATTTACTTTCCGTTCACCCATGCCTCGGCGCTCCACTTCATCTGCAATCCGGTCCCAGCCCTCTTCATTGTCCAGACCATCAAAGGAATCAGAATTAACCATGAACCCTTCTCCTGTAAAAGCAGCCTCTAGCGGTTGATCTTTATCTTCCGGCGCACTGCCCGCTGGCATAATAACGGTTTTAATCGTTAGACCATACTTCGTTGCATATTCAAAGTCCCGTTCGTCGTGAGCCGGTACGCCCATGACCGCACCCGTTCCGTATTCGAGAAGAACATAGTTAGCAATCCAAATCGGGACTTTCTGTCCATTGATCGGATTAACGCAATACGCCCCGATGAATAACCCTTCTTTTTCTGCCTCCGTTGAAGTCCGCGCAATTTCATTGAGACCATTCATCTTCTCAATGAATGCCAGCACATCCTTCTCGTAGTCCGTGCCTTCCACAAGCTCTTTAACGAGCGGATGTTCAGGAGCTAAAACTACATAACTCACCCCGTAAAGGGTGTCAACCCGTGTAGTGTATACCGTAATCTTATCCTGGCGTTCATCCAAAGGGAATTGTACCTCCACCCCTTCAGAACGACCAATCCAGTTACGCTGCATGGTTTTCACCTTTTCAGGCCAACCAGTCAGCTTGTCCAAATCTTGAAGCAAAACATCCGCATAATCCGTGATTTTGAAGAACCACTGTTCCAGGTTTTTCTTCGTCACTAAGGTGTTACAGCGTTCGCACCCTCCATCGACAACTTGCTCATTGGCAAGTACCGTGGCACATGAAGGACACCAGTTCACCGCAGCCTTCTTCTTATAAACCAATCCGTGTTTGTAAAACTCTAAAAACAACCACTGCGTCCATTTATAATAGCCAGGATGGCAGGTTGCCATCTCCCGATCCCAGTCATAAGAAATTCCCATCTCTTTAAGTTGACGCCGCATGTTAGCGATATTTTTCCAAGTCCAGTCTGCCGGTGGAGTTTGATGCTTGATCGCCGCATTTTCCGCAGGTAAGCCAAACGAATCCCAACCGATCGGATGAAGGACATTATATCCTTGCATCCGTTTATAGCGAGCGATAACATCGGCGATCGAGTAATTACGGACATGACCCATGTGCAAATCTCCCGAAGGATAAGGAAACATGGCCAAGGCATAATACTTTTTCTTAGAGGAATTTTCCTCCGTCTTATAATCTTTGTTTTCAACCCAATGTTTCTGCCACTTTGGTTCGATCTCGGAAAACGAATACTTTTCTTGCATAAACCCTTCCCCCTTAATTATAAAGAAACTTAGCTAACAACAAGCCTCAGATGCTAAAGAGTCAACTACTTCACACAAACTTGACTTTCTAAACGAATTTCATAAATGGAGCCCGAGAAAATTACATCACTACTATATACAGCGGACATAGCTAACGCAATGCCACACACTTTCCTTACATTAAAAAATCTCCCGTCCCTAAAGGGACGAGAGACGTGCTCCCGTGGTACCACCCAATTTTATAAGTGCTCAAACGATCTTAACGGTTCGCACCGGTGTTCATTGCAACCTGAACACAGCTCCAGGGTGAGTTCCCCAAGTCTCCTACAACGGCTTGCACCTTCCGCCGCCTCTCTAAGTGAGGATTCCTAAGTACTACTCCCTATCGTTGCTTTTACGTGTTTGTTTTGGTTAGTTTCGTTAATTTAGCTGGCTTGCTTCTAAACTTCGACAGAATCGAATGAGACAACTCCGGCATCCTTCCAAAGGCGCTCCAGTTGATAAAATTCACGTTGCTCTGGAGTCATCACATGAATGACTAAGTCTCCACCACAATCCATCAAAACCCATTTAGCATCGGGTAATCCTTCAAGATGAGCAACCGGTACACCGATATCCGGCAACTTTTCCTCCAAATAGTTCGTGATTGCTTTAACCTGAGTGGTTGAATTCCCAGTTACAATCAAGCAGTAATCAGTGATTGCCGAAATACTCCTTACATCCAAAAAAGTAATATCTCCACCTTTTTTGTCCTCGACAAAACTAACCACATTTTTAAGCATTTTTTGATCAAGTTCCAAAATTTATCCTCCTTTGCAAATCATCATAGGTTAATTGAGTTAAGGGATGAATCGGGCGTTTGCCTTCTTTCAAATATATTAAAGTGTGTTTAACACAGTCTAATGTACCCTTTTCTAAATCATCATACAAGGATTGACGCAAATTGTCCACTTTTGGAAAATCACGATTAGATTCCGTTAAATCCGCACTGTAAATAAGCATCTCTAACAAGGACATTTCCGGTCTCCCCAACGTATGATTCGCAACCGCCGCTAAAACGTCAGCATCTTCCAGCCCATAAAAATGTTCCAACCAATAAGCCGCAACAGGACCATGTAAAACATACGGATTTTGTTCATCTTCAGTATAACAAAGTAAATCCCACCGTCGTGCCAACCCTAACTGATCCTTAATGGGCATTTCCTTTGCCAAATCGTGCACCAATCCAGCACAACGCGCTTTAATCGGATCCAAACCATGATGCCTGGCCAACTCATCCGCCCAATCAGCAACACCCAACGTATGTATCAATCGTTCCTCCGAAAGAACACGAACCGCTAAATTCATCATCTCATCAACCTGCAATATCACGTATCTCCCGCTCCTCTTTATATCTCTTATCTTTTTTATCCTTTTGTCTCATATCTATATCTTTGCCACTTCTCCTATCCCTAATCTCTTATTATACTTTATATTCTATCAATTAATCGATTCCGTTGTAAAGAGAAGAGAATCGAACACTCTATACAATTCCCGGGTCACTTGGCTAAGACACAAACAAGACCTTCGAGATTAGTAAACGATTCTTGAAAAAGCTAAATCCTTTCGGAATAGGAAAGCCCTTCATTCACCTAAAAAGCACGCAAAGTGCTTTTGCGTCAAAGACGTAAACAGCCCAACCGTCAACCAAGCCCCGTCGACCCAAGCTAGAGGAAGTTTCTTAGCTTAGTGAAGCACGGTGAGCGGAATCGCGTCAATGAGCGCAGACGATTAATCGTTAAGAAACGCAACGGGACTTGTCCATGACTCAAACAGGACGTTTGAGGTTAGAGCATCGCCATGGATGGCAAGATGCCGAGATGGACTGATGCCGCGGTGCCAAGGATGGCAAGGAGCGACGGGCATGCAGAACAGACCATAGGTTTTGCGTTTTAGATTAATCGTCAAGGGAATAGCGATGAAGCGAGTGCGATCACGATAGTCTCCGGTGGAGACTATCGCCGAAGGCGCTTACCCCAAACGAACACATACCGCCGTAGGATGCTAAGAAACTTCCTCTCTACAACGAACAGGAGACCCCCCACAAGCATGTCAGAGGATCTCCTGTACAACAATCCGCAGGGCTTTTACATTTGTTTTGGTTTCGCTTCGTTCACCGTCAATGGCCGTCCACCGAAATCTTTGCCATTAAGCTCTTGTGCAATGCGTGCTGCGTCCCCTTCTTCGACTTCGATAAAACCAAACCCACGGGAGCGACCCGTTTCTCGATCGGTAATAATCCGACTGCTTTCAACCTGACCATATCCACCAAAGAATTCACCAAGTTCATCTGCTGTAGTATTCCAAGGAAGATTTCCAACATAAAGAGTAGTTGTCATTAGAACTGTCACCTCTTGTCCTGAATTGATTCACTGATCGTTTTTAGTATGATCAAATCCAGGCAGAGTATGCGAACTAGTTGATGATAATTACAGAGAATTAATCATGATGAGACAATTCCTCCTGCGAATACAGCCCACGTTGTTGAATAAAAAGACGCACTGGCTCAGGCAAAAGATAACGAATGGGTTCACCACGTCCGACTCTTGTTCGAATGTCTGTTGAAGAAATCGCTAAGGCGGGAACTTCCAAAGAGTGAATCCTCCCCTGGGTTTCAGGGTTGTCTTCTTGAACCTTCAAAAGAAAATCGCTTGCGTCAAACCCCGGACGTGCTGCGCCAATAAATTGAATCAACGTGAGAACTTCCTCGGCATCGCGCCAGGAAAAGATCTCCAGAAGAGCATCTGAACCCGTGATAAAATAAAGTTCATAATCCGGCCAAGTGCGGCGTAAAACGCGTAACGTATCAACCGTATAGGAAGGCCCGTTTCTCTTAATTTCAAGAGCAGATAGCTCAAAAGCAGGATTATCCTGAATAGCGCGCTCAACCATCTCATAACGTAACTCTGCAGCTGAGACGTCTCTTCCAATTTTATGGGGCGGATTTCCAGTCGGAATAAATAACACTTTGTCTAGATGAAATTCAACTCGCGCCATTTCTGCGGCAACCAGATGCCCGTAATGAATTGGGTCAAAAGTTCCGCCCATAATCCCCAACCTACCCATTTTGCCTTCTAAAACATTATTCATTATTTTCTTCTCCATAGTCTACAGCCACTCAACTTCGTCGTTAATCATTTAATAGCTTATAGTTTTTATTGGATTTTCTTAATCTCATAAAATCTCTAAAGAGAACTACAACGCGTAAGATTATATAAAAAGTTGGATATTAAAATGATATTTGTTCATATGTATTATGCCATAGTATACCAGCAGTGTATACCCAAGAATAGGGTGTCGCTATTTTTTCTAGCCGTGCATTGGCGCATAATACGCGGGATTAAATTAAGCCGCCCCTTCCATAGCGGAAGAAGCGGCTATCTCCATAACCTTCTTTGATATAGTATTTGATTTCCATTAATGGATTTTATAACTCTCTGCGTATTCCTTATCAAAGAGTGCTTTTCTGCTAGGGCACTTCTCTCGAGGACACAATTGGCAGTTTTCAAATGTACCTTCTTTTGGAAAACGAATCCCTGAAATACTCTTAATCGGAAGCATAAGGTAACTGTCAGTCAGTTGAACCCCGATTAACTCTTTTACATTACCTAATAGTTCAAATAGATGTATTTGCTCATTGATTGGCCAATCAGACAATGAACCCGGATTCATTTCGACAGCATGCCCCAATCCAAACTCTTTATCTAGATGTGCTTCAAACGTTTGAAAAGCTAAACGCAGTACCATTTCCTTAATCGTATCAGCACAAAAGATTGTAAAAACATCCTCAAATTGTTTAGACCAGTCTTCCAACTCAGTCCCGCAGGTAACAACATATGGAAAGACCTCTAAAGCCTCCTCCAGGTTAACCCGTAGAACACGACTGGTAAACTTGATTCCATCGATAACAACAAAGTTATCTCCTTTCGCTTCAATCTTTGCGTTTTTATAGACTACTTTAGGTCTTGCGAGTAACTGAGCTTCAGCAGCCATCATTTTTATTTCAACTAAACAATCACTTTCTTCATTAATACGTAACTTTTCTTGAAGCTCTTTAAAATCAATTTCACAGGGAATATTGTCCAGAACAACCTTATTCATCAGGCATCTCCTTCCTTTATAAAAGTCATTTGAAAAACACTAGAATCCCACAGTATCCAAAAAGAATTTCTCTTTTATCTCTTCCCGTTCCCACTCCGGACGTTCTACGGCGGTTATTTCAATGAGTGATTCCATATAGATATCGTTTTCTATCATACCGACTTGCGCATATCTATCCTCATGGTTCACTACTAACTCATATTCTTTTGCTCCTGCTTTTCTTGCTGCAAGTTCTGCCCTTATCTTCGCTTCGTCCAATGCATAGGCTACTGCATCTCCTAGGTTCTCGAACATCTTGCGTTCCCAGGGGGCATGCATCAAATAGGTTCCATCTTTTTCGCCAGGCTTAATCAATACCTTTACAGTTTCCATGATCTTGCCGGTGGCAGCCCCAATAGCGTTGGCCACTTCAGCATGCTCCGGAATAATCAAACAGGTATTCATTTTCTCAGCCACATCTGGCAACCAAGCCCGAACCGGAGCCCCGATGCCAACAATTGGCATATTCATTTTAAAGGAACAGTCAAACTCTTGACCTTGTTTGGGTGATAAGGCCTTTTTTATGAAATACATAACTTCGGGTGTGTTTTTTATCCTAATGCTTTGCTCATCGCAGCCCACAAGGCTCTGAAGGCAGGTAATGCAAAGGTCATTGATTATCTTTTCTGATGTAAGTTGAATGAACTCATCTGGGCTTTTTCTCATCCGACTTGCTAAGATTTTTACTCCTATTTCCGCTGCTTCCCGGTTCCATTGGTTATAAGTCCCTTTGGCATGCAGAATGTCCGTGGGTGTGAGCGATATTCTGGCTAATACCCCCAAATTAACGAGATGTTGCAAATTTAGAAGATTAGGATCAAGATTCATTCTTTGTGTCAGATAATATAAACTTCTTGGACCAGTTTGAAGAATTTCGACGACTCTTTTTTCTAGGTCATTTAACACTTCAAATGTAGCTTGTTTTAGGAACATGAAACAATCCGTTGCTTGGGCAAACATAAGATCGTAGGTCTTTTCAAAGTTCATCTTCAATTCATCGACCAAATAAGGATATTGGTACGCAACCACGGACAAAGGCCATACCCTTTGGGGGCCTACCTGAATTTCGCCGTCTTTGTGGATTTGGATATAGCTATCGCCCCCTAGACCGTACGTATAGATTTGTGCAGCCTGGACACGTGTAAGCCAGCCACCGACTGTTGCTCCTTCTTGGTTGATCCTGGGCACTCCGTTTTTGAGAATTGCGATATCAGTCGTAGTTCCTCCCATATCGAGTACAAGGGCCTCAGAAGTCTTAGTAAGAAAAGTCCCTCCTATGATACTGGAAGCGGGACCCGAGAGAATAGTTTCGATTGGTTTTTCGCGGGCTAAAGCTTCGCCCATCATACATCCGTCACCTTTAACAACCATGATGGGAGCTTGTATTCCTTTTTCATCAAGTACTTTTTTAACAGACTCAATTAAGTCAGTAATAATCGGAATTAAGCGCGCATTGAGGACTGCCGTAACTGTTCTTTCATGGAATCCTAAAGAAGTCGTTAACTGGTGAGCACACACCACTGGAAGATCCAGGATTTCATTGACCATACCCATGACAGCAATTTCATGTTCTGGATTCCTTACGCTAAGATATCCCGAAATAGCTATAGCATCTACTTTTCCTTTAAGTTCGTAAATAGCTTGGCGGGTCTTTTCTAGATCTAGTTCTGCGTTGGGATACCCTTTAATATTGTGTCCACCTTGCAGAACGTGGTAATGTTTCACTGGCAATGACTCTATGGGTTTATAGCCAATCATCAAAAGCCCTACCTCACACCCGCGACCTTCTACGATTGCATTGGTTGCCAATGTGGTTGATAGTGAAACCGCACTGATATTCTTAAAATCTTCAAAGTCTAAATTAGAGATGCAATTTCGAATGCCAATCGATAGATCCTCACGAGTAGTTAATGCTTTGGCCTTCTTCAATATCTGTTTGCTCCTGAGCTCCACGACCACACCATCAGTATATGTTCCTCCAGTATCGATTCCTAATACTAGTGACATTTCTCTCCCTCCTTACATAACTAGTGGCTACCTGCAAAAGCAGGTAGCCCAATAATCTTGGTTACTCGTCTTCGCCTGGCATATGTCCGACAGCGTTTTCTACAATTTCTCTGATCTTTCCGGCGATATCCTTCGGTAGA